>DATKEW010000055.1:0-17576 GCA_035511785.1 Mycobacterium sp.
GGGCTGGTGCGCGGGCCGGTGCGCCGGCTGGTCGACAACGACGCCGCCGCGTCGGTCTCGGCGCTGGCCCAGCGGCTGGGTGGGTTGTCCCCGGTCGAGCAGCACAACCTGCTGCGCCAGGTGGTGTGTTCGCAGGTGGCGATTGTGCTGGGCGGCCCCGGCGACGATGACGTCGATCCCGACAAAACCTTCCAAGACCTCGGGTTTGACTCACTGACCGCTGTCGAGCTGCGCAACCGCCTGAAAACCACCACCGGGCTGCCCCTCTCACCCACCCTGATCTTCGACTACCCCACCCCCACCGCAGTAGCCCGCCACCTACTGCACAACTTCCAAGGCGCCGACACGAACGGCGATCCGGGGGTTAGTGAGGAAGCCGTTCGCCAGATCTTGACGTCGATACCTATTTCGCGGCTGCAAGAAGCCGGGATTCTAGATACGCTGCTGGGTCTGGCTGATTCACCTGAACCGGCAGTGACAACGGAAGCCGAAATTCCCACGCCCGCTTCAATCGACAACATGGATGTTGAAGCGTTGGTCAAACACGTTACCGATAAATACTCGAGTCAGCAGTGACTAGGCAGCGGGTCGCCCGATGAAGATCGTCGTAACCGGAGCCGGCGGCATTGTTGGTCGTGGAGTCGCGTCTAGGCTGCACAACGCGGGCCACAACGTGGTCGGCCTGGCCCGTCGGCGTCCCGACAGCTGGCCTATGACAATGGATTTCACGGAAGCCGATATCCGCGATGCGACAGCAGTCCGGCGTGCCATCATAGGCGCCGAGGCTGTCGTCCACTGCGCTTCGGCGGTCAGCTCCGGCTCCGACCGTCAGTTGGCCGACGATGTCAATGTCGACGGCACGGCCAATCTCCTTGATGCGATGACGATCTCTGGCTCTCGGCGGATCGTATTCGTCTCGTCTGCACAAGTCTACGGCAACCGTCCGGACCGGACCGCTCCATTGACCGAGGATGAGGTCCAGGCTCCACCTGTCGAGACGATGATCGCCAACGCTGGTGTCGAATGGGTAACGGTGCGTTCGGCTTTGGTGCTGGGTCGCGAAGTAGACAATGCCGTGCTCCGATTGTTGGCCGCCCCGATACTGGTCGAGGTCGCGGGATTCGGGGACCGCCCGGTGCAGGTGGTGCACACCGATGACATGCATCGACTCTTGGTCCGCGCGGTCCTCGACGACTCCGTCGAAAGTGGCGCCGTCAACCTTGCCGCGACCGGGGTTCTGACGCTCAAGGAGTTGGCGGCGACGATCGGACGGCCGCTGGTGCGACTTCGTCTCGGGGTGCTGCGTCGTGCGCTCGCCGGATGGCCAGGGCCTGAATGGGTTCTGCCACCGAACTTTTCATTGATGGACACCACGCGGCTGCAAAATGCATGGGGATTCGATCCGGTTTGGAGCGCACAGGAATGTGCTGCTGATTTCGGACTCGCGGTGCGCGGACGGCTATCCATCGGCGGGAGAACGATATCGATGCCGTGGCGAGTGGGCCGTGTTGAGAGCATCCCGGCGGTCGAGTGCGCCGCGGTCGACGGAGTTGTGCCAGTGCCGGCCGGGCCCGAGAGCGGCAACGGCGAGTTCGATACCCCGATCGACCCGCGCTTTCCAACATTCGTCGCGACGAACCTGGCCGAGGCGCTCCCCGGACCTTTCTCACCGTCGTCCGCGTCGGTAACGGTACGGGGCGTGCGCGCTGGTGGTGTGAGGATCGCCGCGACGCTGCGGCCCGGGGGGGTGGTGCAGCGTGAGATGGCGTTGCGAACCATCGGAGTATTTGCGCACCGACTGTATGGAGGAGTGACCTCCGTGCACTTTATGGCCGAAATCGTGCCGTTCGCCAATACATCAACGATACTCAGGCAGTTCTTCGGTCCCACGATCGCCGCCATTCCGCTGTTCGGCGCGGAGCGTCCCCCACGCGAATCCCGTAGCGCCACAGGACAACTGCGCGACATCTTAATATATGGTGCCAAATTCGTAGGGATCAGCGCCGGATCGGCCCGCGACACCAAAGATCTCTTAGCCGATATCGACCGGTTGGAACGATCTGTTGGCCAAGACTTCACAGAAGTGAGCGACCAGCGGCTGCTCAGCCAGATCGCTTTGGCGCGCGACCATATCGTTCACGGCTGGGTTCTGGCGTCGGCATCGATCTTGTTGTGCACGGCCTACGGCTTTTTCCTGCGTCGTTTGACCGGACACGACATTACGCCGATGACTGGGCCGCGTCTGGCGAGCGCGCAATCGCTTTGTGCGGTACGCCGATTGGTGGCTCTGGCGCAACGCGATCCCGTCGTGACAAAACTCCTGAGCGAGCCCGGCGAGCACCTTGACGCGCTGCATGAGAAGGCACCCGAGTTCTACGCCGCTTTCGCCGCTGAGTTGGCATCTGTCGGGCATCGCGGTCCGGCCGAAGCGGAGATGCAGTCGAGCACCTACGCGGACAACCCTGAACTCTTTATCAGCATGGTGGCTAAGTCGCTGGGTACCCCAGCACCTTTGATAGCCAAAAATCCACGGATCCCGATCCTGGCCCGCCCGATTGCCATGCTCGCCGCCTGGCAACTGCGAGACCGTGAAGCGCGTCGCGATAAGGTGATTCGTGCCATCTGGGTGTTGCGCCTGATGCTGCGCGAGTACGGGCGCAGACTCACCGGCGCCGGCGTCTTGGAGACCCGAGACGACATATTCTATCTGCTCGTCGATGAGCTAAACTCGTTGCCGTCCAATGTCTCTGACGTAGTGGCGCGGCGTCGCGCCGAGCAACGTTCGCTGGCTGCGGTTTTCCCGCCGGTAGCTTTCTCCGGACTCTGGCGGCCGGCAGACACATCGGTGACGGTACTCACCGTCGGCGAGACCATGTATGGCCGCGGCATCGGCGGCGGACGAGTCCGTGGTTGCGTGCGCATCGTGCGTCCGGAGACAATCGACGACCTTCAGCCAGGTGAGATTCTCGTCGCTGAGGTCACCGACGTCGGGTACACGCCTGCCTTCGCATATGCCGCCGCTGTAGTGACCGATCTCGGTGGTCCGATGTCACACGCGGCTGTGGTAGCACGAGAGTTCGGCGTTGCGTGCGTCGTCAACGCTAACGGTGCCTCGAGGCGTCTTCCGGGTGGATCGGTTGTCGAAGTGGACGGCGCCACCGGCGAGATCCGTGTCATCGAACTTGGTTCTCATTGCGGATCGGCATCCGCCGACCGCCGCGTGTTCCGGCGTTAACCCGAAGTCGCGCGCAGTCAGCCCAACAGGAGCGATGGTCCAGTGATCATGACCTGACGGGAAGCTCGTCGCCATCCGGTGAGGGTCCCGTCGGCTGCTCTGAAATGGTCTGGCGGCGTGGACTATTTCACCCAGAAGAGCAGGTCTCGGGCTGCGGTGATGTACACCACACCGTCGGGATCCTGGCCGGTAACGTCGAAGTAGACCTTGCCCGTGCGTTCCTGGCCTTGCCCAATATTGCCCGTCTGGAATGCGTTGGGGGCGGCGACCCAGGCCAAGTTTGGGTAGTTCTGGCCGCTCGGGGCGCGGGCGTTCAGGTGCATGGGGAAGGGTACAACGGTGCCTGCGATGGCTCTGTCGGTGGCGGTGGCTTCCCAAAGCTTTCCGCGTACCGGGTAGTTGATGCTGTCCGTACTGGGTTGGAGGTTGCTGACCGTCCAGCCCTGCACAATGGCGCCCCCATTGTCGACGAGGGTCTCCTCTGTGCCGAATTTCTGGATGACGGGATAATTGTCGCCGGAGGAGGTTGGTGGGGCGGCGATGCCGATGCCTGCTGCCGTTGCCATAGTTGCTACTGCCGATATCGCGACAGTGGTGATGTTCATCGTTTTACTCCTGTCGTCCGACTCTAAGTTCGAGACTGCCGACAAAAGGACACATTAGTCCCGCGTACGAGTGGTGATAAGACTCTTCGGCGCGTCAACGCTCCGGTGGGGAATCTTCACGCGTGCGCCGCACCGCGGCTGGCATGCCGCTAACAGGCGCTCGGCGCACCGAGGCGCTGAGTTATCCGTTTGCCTCGGTCTGCGGGCGTGCCTTACTGATCCTGACATGACCGCGCAACCAGGCCACAGGATGCGGGGCCCACCAATTGGCGCGGCCCAACACGTGCATGAACGCGGGAACCAGCAGCATGCGCACCAGGGTGGCGTCCATCAGTACTGCCAACGTGAGACCCAGGCCAAACATCCGCACGATGGACACCTGCGCGGCGATCAGCGCCGCGAACGAAATCGACATCACCAACGCCGCGGCTGTCACCACGCGAGCGACGCGAGCCAGCCCCAGGGCGACACTCTCGTCGTTGTCGGCGCGGGTCTGACCGCTTTGCAGCCAGTACTCGTTGATGCGGGAGATCAGAAACACCTCGTAATCCATGGACAGCCCAAACGCAATACAGAACAGCAACACCGGGATATTCGGCACCAGCGTGCCGGTGACAGTGGTACCCAGTCCGCTGAGGTGGCCGTCCTGGAAGACCCAGACCAGCGCGCCGAACGCGGCGGTAAGGGATAAGACGTTGAGTAGCAACGCCTTCAACGGCAACACGACGCTGCGGGTCAGCAGAAACAGCTGCACAAAGGTGACGGTCGCGATCACCCCCAGCACCAGCGGCAGGCGAGCGTTGATCGCCGCCGCGCTGTCGTGGGTGATCTGAGCAGTCCCGGTGAGCTGGACATGCTCGCCGGAAGGTCCCGGCACGGCGTGCAACCTGTCGAGTTGGGTCTCGGAGGACGCAGAGAACAGCGGCGCTGTGCTGGACACGGTCAAGAAGGCGCTGCCATCGGCCATCGTGGTGGCGGCGGTGGGCGGCCCCGCACGCGTGCCGTCGACGTAGGAGCCGGTAGCGGCCGACACGGAGGACACGTCGGCGACCCGGGACAGCTGCGCGGCGTAGCGCGCCAGCTCAGCCGCGCTGACATCACCGCTATGGGGGATGACCACCGTCACCGCGGACGCGGGGTTGCTCGGGAAGTTGTCGCGCAGTTGGTCACCTACTTGGCGTGTGGAGACCGAACCGGGTAACACCCGATCGTCGGGGAATCCCCACCGCACGCCGAGGAATGGCGCACCAAGCATTACCAGCAGCGCGATCAACGGAAGTGACACCAAAACGACACGGCGCATGACGAACTGCGTCAACCGGTACCAGAAGAGTTGTTGCACTGGCCGGGGCGGCGGGTCCGGGCGGCGCAGCAGCCAGCGGCCCAACCGTCGCACGTCCAGCGCATCAATGCGATCGCCGAGCAGCACGATGGCGGCCGGCGCGACCAACAGCGCCGCAACCGCCGTGAGCGTGACCACGGCGGCGCCAGCGAAGGCGAACGATTTCAGGAAGTACATCGGGAACAGCGCCAGCGCGCCCATCGAGAAAGCGACCGTAAACGCCGAGAACAACACCGTGCGGCCCGCGGTCGCCATGGTGCGGGTCAGAGCCGTGTCACGGTCCGCGCCGCCGGCCCGCTCCTCGCGGTACCGGCTGCTGATCAGCAGCGTGTAGTCGAGCGCCAATGCCAGGCCCAGCGCGACGGTGAGGTTGAGCGCGAAGGTCGACACCTCGGTGCTCAACGCGAGGGCACGGAGCACGGCGGTCGTGCCCGCGATCGCCAGCAGGCCGACCGCCACCGGCAACGCGGCCGCCAACAGTCCACCGAACACCCACACCAGCACCAGGAAGCTCAGCGGGATTGCGATGGATTCCATCACCACCAGATCCCGCTTGGTTTGGTCATTTATCTGCACGTAGGCCATCGCGGGACCGCCGGCGCGGACCGTGACACCCTCATGAGGCACGACCGGCTGCCGAGCCAGCGCTTTCGCGTGCTCTTGTCCCTCGCTGCCACCGCCGGAAATGGCGGCGATGACGAGCCCGGATTTGCCGTCCCTGCTGGTCAGCGCGGCCGCACCGGTCGGTGTGGTCGTCCAGGTCGAAGTCACCTCACCGACGAACGGCGACTTGTGCAGCTTTTCAACGATATCGGTCGCGACGGACCGTGCCGCCGCGCTGTGGACACCCCGTTCGGCGGTGATCATGAAGATCAACTGCAGGTCGCCCAGACCGAACTTGTCAGCCAGTAGCCGACCGGCACGCGATGACTCGGCCGACGGGTCCTGAAAGCCGCCGGCCGACAGGCATTTGATGGCCGAAGCGCCGTACCAGCCGGTCCCTACGGCGAAAAGGACTGCCACCGCAAGAATCAACCCTGGCGTAGTGATGGCCAGACGCGCCAAACGGTGCAGCACGGCATTCCTCACTTAGCGAGTAACTTCCCACCACTGCGTACCATGCCCGCCGAGGTACTGTGCCGTGCCACACCGGCTTCTGAGAGGGGTTAGCCTCCTGAGCCGGCCCTAGCTATCTACGGTGTAGCCCATCGGCATCAGCACGCTCTTCTGCTGCGTGAAGTGCTCGACGCCCTCCGGCCCGTTCTCCCGGCCGATGCCCGAGTTCTTGTAGCCGCCGAACGGGCAGCAGGGATCGAAGGCGTACCAGTTGATCGCGTAGGTCCCGGTGCGGATCTTCTCCGAGATCTCGATGCCTTTGGGGATGTCGGAAGTCCACACGCTGCCGGCCAGGCCGTACACCGAATCGTTGGCGATCTTGATCGCGTCCTCCTCGGTGTCGTAGGGGATGATGCTCAGCACCGGCCCGAAGATCTCCTCCTGGGCGATCGTCATCTTGTTGTCGACGTCGGCGAAGACCGTGGGCTGCACGAAGAAGCCGCTGTCCAGGCCCTCGGGACGGCCGCCGCCGCACACCAGCCGCGCGCCCTCCTCGATGCCCTTGGCGATGTAGCCCTCGACCCGGGCGCGCTGCTTCTCCGAGATCAGCGACCCGATCTGGGCGGCCGGATCCGACGGCGGCCCGACCGGCAGCACCTGCACGAAAGCGCGTACCGCGTCCACGATTTCGTCGTAGCGCGTGCGTGGCGCCAGGATCCGGGTCTGGCCCACGCAGGCCTGCCCGGTGTTCATGATCCCGGAGAACACCATCATCGGGACCGCGGCGGCCAGGTCGACGTCCTCGAGGACGATGGCCGCCGATTTCCCGCCGAGCTCCAAGGTGCACGGCTTGAGCATGTCCGCGGCGCGCTTGCCGATCTCCTTGCCGACGGCCGAGCTGCCGGTGAAGGTGAACAGGTCGACGTCGCGGTTGGAGGTCAGCGCACGGCCGGTCTCGATCCCGCCGGGCACCACCGACAGCACACCCTTGGGCAAGCCGGCCTCGGCGAACACCTCCGCCAAAGCGTTTGCCGTCAGCGGTGTTTCGGCGGCCGGCTTGAGCACCACCGTGCAGCCGGCCAGCAGTGCCGGTCCCAGCTTGTTGACCGCCAAAAACAGCGGCACATTCCACGCCACGATCGCGCCGACCACACCGATCGGCTCGCGATGGACGATGGTCTGCCCGTAGGCGCCGTTGCGGATCTCGCGCCACTTGACCTGGTCCACAGCGGGGCCGGCGAAGAAGTTCATCGCCCCCATCGAGCCCATCCAGTGCATCGTTTCGATGGTGGTCGGCGGTTGGCCGGTCTCGTCGGCGAGCAGCTTGGCGAACAGGTCCTTGCGCTCCTCCAGCAACTTCAGCGCGTTGGCGATGACGGCCGCGCGCTCCTTCGGCGGCGTCGTGGGCCACGGGCCGCTGTCGAATGCGGCACGGGCCGCGGCGACCGCGGCGTCGACGTCGGCCGCTGCCGCCATGGGCACCCTGCCGACGTACTCGCCGGTGGCCGGACAATGCACCTCGATGACTTCGGAGGTCGACGGTTCGGTCCATTTGCCGCCGATGAAAAGCTTGTCGTATTCGGTCTTGATGTCCGTCATATGCGCCGCTCCTCCTCATGGCCCCGCTCTGCATTGTCGCCGGCGGTCATGGGCGTCACCCTACCCAAGCCGAAGCAAAACGAGAACATGTTCCAGTCGAGTATTCATACCGGTCACCGCGGCCGCAGCAGCAGCACCAGATTGCTCACCAGGAACTCGCGCAGCACCGGCACCGACGTCAGCCACCACGCCCATCGAGGGTGGTAGCGGGGGAATGCCGCGACGGCGGCACCGGTGCTCGCGGCCCAGCTCAGCCCCTCGGCGGCGGACACCGCGAACAACGACGACCCGTAGTGGTTTTTGGCCGGATGACCGTGTTTGCGGGCATAGCGCGCGGCGGCACGCTCGCCCCCCAGGTAATGGCTCAGGCCCATCTCGTGCCCACCGAACGGTCCCAGCCAGACGGTGTAGGACAGCACAACCACCCCGCCCGGCTTGGTCACCCGCAGCATCTCGCCGCCGAGCTGCCACGGCCGCGGCACGTGCTCGGCGACATTGGACGACAAGCAGATGTCCACCGAGTCATCGGCGAACGGCAGCGCCATGCCCGACGCGCGGACGAATTCGTCCTCTATTTTTCCAGCTCCGGCCAAAGCCGGTCCGGCCGCGTGCATCTCGTTCGGATCTGGTTCCACACCGATGTAGCGGAAACCGGCATCACCGAACGCCGACGCGAAATATCCGGGCCCGCCGCCGACGTCGAGCAGCGTGCGCCCCGCCGGGGCCGCGCCGTGTGTGCCCAGCCACAAATCGCTCAGCATCGCCGCCGTGTCGGCTGCCAGGAAGCGATAGAACCGCCCCGGGTCGGGCTGCTCATACCGAAACTCTGACAGCAGCCGCGCCGAGCGGGCCAGCGTTGCCCGCCGCGCGAAAACGACGGTGACATCAGGGGCGACGGCCACCGGCCACACCCTACGCAGTCGCGCCGCCCGGTGGCGCGCGTCGTCGCCGGGCTAGGCTGTTCGACGATGTCTGCTCTGCGCTCCGTGCTGCTGCTGTGCTGGCGCGACACTGGACACCCGCAGGGCGGCGGCAGCGAAGCCTATCTGCAGCGCATCGGCGCGCAGCTGGCCGAATCGGGCGTGGCCGTCACGCTGCGCACCGCTCGCTATCCCGGTGCGCCACGACGTGAAGTTGTCGACGGAGTGCGGATCAGCCGCTCCGGTGGGCGCTGCTCGGTATATGTGTGGGCCTTGCTGGCGATGGCCGCAGCCCGGCTCGGGCTCGGGCCGCTGCGCCGCGTGCGCCCCGACGTCGTCGTCGACACCCAAAACGGCTTACCGTTTCTTGCCCGGCTGCTGTACGGCCGGCGGGTGGTGGTGCTGGTGCACCACTGCCATCGCGAGCAGTGGCCGGTGGCCGGGCCGGTGCTCGGTCGGCTCGGCTGGTTTGTCGAGTCGACGTTGTCGCCCTGGGTGAACCGGCGTAATCAGTACCTGACGGTGTCGCTGCCGTCGGCGCGGGATCTGGTCGCTCTCGGTGTGGGCAACGAGCGGATCGCGGTGGTGCGCAACGGTCTCGACGAGGCACCGGCGCAATCGTTGTCCGGGCCCCGCGCGGCCACGCCACGAGTCATCGTGCTGTCGCGGCTAGTGCCGCACAAGCAGATCGAGGACGCGCTGGAAGTCGTCGCCGAGCTGCGGCCGCGGATCCCGGGCCTGCACCTCGACATCGTCGGCGACGGCTGGTGGCGGCACCGACTCGTCGACCACGTGCAGGCGCTCGGCGTTTCTGACGCGGTGACCTTCCACGGCCACGTCGACGACGTGACCAAACACCATGTGCTGCAGAGCTCGTGGGTGCACGTGCTGCCTTCGCGCAAGGAGGGCTGGGGCCTGGCGGTCATCGAGGCGGCCCAGCACCAGGTGCCCACCATCGGCTACCGATCCTCCGGCGGGCTGTCCGACTCGATCGTCGACGGGGTGACCGGGATGTTGGTGGACAATCGCGCCGACCTGGTGGACGGCCTGGAACAGCTGCTGTTCGATCCGGTACTGCGTGACCAACTCGGCGCGAAGGCGCAAACGCGCAGCGGGGAGTTCTCCTGGACGCAAAGCGCCGACGCGATGCGCGGCGTGCTGGAAGCGGTGCGAGCCGGCCACCTCGTCAGCGGCGTGGTGTAGCGGAGCGCCGCACCGCGGTGAAGACCGCGCCACCGGCGCCCGCAACCAAGAGGGTCAGCCACGCCAGATGCGCGATCACCGTCGCTCGGCGGCGGCCGGGAGACGCACCGGCGGTGTCGCCGCCGATCCGATAGAGAGCCAGTTCGTCGTCGCGGTAGACCGGTGTGAGCGCGTCGAGGGTGCGGGCGGCCGCACCCATGTCACCGGCGCTGTCCGATTCGACGACCAGCCACCCGACGCCGGCCGGGGCCAACGCCGAAGGATCCGGCCCCGCCAGCAGCAACTCCTGTATCGCCCGGGCGTGATTACCCTCCCCGGGAACCGTCACCCCGGAGATCGCCAGGTCACCGGTGGTCAGCACGTCGGCACGTACCCAGCGGGGCAGCGGATCGAGCACCGGTGCCGGACCTGACCAGACGAAGCGCCGCATGGTGCCGGCGGGCAATACGGCGACGGTGTTCGGGCCGGCGTTGATCGACGCTGCCACGGCGGCCCACCCGGGCGGATAGCGCACCGGCTCAACCCGGCCCCACACGCCCCAGGCCAGGTCGGGGAGCGCCAGGATCAGCGCGAGGCAGCAGACCGGTGCCGTCACTGCCGGCCGCAGCCACCGGCGCAGCGTCACCACCGCGCCCGCGCCCGCCAATGCGTATCCGGGCATCGCCAGCGCCACCCACTTCTGCCCGTCGCGCAGCACGCCGAATCCCGGCGCGGCGTCAACCACCGCGCGCAGTACGTGCAGGCCGGGACCGGTTGCCAGCGCGGTCGGCACCAGCACCGACACCGCCCCGAGCGCCAGCAACGGCACCAGCGCCGGACGACGCGCCACCGCCGGCAGCCCGGCCGCCACGATCCCGAGCAACACCAGGGCCGACGACACCGCGAAAAGCGTTGTCCGCGAAGCGGGTACGGCTTCGCCATTCCAGATCCCACCCAGGCTGGCGAGGCTGAAAAGGGTGCCGAGACCGGGCTCGGCACGCGGCGCGAACGCGGTCACTCCCAGCGCGTTGGCCGCCGTGTGGCTGGTCAACGACGAACCCACCACCGATGCCGCCAACCATGGCAGCGCCGCCACCAGCGCAGCGCCCAGGGTCGCCGCGGCGCACAGCCAGCGCGGCAGGCCCGCACCGGGTGCCGCCGAGCAGACCAGCGCAACAGTCGCGGCGAGCATCAGCCCGGTCGGGGTCAGCCCGGCCAACGCGAGCCAGAAAACCAACCCGAAAAGCCCGCCTCGGCTCGTGCTGTCGGGTGACCGCAGCGTGAGCATTGCCGTCGCAACCCAGGGCAGGCAGCCGTAGCCGACCAGCAGGCTCCAATGACCCTGCAGGAGCCGCTCAGCGACATAGGGATTCCAGATCGCCAGCGTGATCGCAACGAACTGGCCGGCCGCGCCCGCGCAGGGCAGTGCCGTCGCGACGAGCCGGGCCGCACCCCATCCCGCGAGCCACAGGCCCAGCACGAGCAGCGCCTTCACAACGAGGCCGCCGTCGACCAGATGCGAGGCCAGCGCCACCGCGAAATCTTGGGGCGTCGCCCGCGGCGCCGACGTCAACCCCAGGGCGGTGTCGGACAGATGCGAGCGCGGAGTGGACACCGCGTCGCGCAGCAGCAGGTACCCGGGCCGCAACAGTGGCGCAACCACCAGCAGCGCCAAGGCCAACGCGTACCCGGGGCGGGTCCAGCGCACGGTTAACGCATCCGAGCCCGGCTAGTCCCGTTCGGGTGGGCCCGGCGGATTCGGCTCGGCTGGACCCGAATCGGGTGGCTCAGCCGAATCAGGCGATTCTGAGCCCGGCGGACTCGCATCTTCCCGCAACTCCGGCCGCTGCCTGGGCAGCTTCTCGGTCTCGGCTTCGGCACCGGGCACCGGTTCTTCCAGCCCGCGGCGGCCGAAGAAGTCCTGATCGGCGCGTTCCAGGCCGGGGTCGGTCAGCGCGCTCTCGGTCCGCAGGCTGAACGAGGCGAGCAATCCACCGCCGATCAGCGAGATCAAGCCGACCGCGGTAAACGTGATCGGCAGCACCCGGGACCACAGCGCCAGCCGGTCGCGCTCGTCGCGGGCAGAGTTGACCTGCGATTCGACGGTGTCTTCGTTCGAGGTGACGCGGTAATCGACCAGCGTCACCTCCGGCTTCAGCGGATCACGTGCGAAATAGTGGTTGGCGTGTTCGGTCTGCTTGACGATGGTGCCCGACACCGGGTCCACCCAGAAGGTCCGCTGCGCCGCGTAGTAGCGCGTCATCGTGATCTGCTCCGCGGGATCGCCGCCCTGCACGCCCCACATCGCGGCGGACGCAGTGACTTTGCTGTCCTCATCGCCGGCGTACAGCGAGGGGTACTGCACGGGAGCCACCAGCTTGCCGTCGGGGTTGTAGCCGACGTTCTGCGTGAAGCGGTAGGTGGTCAGGCCGTTGACGTCTTCTTGGCCGTCGTAGTTGACGTCAAACGCCTTCTGCGCGATCGGATCGAAGTACCGGTAGGTCTTCTTCTCGGTGTGGAACGGGAACCGGTAGGACAGCCCGTCGTGTCGCAGCGGGATCGCGGTGGGCGGGTTCTCGTCACTGAAGGCGCGCGGCTTCTGCACAGAGCCGCCGGTGTGGGTGTCGTCCGAGACGGCCATCGCCGTCTTGCGGTTGAGGGTGACGGTGTCGACGATCGCCAGCAGCACTCCGCTGTCCTTCTGCTTGTCGGTGCGCCGGACCGAAGTGCCGACCTGCAGCGTGACCACGTCGGCGTTCGCGGGCGACTCGACGCTGACCTGCTGCTGGGACACCAGCGGCACGTTCTGGTTGATGACGAGGTGATCACCGGACAACGACGCCGAGTCGAGTGCGGTGCCGCTGCCGTCGCTGATCAACGTGGTGTCGATATCGAGCGGGATCTTGGTGATTCTGCTGCTTGTGTACGTGGACAGCAGCAGCGCGGCGATCAGCAAGGCGGCTCCGAGACCGATGATTCCGCATGCGGCGAATCGCAACATGACTGCTCGGTTCACGTTGCTGTGTCCTCCTAGCGATCCCTCAAGGTCCGTGACTCGTCGGCCGCGTCCCGCTCCGACCTGACCAAGCAGTAGGCAAACCCGTTCGACCCTAACAGCAGAATTTAAGGTCTCGGCTTACGAACCTATCGCCACTTTGCCCGGGTCACCCGGGTGTACCCGATTCGCTGGGCAACGCACGACAGGCAGACTGTGATGGTGACCGATGGCCAGCTGGTGGGAGGTGTCCGCAGCTTCCTGCCCGCCGTGGAGGGTATGCGCGCCTGCGCGGCCATGGGCGTGGTCGTCACGCACGTCGCCTTTCAGACAGGACACTCGAGCGGTGTCGCCGGCAGGCTGTTCGGCCGCTTCGATCTGGCCGTGGCGGTGTTCTTCGCGTTGTCGGGATTCCTGTTGTGGCGTGGACATGCCGCAGCGGCAAGGGATCTGGGGGCGCGTCCGCGCACGGGGCACTACCTGCGTTCGCGGGTGGTCCGCATCATGCCGGCCTATCTGGTGGCGGTCGTCGTGATCCTGTCCCTGCTGCCCGACTCCGATCACGCCAGCCTGACGGTGTGGCTGGCGAACCTGACGCTCACCCAGATCTACGTGCCGCTCACCCTGACCGGCGGCCTGACGCAGATGTGGAGCCTTTCCGTCGAGGTCAGCTTCTATTTGGCACTGCCGATCCTCGCGTTGTTGGCCCGCCGTATCCCGGTCCGCGCCCGGGTGCCGGTGATCGCCGCGCTCGCGGCGCTGAGTTGGGCCTGGGGATGGGTGCCTTTGGCGCATGCCGGCTCCGGGATCAATCCGCTGAACTGGCCGCCGGCGTTTTTCTCCTGGTTTGCCGCGGGCATGTTGCTGGCGGAGTGGGCCTACAGCGGGATCGGATTGCCGCACCGACTAGCGCGCCGCCGCGTGCCGATGGCTGTCGTAGCCGTGCTGGCCTATCTGGTGGCGGCTTCCCCGCTGGCCGGCCCGGAAGGGCTGATTCCGGGCACCGCCACACAGTTCGCGGTCAAGATGGCCATGGGCTCCCTGGTGGCGTTCGCATTGGTCGCGCCGCTGGTGCTGGACCGGCCCGACACCCCCCACCGGGTGCTGGGCACTACCGGCATGGTCACGCTGGGCCGGTGGTCCTACGGACTTTTCATCTGGCATCTGGCCGCGTTGGCCATGGTGTTCCCGGTGATCGGGACGTTCCCGTTCACCGGCCGGATGCCGACGGTATTGGCGCTGACGCTGATCTTCGGTTGGGCGATCGCCGCGGTCAGCTACGGGCTGGTCGAGTCGCCCTGCCGGGAAGCGCTGCGCCGCTGGGAGAAACGCACCAAGCCGCCCGGAACACGCTTCGAAAAAGGCCCGGTCACAGATGCTGAGGCCGACGCAATCGCGCCATGATCTCGGCCCGTATCGCGGAACGACGGGCCTTGCCGGCGTCGTCGCGCAACGGAGTGTCGACGAATTCGACGGTCTGCGGCACCTTGTACGACGAAATGCGTTCGCGCAGAAACTCCTGCACGCCCGCGACGTCCAGCGCTGATCCGTCGGCCGTGTGCACCAGGGCGTAGGGCACCTGACCCAGATCACCGGAGTTGGGGTCGGGGACACCGACGACGAGGCAGGACATCACTTCCGGGTGCGCCGACAGGGCGTTCTCGATCTCGGCGGGGTAGACGTTGCGGCCGCCGACGGTGAACATGTCGACCCGGCGGTCCGACAGGTAGAGGAACCCGTCTTCGTCGAAATAGCCGAGATCGCCCAGCGAGTCCCAGCCATCCCGGCTCTTCGCCGTGACGCCGATGTAGCGGTAGGTCGGTGCGCTGCCGGGGCTGGGCCGCATGTAGATCTCGCCGACCACGCCGGGCGGACAGGGGTTTCCGTCGTCGTCGAGCACTTTCATCTCCCCGGCGACCACCACGCCGACCGAGCCGCGATGGGTCAGCCACTGATCGCCGGAGATGAAGGTCAGCGCCTGCAACTCGGTGCCGCCGTAGAGCTCCCAGATCTTTTCGGGTCCCAGCAGGTCGATCCACGCCTGCTTGATGGCGGGCGGACACGGCGCCCCGAGGTGCCAGAACCGCCGGATCGACGAGAGGTCATAGGCTTGCGCCTCGGCGTGGTACACCGGCAGCACTCGCTGCATGATGGTCGGCACCGTCGTCACGAAGGTGACGTGATGGTCGGTGATCAGCCGGAGGAATTCACGTGCCTCGAAGCGGCTCATCAGCACCAGATGATGGCGCATCACCAGAGCGATCGTCGCGGTGGTGAAGCCGGTGTTGTGGGACAGCGGCACCGGCACCAAGGTGGTGTCGCACTCTTGCGCACCGAGTGGATAGCCGATGGCGGCGGGTACCCGGCTTCCGAAGTAGGGGCCGCCGGATTCGATGAGCTTGGGCCGGCCGGTGCTGCCGCCCGACCCCATCGCTTTCCACACCGGCGAAACCGCTTCCGGTAATGCCGCGTCGGACAACGCCGGGTCGGGAGTGAAACCGGCTGGCAGACTTGGCGTTTCGGGGTGGTCGCGGCCGACCAGCAAGGCGGGCGGCCGCAAGTCCAGCAGCCCCTGCAACTCCGCGTCCGGCAACCGTGCCGACAGCGGCTGCGGCACCGCGCCCAGCTTTCAGCACGCGACCGCAGCCTGTATCCATTCGATGGAGTTGGGCAGCACCATGGTCACGTAGTCGCCGACGCCGACGCTGCGCTCGGCGTAGGCCCGGGCCAACCGGTTCGTCGACCGGTCGAGTTCGGCGCGGGAAATGGTCACCCCGTCGCATGTGACCGCGGGCTCGTGGGGAGCGAGTTCGGCCAGCACCGAGATCTGGGTGCCGATCGGGGGGACGGGCTCACTCTGGGTCATTTAGTAGGCGCCCTGCCGCTCGAAGATGCGGCGCGGGTTGTCGACCAGCATGGTGTGCAGCTGCTCGTCGGTGACACCGCGCTCCTTGAGCGCCGGGATCACGTCGTTATGGATGTGCAGGTAATGCCAGTTCGGCGCCATCTGCGGCACCAGCTCCTCGGGCAGCGCGTCGAAGTAGCAGTTGGCGTCGTGCGAGAGCACCATCTTGTCGGCGTGCCCGCGCTCGCACATCGTCGCCACGATCTGCACCCGTTCCTCGAACGGCAGGATGATATCGATGCCGAACCGGTCCATCCCCAGGTAGGACCCGGGGGCGATGAGTTCTTCGAGGTAGCCGACGTCGGTGCTGTCGCCGGAGTGGCCGATGATCACCCGGCTCAGGTCCACGCCCTCCTCTTCGAAGATGCGCTGCTGCTCCAGCCCGCGCCGCAGCCCGGCGTGGGTGTGCGTCGAGATCGGCACGCCGGTGCGCTTGTGCGCCTGCGCAACCGCGCGCAGCACCCGCTCGACGCCCGGGGTGACGCCGGGTTCGTCGGTGGCGCATTTGAGGATCCCGGCCTTGATGCCAGTGTCGGCGATGCCCTGCTCGATGTCGCGGACGAACATGTCGGTCATGATCTCCGGGCCGCCCAGCAGCCCGCCCGGGCCTTCGTAGTGGAAACGGAAGGGCACGTCGTTGTAGGTGTAAAGCCCAGTCGCCACAACGATGTTCAGCTCGGTGGCCGCCGCCACCCGGGCGATGCGTGGGATGTAGCGGCCCAGCCCGATCACGGTGAGGTCGACGATGGTGTCCACCCCGCGAGCCTTCAGCTCGTTGAGCCGGGCGATGGCGTCGGCCACCCGCTTTTCCTCGTCACCCCAGGCTTCGGGATAGTTCTCGGCAATTTCTGTGGTCATGATGAACACGTGCTCGTGCATGAGCGTGACGCCGAGATCGGCTGTATCGATGGATCCACGTGCGGTATTGAGTTCTGACACGTGTCTGATGCTAGGTCGGTTCGGCGGTTCACCAACAGAGGCGTTTGCAGTACGGTCCCCTCATGTTGCTCAATCCGAACCGCTTACAACGCCGCTACCCGGACCGTCGCTCGGGGGAGATCATGGCGGCGACCGTGGAATTTTTCGAATCCCGCGGCAAGGCGCGGCTCAAGCACGACGACCACGAACGGGTCTGGTACTCCGACTTCCTCAATTTCATCGCCAAGGAGCGCATCTTTGCCTCCCTGCTGACGCCTGCTGAGTACGGCGCCGAGGACTGCCGCTGGGACACCTACCGGATCAGCGAGTTCGCCGAGATCGTCGGCTTTTACGGGCTGAGCTACTGGTACCCCTTCCAGGTGACCGCTCTCGGCCTGGGCCCGATCTGGATGAGCGACAACGAGGACGCCAAGCGCAAGGCCGCCGCTCAGCTGGAGGCCGGTGAGGTGTTCGGCTTCGGCCTGTCCGAACAGACGCATGGCGCCGACGTCTACAAGACCGACATGATCCTGACGCCGTCCGAGCACGGCTGGACCGCCAACGGCGAGAAGTACTACATCGGCAACGCCAACGTCGCCAGGATGGTCTCCACGTTCGGCAAAATCGACGGCGGCCCGGCGAGCCAAGAATATGTGTTCTTCGCCGCCGACTCCCAGCACGATCGGTACGACCTGATCAAGAACGTGGTCAACTCGCAGAACTACGTCGCCAATTACGCGCTGCGCGACTACCCGGTCACCGAGGCCGACATGCTGCACCGCGGACCCGGGGCCTTCCACGCCGCGCTGAACACGGTCA
>DATKEW010000056.1:0-2329 GCA_035511785.1 Mycobacterium sp.
GGCCTACGACACCCTGTTGGCGATGACCGATTCGCCAGTGGTGCGGGCGAATCGGGCTCTGGCGGTTGGTTTCCGCGACGGCCCGGACGCCGGACTGGCCGCGTTGGAGAAGGTGGCACATGATCCGCGGCTGGCGCGGTCCAACCTGGTCGCGTCGGTGCGCGCCGACTTGCTGCGGCGGGCGGGGCGACGCGACGATGCCGTCACCTGGTATCGAACGGCGTTGGCGTCCAATGGTTCCGAGCCGGGCCGGGACTACCTGCGCCGGCGCATCGCCGAATGCGGCGGGTAGTTGCTACTGCTCACCAGACGCAAAAGCTCCCGACACGCCGGGTGGTTTCAGGCGGTGGATGCAACAGCGGGTGGTTTGGACGGGTTGGACAGTAGTTCGTCGAGGGCTTCGGCGGGTGTTTTCCAGCCGAGTGTTTTGCGGGGTCGATTGTTGAGTTTGGCTGCGACGTAGTCGAGGTAGTCGGCCGGGAAGATCGACAGGTCGGTGCCTTTAGCAAAGTATTGGCGCAGCAGCCCGTTGGTGTTTTCATTGGTGCCGCGCTGCCACGGGGAGTGCGGGTCGCAGAAGTAGATGTCGAGCTGTGCGGCCGCGGCGATGACGATGTGGTTGGTCATTTCGCGGCCCTGATCCCAGGTCAGCGTCTTACGCAGGATCGTCGGTAGCTGCGCCATCTTGGCGACGATGGCCTGCTGCACCGCCAGCGCCCCGTGATCGTCTGGCAGATGCAGCAGCATGGCAAACCGGGTGGTGCGCTCCACCAGGGTGCCGATCGCTGACTTGCTTTGGGAGCCCAGGATCAGATCGCCTTCCCAGTGCCCCGGTACGGCACGGTCGGCCGCCTCGGCTGGGCGCTCGCTGATGTTAACCATGTTCGGGATGCGGCCGCGGCGAGAATCAGCGCGCCGCTGCGGTTTACGCAACGCTCGCCCGGTACGCAGACAAGTGTGCAGCTCCCGGCGCAAACTACCGCGGCCCTGCACGTAGATCGACTGGTAGATGGTCTCGTGGGACACCCACATCTCCGCATCGTCGGGGAAATCCAAGCGCAACCGCCGCGCGATCTGCTCAGGACTGTGTTCGTCTTTAAGACGAGTCTGCACCTCATCGCGCAGCTGCTCGTTGAGGGCCAGCTTGCCCGGTTTGGGCCGGCGGGCCCGGTCCTGGGCACGCGCCTGCGCCCCAGTGGCGTGATAGCGCGGTTTGGTGTCCCAGCCGCCGCGCCACGGCGCGCCGAACCGGTACCGCGCCCGATACCGACCATAGGAGAACGCGTTTCGCTCGATCTCACGCATGATCGTCGAGGGGTATCGGCCCAGTCGATGTGCAATCGAGCGGATGGACTCTTGCGTCTTAACCCCCACCTCAATTTCCACACGTTCTTGCTGGTTGAGCCTGAGCCGTTTACGGGGTCCTTCGTCAGAGAATTTCGGTCTCACCCCGCCAGCGTCAGCAAACCATCGCCGACCGGCGTGTACCGACACGCCCACAGCCAACCCAGCATCGGCCGGCGCCATCCCCTCACCGATGCGATCCCAGAACTGACGAACAACCCAGGGGTAAGCCTTCCGATGCACAACAACCTCCAAGAAGGTGGCTGTTGCAATCACACCCAGAACTCAAGCGGCGTGTCGGGGGCTTTTACGTCTGCTCGTGCGAACGTCGAGGCCGATCGCCGCGTATTCGACGGCGATCGGCCTCATGGCGTCAAGACCACGTCAATCAGTCGCCCGCCACGTCGGCGCGTCGCCGGTGGAACAGACCACCCTTGCCCTCCCGCCGGTGCGCTGGGGGCGTGGCGGAGGTCAGCACCTCGGTCGGAGCCGCTGGCGCCGCGAAAGCACCGGAGCTGTCCGCCGCCTCCTGCTGCTCTTCGGCTAACAGCGCGTTTTCGAGGTCACGCGCCGTGCGGACCGAGACCCGCGCCAAGACCGCCCCACCCAGAAAGACGATCAGTGCGCCCAACCCGGAGAAGTAGGCGATCTCGAGCACAGCCCGCTTGGCGTCCGTCGTGGCGATCGGCTGACCGACGTCCCCGAGCCGCAATGTCGATGCCAAGCTGCGACCGATGACAAACCACACGCCGGCGATAACGGCCAACCAGCCGCCGAACATCGCGGTGGCGCGGTTTCCCGAGATCAGCAGCAAAAAGCCGCCCACCGCGGTGGTGGCGCCGGGGAACACCTCCAGCCAGGCGCGTGCGGTGCTCCACGCCCACGGTTGGTCGGGGGTGTAAGCGAAATGGAAGTAGGGCCCGATGAAGGGGATCAACGCTCCCCATACACCAAGGATCATCAGCAGCAATCCGCTCACCGCGCC
>DATKEW010000057.1:0-2470 GCA_035511785.1 Mycobacterium sp.
GGCATTCGGCGATGCTGCGCCGCACCGCCGGACGTAATGAGTCATAGATGTCGATTCGCTGCCCCGGCTGCCAACGATCGATGACCGCGTCAGCGTTGGCGGCGATGATCGGCACGTACTCGCCGACCTGTCGGTGATGGAAGGCGGGCGCGACGGCACTGCGCCGGCGACGGTGGTCGGCTCCGTCACTGACCACCAATGCCGTCGGACCATCGACCGGGACCAGAACCTGAAATGCTTCCTGCCAACTGAACGCGTCCGCATTGGCGAAGACGAACTTGTTCGCCTCCGGTCCAAGCAGAAGCGTGTAGCCCAGCCCCGCGAGTCCGGCGTTGATCACCGGGCCGTGGCGACGATACAGCGCCAGCAATACATCGCCCGGCGGGTACCGTATCGGCCAGCGCTTTCGGTCCCGCATGCGGGCCAACCTAGCGGCTCAGCTGTTGCCGAAGTCGTTCGGCGGCAACATGAACCGCCTCAAGCTGCACGGCGACTCGGCTCGGCGCGGTGCCGCCGCGCGCGTCGCGTGACGACACCGAACCCTCGATGGTGAGCACTTCTCGCACCTCTGGAGTCAAGTCGCTGCTGATGGCCACCAGCTCGTCGTCGGTTAACTCCTCCAGCCCGACCCCGCGCTCTTCGGCGACCCGCACAGCCGCCCCGGCCGACTCATGGGCGTGCCGGAACGGCACGCCTTGGCGCACCAGCCATTCGGCGATATCAGTGGCCAGGGTGTATCCGGCCGGAGCGAGCGCCGCCATCCGCTCGGTGTCGAACGTCAGGCTGCTCACCAGTCCAGCCATCGCAGGCAGCAGCAGCTCCAATTGCGCAGCCGAGTCGAACACCGGCTCTTTGTCTTCCTGCAGGTCCCGGTTGTACGCCAGCGGCTGAGCCTTCAACGTCGCCAGCAGCCCGGCGAGGTTTCCGATCAACCGGCCCGACTTACCGCGAGCCAGCTCGGCGATGTCGGGGTTCTTTTTCTGCGGCATGATCGAGCTGCCGGTCGACCACGAGTCGTGCAAGATCACGTAGCCGAATTCGGTTGAGCTCCAGATGATGATGTCCTCCGCCAAGCGCGACAGGTCGACGGCGATCATCGCGAAAACGAATGCCGCCTCTGCGGCGAAATCTCTTGCCGCAGTGGCGTCGACAGAGTTCTCGGCTGCCGTTGCGAAGCCGAGCTGTTCGGCGATCGCGTCCGGGTCGAGCCCTAGCGACGAGCCGGCGAGTGCGCCGGAACCGTAGGGGGATACAGCGGTGCGCTCGTCGAGGTCGACGATCCGGTCGACATCACGCAGCAGCGGATGGGCGTGCGCGAGCAGATGGTGTGCCAGCAGGATCGGCTGCGCGGACTGCAGGTGCGTCTTGCCGGGCATGATGGCACTCGGGTGGGCGGCGGCCTGGGCGGCCAGTGCGCCGACAACATCGAGCGCACCAGCGGCCACTCGGCGTATCGCGTCCCGCAGCCACATCCGAAACAGGGTGGCCACCTGGTCGTTTCGCGAGCGGCCGGCCCGCAGCCGGCCACCCAGGTCGGGCCCCACCCGGTCGATCAGTCCGCGTTCCAGCGCGGCGTGCACGTCCTCGTCAGTGACCAAGGGGCCGAAGCTGCCGTCGGCGACGTCCTCGGCGAGGCTGTCCAGCCCGGCCAGCAGCCCGTCACGCTGCTCTTCGGTGAGCAACCCGGCCTGGAACAGCACCACGGTGTGTGCCCTGGATGCGGTGATGTCGTAGGGTGCGAGCACCCAGTCGAAGTGGGTGGATCTGCTCAACGCGGCCAGCGCATCGGACGGGCCGTGGGCGAACCTCCCGCCCCACAGCGATCCTTCGTTGGTGGTCATGTTTAGTCGGCGGCGCGATCTCGTCGCGCGGCCAGCTTCGACGACAGGCCGTGGATCTGCACGAAACCGCGCGCGGCGGACTGATCGAAGGTGTCACCCTCGTCGTAGGTGGCGAGGTTGAAGTCGTAGAGCGACTGCGCGCTGCGCCGGCCGTTGACCGCAATGTGACCGCCGTGCAGCACCATCCGGACCTCGCCGGACACGTACTGCTGGGTCTTGTCGACGAAGGTCTCCAAGGCGGTCTTCAGCGGCGAATACCACAGTCCGTCGTACACCAGCTCAGCCCAGCGCTGGTCGGTCTGGCGTTTGAACCGTCCGAGGTCACGCTCCAACGTGACGTGTTCAAGCTCGGTGTGCGCAGTGATGAGCACCATCGCCCCCGGGGCTTCGTAGATCTCACGGCTCTTGATCCCCACCAGGCGATCCTCGACGACATCGAGCCGTCCAACCCCCTGTGCGCCGGCCCGTTGGTTGAGTTCCTCGATGGCCTGCAGCACCGACACCGGCCTGCCGTCGATGGACACCGGAACACCGCGCTCGAACCCGACGATCACCTCGTCGGGGGTGTTCCAGTTGACGGTGGGGTCGTCGGTGTAGGCGTAGACGTCCTTGGTCGGCGCATTCCACAG
>DATKEW010000058.1:0-7039 GCA_035511785.1 Mycobacterium sp.
TTTCATCGGATCGCGGGTGGATGCGGCGCTGCGGGCGGCGGGCCACGACGTGGTCGCCGTCGACGCGTTGCTGCCCGCCGCGCACGGCCCAGACTCGGTGCTACCGCCGGGATGCCGAAAGGTCGACGTCCGCGACGGCGACGCGCTGGCCCCGCTATTGGATGGCGTCGATCTGGTGTGTCACCAGGCCGCGATGGTGGGTGCCGGCCTGGACGCCGCCGACGCGCCGGCCTACGGCGGCCACAACGACTTCGCCACCACGGTGCTACTGGCGCAGATGTTTGCCGCCCGGGTGCGCCGCCTGGTGCTGGCGTCGTCCATGGTGGTGTACGGGCAGGGCCGCTATCACTGTCCCGAACACGGACTCGTCGACCCGTCGCCGCGGCGGCGCGCCGACCTGGACGCCGGGATCTTCGAGCACCGCTGCCCGATCGGCGGTGAGGAGTTGCAGTGGCGGCTGGTCGACGAGGACGCCGCGCTGCGGCCGCGCAGCCTGTACGCGGCCAGCAAGACCGCGCAGGAGCATTACGCGCTGGCGTGGTCGGAGTCGACGGGCGGCTCGGTGGTGGCATTGCGCTACCACAACACCTATGGCCCTGGCATGCCGCGCGACACCCCATACTCCGGGGTTGCGGCGATCTTCCGTTCGGCGCTGGAAAAAGGTGAGCCGCCAAAGGTTTTCGAGGACGGCGGTCAGATGCGTGACTTCGTCCACGTCGACGATGTGGCCGCCGCCAACCTCGCGGCTGCGTTTTCACTGGCTGAGCGCCCCGATCCCGAAGGCTTCACCGCGGTCAATGTCTGCTCGGGTCAGCCCGTCTCGATCCTGGAGGTGGCCACCGCGCTCTGCGATGCGCGCGGTGGCACAAATGGCACCGTTTCCCCGGTCATCACCGGGCAGTACCGCAGCGGCGACGTCCGCCACATCGTCGCCGATCCCACCCGGGCCGCCGACGTCCTGGGTTTCCGTGCGGCCGTCGGTCCACACGACGGGCTGCGTGAGTTCGCGTTCGCACCGCTCCGGTAGAGGTGTGACCAGCTCGCGTCACTGCAAGTCTTGCGGCGGCCGAAAGATCTTGGGCTTCGGGACAGGCATCTGCCGCGTGCCGGAGTCGTCGCCGCGGAAGATCCGGGGTGATTGGGTAGCGGGCCCGGTCGGGATCCGGGTGGTCGCCGCGGCCGACGGCGTCGAGGCGCCCCCCACCCGGACACGGGTCGTCGGCGCGGCCGACGGCGGCTGCGCGCCGGCCGGGATGCGGGTCGTCGCCGCGGCCGGCTGCGCACCCGCTGGCACTGCACGCTTGCGTGCGGCACGGCGCTTTTGCCATCGCAGCCGTCGGCCGGTGAGGTGTCCGGTGATGACCGCGGCGGCCAGGATGCACAGGGCCAGGCCACACAGCGCCACGTCGAAGGTGCTGGTGATCTGCTGCGCGAGATTGTTTCCGTAGACCGGGTTTTGCGCGGCGGGGTTAGGCATTTCCTCGAACCGTGGGGCCAGCGCCACCCCCACCACAACGCGCGAAATGCTCAGTGTGGCCACAAGTCCGCACAGCGACGAGATGAGCCTCGCGGAGACGGTGTCGTTGACCAGGTTGACGCGCAGCCAGATCGCAAGGACAGCCGTGCCCAGATCGAACGCCGCGAGCACCATGCTGTCGTATCGCGAGTACGGGTAATTCAGGGTCACTCCGACGACGAGGTCTGTAACTCTCATGACCGTCGACCCCAGGCACCAGACCGCGATGAGCAGCAAGCCATTTCGCGCCGCCGCCCGCCAGGCGTTCTCCTGGGTCGTCGACCTGCTCCGGTCGCCGAACAGTGCGAAAAGTATTCGGGGCGCAAAAATCGCCGCGGCCGCCGCCCATGCCAGGTAACCCTCGAACCCGACCCCCGCCGTCGACGTGTTCTGCGCTATCCCGTGGAACGCGTCGATGTCACGCCCAACGGGAAGACTCCACACGATGATCCCGGCGGCAAGCGCCGACGCCCCCAGCGCGACGGTGGCCAGCCGGGAAGCCGTGGTGCCGCGCAGCAGCCACCTCGAGGCGACGAGCACGGCGACCAACGCCACCACGCCGTAGACCACCGCCGTCGCGATGACCGCGATGTTCTGCTTGCCGAAGCCAGACGAACCGCCGGCTTCGGTCAATGCGTATTTCACCCGCCAGTACAGGTTGAAACCGAAGCTCAGCACCGCCAGCAACATCGACGCGTAGCCGATGATCCGGGCAGACCTCAGCCACCCGCCGAACCTTTCGTCGCCCGCAGCGGCACCGGTGATCGCCGGTTGCGAGCTCAACAGTGAACCGGCGATCCCCAGCCATGCGCCCGGTCCGACACCACCCGGCACGGTCACGGTGCCACCGAATCGGACGGTCTCGAACGCGTCGAACCCGACGAAGGCGAGCACCAGCA
Source organism: Mycobacterium sp. (assembly GCA_035511785.1). Classification (GTDB taxonomy): domain Bacteria; phylum Actinomycetota; class Actinomycetes; order Mycobacteriales; family Mycobacteriaceae; genus Mycobacterium. The sequence continues at coordinate 2,416 of DATKEW010000058.1, forward strand.
GCGGGTAAGGGACGTTGAGCCAGAGACGAATGCGATTGGCCGCCGCGGCGGCCAATCGCGCGCTGGGCAACCTCCAGGAACCGGCCACGCCAATGGAAATCAGGGACAGCAACGTCACCGCGAACAGCACCGCGAGCAGGGCCTTGTTGCTGCCGGGGATCGCCAAACCGGAGTACAGATTCCACGGCAGGACCAGCCCGATGACAAGCAGGGCAGCGGCGGTCAGGTCGCTGACGATGTTCCGGCGCCGCGTCGGCTCGCCCGCCGCGCGCGGGGCCGCAGCGGGGGCCTGACCGGGTGCGCCGTCCGGGGCTGACTGCTGCGCCTGGCCGCGGATGGGGCCGGTAGGCGCGTCGTCGCTGCTCTGACTCACGGTTCCCCCCGGGTATCGAGGACGGTTGCTGGCGGCGCAGCTTCGGTCGGGTGGCGAGGGAACCCCCTGCCCGGCCGACTGCGTTGCTTACTTGGAAACATAATCCCCGTTCGGACGACGCGGCAGCGGCCGCGATCAGAACGTGCGATTCCGCGGACACTGTTCCGCGGTGACCATCCCGCGGTTTTCAGAACCCGGTTACGCTGCGCTCGTAGGCGGACGCTGTCGCCCGAATGACTGTTAGTGCCGACGGTATCGCAGTGTAATGATGCCTGGGACATGCTGGTTGCGGGGTGGCCAGCCGAAGGAGAGCCTGGATGGACGTCGTTTTGGGGGTCGCGGTCACAGGCCCGGTTGCCCGCTTGGCGCTTGTCGGGCCGGGCGCACGGGGTGCTGACGTGATCGACCAATCCGTCGTCGACCTCGCTGACAACCCCATCGAGAGGCTGACCGATACCGTGGTCGGCACGAATCGGCTATTGGCAGATCAGAACCACCGGCTGACCGCCACCCGCCTTTGCTGGACGGACCATCCCAAGGTCGACCGGTTGCGGCGGGCGCTCGAAGATTCCGGCGTCATGAACGTCGCGGTGCTCTCGGAGTCGCAGGCGGTGACGGCCCTGATGCGCGCGGCGGGGCGGCCCGGCGCGGCGCTGGTGGTTGACGACGAGACGGCGACGCTCTCGGTGCCGGCTTCGACCGCCGGCGACGCGGATGCGCCGCCGACCCTGCTGGCCCGCGAGCCGATCGCCGCGGGCTCGGGTGACCAGGCCACCGCCACGTTCGACACGTTGATGGCCAGGCTGGGCGATCAGCCGAACGCGCCGCGAGATATCTACCTGGTGGGCGCGTCTTCTGACCTCAGCCGGGTCGCCGACCACATCCGCGCGGCGTCGACGATGCGGGTGGAGATTCCCGACGACCCCACCTTCGCGCTCGCCCGCGGCGCGGCGATGGCCGCCGTGCCCCGGGCGGCGTTGTCGGCCGGAGATGCGACCGCGATGGCACCGGCGGTGGGGCTCGCGGGAGACGCGACCGCGATGGCCCCGGCGGCCGGGCTCACCGGAGACGAGACCGCCTTCGCGCCCGCCGCCGAGCCGGCCGCCGAGGAACAACAGCTGGCGTACTCGATGGCCGACGAGGGCGAGCCATTCGGGATGGACGAGTTCGGCGACGAGTACGAAGACTTCGACGATGCCGAAGCCGAGACCGGCCGGCTGCCGCTGAGCAGACGGTCAGTGCTGCTCGGCAATGCGGTCATCGCGTTCGCCGTCATCGGGTTCGCGTCGCTGGCTGTCGCGGTGGCCGTCGCAGTCCGGCCGACCGCGAGCCAGGAGCCTGTAGTGGGACACCAGAATGCCGCCCCGGGCAAGTTCATGCCGCTCCTGCCGACGCAACAGCAGGCGCCGGTACCGCCGCCCCCGCCCAATCAGCCCAACGCCGGATTCCAGGGCGGCGTCGTTCCGGACTCCAACGGCTACATTCCCCCGCAGTTGATGTCGCCCGGCGCGGGTGGGACACCGCCGGTTGCCCCGGTCAACCCGGCGCCCGTGGCACCGGGCGTTCCCGGATTGATGCCCAACCCGAACGGGCCGATCCCGGTTCCGATCATCATTCCGTTCCCCGGCTGGCGGCCACAGCCGCCCCCATACGTACCGCCGTACACGCCTCCCACGACACCGACGACACAGACGATCACCCCGTACACGCCGCCGACCACGACCAACACACCGCCGACCACGACCTACACACCGCCGACGACCACGCATACGCCTCCGATGACCACGCACACGCCTCCGACGACCACGTACACGCCTCCGACGACGACGTACTCGCCGCCGACGACCTCGAAGGCACCGTCCACTTCGACCCAACCGCCGACAAGCACCAAGAAAACGACCCAGGTTCCCCAGCCGACGCACACCCAACAGTCGATTCCACAACAACCGCCTGGCGGCGGTCCCCGTCACGGGTTCTGATCGCGCCTAGGGTCGGATGGCATGTCCCACGACGTGGTCACGGTGGTGCTGCCCTGCCTCAACGAGGAGGAGTCGCTGCCGGCGGTGCTGGCGGCGATCCCCGCCGGTTACCGGGCGCTGGTGGTCGACAACAACAGCACCGATGACACCGCCGGAGTCGCGGGCCGTCACGGCGCCCGGGTGGTCGGCGAACCGCGGCCCGGGTACGGCTCGGCGGTGCACGCGGGGGTCGTCGCCGCGACGACCCCGATCGTGGCGGTCATCGACGCCGATGGCTCGATGGATCCCGGCGACCTGCCGCGGCTGGTCGCCGCGCTCGAGCAGGGTGCCGACCTGGTGATCGGCCGTCGCCGGCCGGTGCGGGGGCTGCACTGGCCGTGGGTCGCCCGGATGGGCACGGTCGTGATGAGCTGGCGCCTGCGCACCCGCCACGGCCTACCGGTGCACGACATCGCGCCGATGCGAGTCGCCCGGCGGGAGGCTCTGTTGGATCTGGGCGTCGTCGATCGGCGGTCGGGTTATCCGCTGGAACTGCTGGTCCGGGCCGCGGCCGCCGGCTGGCGTGTGGTCGAGCTCGACGTCAGCTACGGCCCCCGGACGGGCGGGGTGTCCAAGGTCAGCGGTTCGCTGCGGGGCAGCATCACCGCGATCCTGGACTTCTGGAAGGTGATTTCATGAGCGGCCTGCCGGTGACCCTGCTGGTGGTCGCCAAAGCGCCGGAGCCGGGCCGGGCCAAGACCCGGCTCGCCACGACGGTCGGCGACCGCGTCGCCGCCGACATCGCCGCGGCTGCGCTGCTGGACACGCTCGACGCGGTGGCCGCCGCACCGGTGGCGGCGCGGGTGGTGGCGCTGACCGGCGATCTGGACGCCGCCGCCGGAGCCACCGAGATCCGGCGACGCCTTGAGTCCTTTACGGTGATCGAGCAGCGCGGCGACAACTTCGCCGATCGGCTCGCCAACGCACACGCCGACGCCGCTGGCGAGCTTCCGGTGCTGCAAATCGGGATGGACACCCCGCAGGTAACCGCGGACCTCTTGGCTAGCTGCGCGCGCCGGCTGCTCGAGTCGCCGGCCGTGCTCGGGTTGGCGTGCGACGGCGGATGGTGGGTGCTCGGGGTAGGCACACCGGCGATGGCCGAATGCCTGCGCGGCATCCCGATGTCTCAACCCGACACCGGGGAGCTCACATTGAAGGCGTTGCGTGACAACGGTATTGACGTGATCCCGGTAGAACGGCTGGCCGACTTCGACGTCGTCGACGACGTCGCCATGGTACGCGACGCCTGCGGACCCGCCAGTCGCTTCGCCCGGGTCACCCGCGCCGCCAGACTCTGATAATCATTGTTTCAGCAGCGGGCGACGGGGAAGCTTGGGCGTGGTACTGCATGTGTGGTGCCATCACAACCCAAAGCCCGTCAGCTGACGGCCCTGACAGCCCGTCAGGTGACGGCCCCAGCAGAACGGAAACCCCTGCCATGTTCACCGGCATCGCCAGCCACGCCGGCGCCCTGGTTACCGCCATAGTGGTGCTGACCGGCGTCGCAATTGTGCGCGTTGGGGCAGCAGCGGCCGACTCAAACCAAGACGAGCAGTTTCTGGCACTGCTCGAGAAAGAAGACATCCCCGCCCAAAGGAACGTGCCAACCCTCGTCACCACAGCGCATGCCGTTTGTCGCAAACTCGACGGCGGCGTGCCGGTTGGCGACGTAGTGGACGAGATGAGGAACTATGCGTTCAGCGTTAACCCGATCGCGCGCCTATTGGACCAGGATCGCGTCACGAGGACCATGAACCGATTCATCACTGCGGCAGTGGAGGCCTACTGCCCGTTTGATCAAAGCAAGATAGCTTCCATAATGGCTAGTCCCGCGCCCGGATCGAATGAGACGATGCACCGGCCTGCCGCGTACATTCACAACGCGGTCAACTCGGGAAGCGGTCTGCGGCAGCCGCCGCCGGCGTTGCAGGAACCCATAGTGCTCGCCTCGCTGATCGGGGCTGTTCCCTCGGGGGAGATCACCCTGCCGAACCCGCCGCAGATCCCGGCACCACCGCCGCCGACGGCGCAGACCCAGACTCCACCCCGGCCGATCGCGGCACCGCCTCGACCAAAACAAGCGCCGCCTGCACCGCAACAGGAGGAGCCTCCTGCTGTTGCTCCTCAGCCGGGGGGCGGTGCCGGCAGTGGCGGCGGAGGCAGCACCGGCGGCAACGGCGGTGGCAGCACCGGCGGCCGCGGCGGTGGCGGTCCGGTGGAGCCGTCGCCGACA
>DATKEW010000059.1:0-4386 GCA_035511785.1 Mycobacterium sp.
TCGCACCCATCCGGTGCTGTGGCAGAACGGGGTGTTCGACCACGACAACGCCGCATACGCCCCGGAGGCGATGCTGGCTCGCTACAACCAACCGCTGTCGAGCGACTCCTCCGCAGTCAGGTACACGGCGCGGAAGCTCGCCGATCTTGGCGGCGCGCGAGCTTTCGCCGGCGCCTACGCGGAGTGGTTCGGGTTGTCCGCGGACCAAACCGCGGACCTGCAATTGATCGCCAGTGAGCTGGCAACCGCGAGCCTGACACACGTGGGCGGAACGTGTCGGCTCGCGCTGTGGCGACATGATGGCCATGTGGTCTGCGAAGCGCGCGACGACGGACGTCTCGACGATCCGCTCGCCGGGCGTCGAGCGTATGGCAGTGACAGCGATCGGGGGCACGGGCTGTATGTGGTCAACGCCGTGGCAGACCTGGTGCTCACCCATACCACCGCTGACGAGACGACGATCCACGCCTACCTTCGCTTGTGAGAAGGACTGGATGACAATTCGCTCCGACGACGACGAATGGGACATCGTCAGCAGCGTGGGCTATACCGCGCTGCTGGTAGCCGGATGGCGTGCGCTCCACGCCATGAGCGCGCAGCCGCTGGTGCGAGACGACTACGCAAAGGATTTCATCACCGCTTCGGCCGACCCGTATCTGATGAGTCTGCTTGCCGATCCGGGAACCTCTGAGGGGGCGACGGCTTTCCCGCGGCTTTACGGGGTGCAGACAAGGTTCTTCGACGAATTTTTCTCCTCTGCCGCCGACCGCGGTATCCGCCAAGCAGTCATCGTCGCAGCCGGTCTGGATTCCCGAGCCTATCGGCTGAACTGGCCAAGTGACACAACAGTATTCGAGGTAGATCAACCAAAAGTCCTTGAGTTCAAACGACGCGTGCTCGCCGAGCGGGCAGCCGAACCCACCGCCCATCGTGAAGAGGTCCCGGCCGATCTCCGCGACGACTGGTCAATACCGTTGCGGGCGGCGGGGTTCGATCCGCAACGGCCCACCGCCTGGTCGGTGGAGGGGATACTGCCCTACTTGACCGGCGACGCGCAGGACACCCTGTTCACCCGCATCGGTGAGCTGTCCGCGCCGGGTAGCCGGCTCGCGATCGGTGCCCTGGGCTCGTGCCTGGACCAAGACCGCCTCGCCGCTCTGGAAGAGAGCTATCCCGGTGTGAGCCTGTCCGGGGACGTGAATTTCTCCACGCTGACCTACGGCGATGCGGAGAAAACCAAACCCGCAGAATGGCTGGCCGAACATGATTGGGCGATCGAGCCTGTCCGTACCAACCCCGAATTGCAGGCTCACTATGGCCGAACCCCGCCCGAAGTCGACCTCCAAGTCGACCAGATCATGCACTCCGAATACATCACTGCGACGCGCTGAGCTCGCGCGCTACTCGGCCGCGACGTAGGTTGTGCCGCGGCCCACCCGCTCCCACAAGACGCCGCCGGCTGCGGTCACACCCGCGTGAATCAGTTCGCGTTTCAGGATTTTGTTGGTCGCTGTTTTCGGTAGCTCCGCGTTGATCCGCACGAAGCGGGGCCATGCCTTGGCTGACAGGTCGGGTTGCGCGGCGAGGAACTTCTCGAATTCTTCTGGCGTCAGGGACTGACCCTCATCCAGAACGACGGCGGCCATCACCTGGTCGCCGACCTGTTCGTCCGGCACCCCATAAACGGCCACCTGGTTGATCGGGGCCAGCCGCTGCAGGATTCGCTCGATGGGTACCGCTGCCAGGTTCTCGCCGTCCACCCGCAGCCAATCCGCGGTGCGACCGGCCAGGTAGATCCAGCCGTCTGCGTCCCGGTACGCGAGATCGCCGGACCAGTACATGCCGTGGCGCATCCGCTCGTTGGTGGCCGTCGGATCGTTGTAATACCCGGAGAACGGGCCGCCACCTTGGGTATTCACCAGTTCCCCGACCGCCTCGTCGAAGTTGGCCAGGGCACCGTTCTCGTCGAAAACCGCTGGCGCGCATTCGGTAACGGCTTCCGGGTTGTACACCGCGACGCCCGGATATCCCTTGCCGATGGACCCGGCCGGGGTGCCGTCTTCGCGAGTGACGATGACCGCAAACTCACTCGATCCGAAGCTGTCGACAACCCGGCAGCCGAATCGTCTGGTGAATTCTGCGATGTCGCGATCGGTCGCCTCGTTGCCGAACGCCACCCGCAGTGTGTTGTCGGCATCGCCGGGCTTCTCCGGCGTAGACAGCACCAGGGCCAGCGGCTTGCCGACGTAGTTCATATAGGTGATGTTGTGGCGGCGGATGTCGGCCAGAAATCGCGAGGGCGAGAACCGGGCCGGAACCATCGCTGCACCACTTCCGATCGCCACCGCCCAGCCGGCGGCCACGCCATTGGAATGAAACAACGGCATGGCCAAGTAGCAAACGTCGCTCTCGGTGATTTCGAACTGCGCGATCAGGCTTGCGCCGCAAAGGATTGCCGCCACGTGGGCGAACCGGACCGCCTTCGGGTCGCCGGAGGTTCCCGACGTGAAGATCATCATCAAGGTATCGCTCGGCCCGACCTCGCGGTGCGGTACCAGTGGCGGTGCGGCCGCGACCGCGTCGAGGTAACGGCGCGACGACACGTCGAGCACGGTGACGTCGGCCAGATCCACCCCGTCGAGCAGCGGCACGTGGTCGGGATCAACAAGCAGCAGTTGGCAGTCTGCGCGACGGATGTCGGCCAGCAGCCCGGCGCCGCGCCGGATGGTGTTGATGCCGCACAACACGTAACCGCCCAACGCGGCGGCGGCCATCGACCGCAGCATGGCCGGGGAATTGCCGAGCAAGGCGCCGACGTGTAGCGGACGAGTGGTGTCGGCCAACCCAATCAGCGTCGATGCCTCGGCTGCTGCCTCGGTGAGGTGCTCGCGCCAGGTCCAGGTCCGGTCGTCGTGAATGACGGCGGGTGTGTCCTCATGCGTGCGGGCCCGCAGCAACTGCTGGACGGTCTCAAACATCGGTTGGCTCCGGTCGGTACCGCAACAGGGTGACCCCGGTATCGGGAATGTCGCAGAACACCGGGCTCACCCGCATGCCGATCCGGACGTCGGCGGGATTGACCCCCACCAGCTCGGTGCTGAACCGGGGCCCGGCGTCCCACTGGACCACCGCGAGGATCTGCGGTACCGCATCCGCCCACGGCGGGCCGGTCGGTCGCTGCGCCACCGTGAAGGTGTACACCGAACCGGCGCCGTCGATTTCACGCCATTCGAGGTCGTCGGCCAGCGTGCCCGGAGCCAGCGTGCGCGGATAGAACACGTACCGTCCCAACGAAGGCGAATACTGCACCAAAATCCGGTGTGCGGTGAGCGCCTGCCAGAACGGCTCCGAGACCGGCGTGGCCTCGGGAAGTGGTCGCGGATCGGTCATGGTCAGTCACCCCCCAGGACCAGCGCGACCTGTTCACTCATGATGCCGCCCGTGCCGCTGACGAACGCCCGGTGACAGTCGGCCACCTGCGCCTGGCCGGCTCGGCCCATCACTTGACGCGCGGCGTCGACAGCGTGATGCATGCCGCCGGCCATGCCGGCCTGCCCGAACGAAAGCTGCCCGCCCGCGGTGTTGAGTGGGAAGTCGCCGGCGAAGGTGAGGTCATGCTGGTTGACCCAGGCCATGCCTTCGCCTTTGCCGCAGAACCCTGCATTCTCGAGAGTCATCAGCACGGTGATCGTGTAACAGTCATACAGCGACGCGACATCGACGGCGGCCGGGGTGAGCCTCGCCATCGCGAAGGCTTTCTCCGCGGCACGCGATATCGGCGTCGTCATCAGGTCTTCGGCGTATGTCGCCGTCTTGAAAGCGATGTGCTCGCCGAATCCCTTGACCCACACCGGCCGATGCCGGGCGCGCCGCGCCACGTCCGCGTTGGCAACGAGAACGCCCGCACCGCCTTGGACCCGCATCACCGTCTCGAGCATGTGGATCGGATCGGCGATCATCGGGCTGGTCAGCACGTCGTCGACGGTGATCGGCTTGCCATGAAACACCGCGCCGGGATGTGCACACGCGTTCGTGCGCTGGTCCACCGCGATCTTCGCCAGAGCTGCTGCGTCGTAACCGAAAACGGCCGCGTACCGCTGAGCGATTTGCGCATACGGCGCGTTCTGGCCGACGTTGCCGTAGGGGATCTCGAACTCGGCCTGCGGCGACCCGTACTTGTTACTCGACGCGCCATGCCAGCGCGGCGGTGACGACGGTCGGCGTGCGGACGTCGGCAACACCGAAGACCCGGGCACGACCGCGAGCACCGCGTCGCAAAGCCCGAGTTCGACAGCGACGGCGGCCCGCCACACCATCCCGGCTGCGGTGGCGCCGCCCAGGTCTACCCGTTCCCCGAAATCGACGGGCAGACCGAGGTATTCCGCC
>DATKEW010000060.1:0-3243 GCA_035511785.1 Mycobacterium sp.
TACTTCGTGCACGTTCGTCTGCCGCTGTAGCCGCGTCACCGTGGTGCCGAGTTCACGGTTCGCTACCTTCAGATCGGCGTTCGATTTTGTCAGCTTCGCCGCATCACCGGAGTCGCGGTCATGCAGTGCGGCATGTGCCAGCGCGGCGCCGGTCTGCTGGGCCAGGATGGTCAGCAACTGGATCTGATTTTTCGACGGTGCACTGGCGGCACTGACCACCAAACACCCGTAGACGAAGCTTCGGTGACTCAGCGGGAACGCCCACCCCCACCGGCCGTCTCTTGTGTCAACGTGGCCGTCCCAGCCGGACTCGCGGTGCCGTTCGATGTCGGGGTGTGCCGGCTGGGATGGTGGGAAGCGAACGAATCCGCCGTTCACCGACCGGTAACTGGCCTCGACCTGGCAGGATGCGAGTCCGCCGACGGCGGCGGTCGCTTCGCGGAAGATCTCGCCGGCGTCGGAGTCATCGAAAGTGACACGCGACAGCGCGACCAGACGCCCTGACGAAGCCTGTTCGTCCGGCCGGGTGCCCTGTGCCGGGCTGTGCGATTCATCGTTCATGTTGGAGTGGCCAGGCTCGGTCCTCCCCTCGAGCCACCCGTGGCCGGAGGGGTCCGGTAAGGCGTCACGAGGAACGGCATACCCGAAGTTGGCGTTCGGAACCGCCTTTCCGGGTCCGAAAGTGCCCACCCGGCGTCCGCTAATCAGACCCTACTCCGCTGTGGTGCTGACAGGACGAATCAGAGTCCAGATTTTCGGCTCATCGGGAGCACGCGACAGCCGCTGCGGGTTGCCAGACTCCTTGTTTGGGAGCGAATTACGACGCGCGTTACAGGGCGTGCGCTGCTTTCCGCTGTTGTCGGCGCTTCCGTGTAACGACCTTCGCAACCTAGGAGAAGTCATGGCTTTAATGCGTATGGCCTACAGGGATAGCGGGAGTGATGGCTGAGCATTCGACCGTTGCGACATCGGCGGTGCGGCCCAATGAGCCCGCCCGCCAGGTGATCGCCACCTTTGACAACTACGCCGACGCCGAACGGGCGGTCGACTACCTGTCCGACCAGCGTGTCGAGGTAAACCGGGTGGCCATCGTCGGCCGGGAACTGGAGTATGTGGAACAGATCCTCGGCCGGATGAACTATGGCACCGCCGCGCTGCGCGGTGCTGGTTCGGGTGCCCTGGTCGGCGCGCTGATCGGGTGGATCTTCGGGCTGTTCAACTGGATCGAACCACTGATCTCCGCGCTGGTGCTGGCCGGCTACGGCCTGGTCTTCGGCGCCATTGTGGGCGCGCTGTTCGGGCTGCTCGTGCATGCGCTGCAGCGCGGCCAACGCGATTTCCACTCCATCAGCGGGCTGCGGCCCAAGTATTACGACGTCGTCGCGGACTTGGAGGTTGCCGATCGTGCGCTGCAACTCCTCGCCGGCGGTTACCGAAAGGAATAGACGATGGCGACAGCGGTAGGCATCGATCTCGGGACAACGAACTCGGTGATCGCCGCCTGGCAGGGCGGGGAGCCGATTGTGATTCCCAACGCCGAGGGGGCGCGAACGACCCCCTCGGTGGTGGCCTTCACGGAAAACGGCGAGCGTCTGGTCGGGCAACTGGCCAGGCGGCAGTCGATCATGAACCCGAAGGGCACCATCTACTCGGCGAAGAGGTTCATCGGCCGCCGCTTCGACGAGATATCGGAGGAAGCCAAGGCGGTCAGCTTCGACGTCGTCGAGGGCGAGGGTGGCGCCGCACGGTTCGACGTGCGCGGCAAGCAGTACTCGCCTGAGGAGATCAGCGCGCAGGTGCTGCGCAAACTCGTCGACGACGCGAGCAAGTTCCTCGGCGAACGGGTCAAGGAAGCGGTGATCACCGTTCCGGCGTATTTCAACGACGCCCAACGCAACGCCACCAAGGATGCCGGCCGGATCGCCGGGCTGGATGTGCTGCGCATCATCAACGAGCCGACTGCCGCGGCATTGGCCTACGGGCTGGACAAGAAGGGCCACGAGACCGTGCTGGTCTTCGACCTCGGGGGCGGCACGTTCGATGTCAGCCTTCTCGATGTCGGTGACGGGGTGGTCGAGGTCCGCTCCACGGCAGGTGATTCCCATCTGGGTGGCGACGACTTCGACCGTCGGCTCGTGGACTATCTGGCCGACGAGTTCCAGCGCGAGAACAACATCGATCTGCGCAAAGATCCGCAGGCGCTGCAGCGGTTGTTCGAGGCGGCCGAGAAGGCGAAGGTGGAATTGTCGTCGGTGACACAGACGCAGGTCAACCTGCCGTTTGTCACTGCCGACGCCAACGGCCCCAAGCACCTCACCATGACCATGAATCGGTCGAAGTTCGAGGAACTCACGCACGATCTGGTGGAGCGCTGCATGGGCCCGGTCAAACAGGCGATGGACGACGCCAAGGTGACCGCCAACGACATCGACGAGGTCATCCTGGTCGGCGGGTCGACCCGCATCCCCGCCGTGCAGGCCCTGGTCCGCCGGCTCACCGGCGGCAAGGACCCGAACATGACCGTCAACCCGGATGAGGTGGTCGCGCTGGGCGCCTCCATCCAGGCGGGCGTGCTCAAGGGCGAGGTCTCCGACGTCTTGCTGCTCGATGTCACCCCACTCTCGCTGGGTGTGGAGACCGCCGGCGGCGTGATGACCAAGATCATCGAGCGCAACACCACCATCCCGGCCCGGCGCAGCGAGGTGTTCACCACCGCCGCAGACAACCAGCCGGCCGTGGATATCGTTGTGCTGCAAGGCGAACGCGAGATGGCCAAGGATAATCGCGTACTCGGCAGGTTCAAGCTGGAGAACATCCGACCGGCCCCGCGCGGTGAGCCACAGATCGAGGTCACCTTCGACATCGATGCCAACGGGATCCTGCATGTCACCGCACGCGACAAGGACACGGGCGCCGAGCAGAGCATCACCATCAGCGAACAGTCAAACCTCGATCAGAGCGAGGTCGAGCGGATGCTCGCCGAGGCCGAGGCGCACCGCCGCGAGGACGAACAGCTGCGCAAGCAGGTCGATGCACGCAACGAACTCGACTCGGCGGCATACCAAGTCGAGCGCCGGCTCGCCGAACTCGGCGATTCGGCGGCGCCACATGACCGGGCACGCGCCGAGATGCTGATCGCCGACGCGCGGCAAGCCGTCAAGGACGAGGCCCCGCTGGAGCGGGTGCAATCGCTGACATCCGAACTGCAGCAAGTGCTTTACGGGCTACAACCCATGCCGTCCG
>DATKEW010000061.1:0-11971 GCA_035511785.1 Mycobacterium sp.
GAGGAACTGCTGTTCATCGAGCGGGTCGGAGTAACCGGCGTGCCCGTTCTGGTAAGCCGGCGGTTTGAGGAAGCTGACCGCCGGTAGCTGACCTGCGTCGGCGGCGGCCCAGAAATCCGATAAGTCGTATTGATGGTTGGCTTGGTCGGTGCGACCGATCTTGTCGATCGCGCTCGGTGGTTGGTGATGCGGGTTGGCGGTCGGCGCATAGTACTGGAACGGCTCGTGGTGGGGGACGTAGTCGGGTTTGGTCCCGAACGCCAACGCCCCGGTCTTGCCGGTTCCGCCTACAGCCGTACCCACGTTGTGCGTCGCGCCGCACTCCGCGGTGCCGTCGGGCCTGCGGGCAGTTGGCTTGAAACCGCCCTGGAAGTATCCCCAGCCAACGCCCTTGGCGTTGAGCAGATCACCGATGTTCTTATGGTCGGGGCCGAACTGCACCTGGTCACGAGAAGAGCAGTCGTCACCGAACGGTTGCGAGTCGTCGATGAGGGTCCCTTGTCCGTTGCCGGCGTCGTCTATCACCATGCGCGGAGGGAAGGGTTGCCCGCCGGGCATGAATTTGGTTGTCACTCCATGGGTTTGGCCTGACACCAGGTTGATGTGGCCGGGCGAGGAAGGGCCGAACGTGGTGTTGTAGAAGTTATCGCTCATCGAAAAATGCTGTGCGTAGTTCCACAGCGCGGTCACCGAGTTGCCGTCGTAGTAGTCCATCACCAGGCCAGCAGCGTTGAACGCCGGCGGTGAACACGGCTCGCCCTCGTCGTGCTCGACAAACCGATTCATCGCACCGCCGTTGAAGGACAATTGCTCGGCTTGGTATGCGTGGTCCTGATCACAGGTCACCTGCTGCCCCGGTCCGCCCAGCCGTGTCGGCTGTGCCCCGTTGGGATTGCGCGTCAACAACTCTGGAGTCAGACCGTCGACCGCGGGGGTGTCCGGTTTGGCCGTGAATGGTTGGCCATCGATGTTGGCGGCGCGGGGATAGGTTCCGAAATAGTGGTCGAAGGACACGTTCTCGTCAAAGATGACCACCAGATGATGGATCGGTGTAGCGGTCGCCGGTTCCGCGCCCGGGGCCGTGGGTTGGTGCGCACAGGCGTTGACAAGACCGAGGACCGCGACAGAAACCACGGCGACGAAACGCTGCATTCCCATGCCGCAGAGGCGTACCGGCTCTAGATCTTCAGTCGGTGTCTGCCGGGTGAACGGCTCATCAACACTGGGCGTACGGGTGGCTGCCGGGCGAATCCCGGGCCACGACCCGCCGCGATGCACGCAACCGGTTCGTGACCGCTACATCACAATCGCAGCGGCACGGCGTGGCTCAGCCGGAAAATCCCAGTGCAGGCGGCATTATGACGCTCGTGCCTGACCTGAATCGCCGCACGGTCCTGCGGATGGGCGCCGGTGCCAGTGCCACGGCCGCCGGCGTATGGGCGTTGAGCGCCCTGCTGGATCCGCTCAAGCCGCAGGCGGCGCCGCCGCAAGCTCCTGCGCCGTTCGAGCCCTCGGCCGCCAGCAGCCTGCCGAACAGGCTCACCGGCTCGTTCATCTCGGCGGCCCGAGGCGGTGTCAAGACCAACTGGGTGATCGCCCTGCCGCCCGGCCAGAACTCCCAGAACGGATTTCTGCGTCCGGTGGTCGCGCTGCACGGCAAGGACGGCAACGCGAACATGATGCTCGACTGCGGCGTCGAGGACGGGCTGGCCAAACTGGTCAAGGAGGGCAAGCCGCCGTTCGCCGTGGTGGGTGTCGACGGCGGCAATACCTATTGGCACCGAAGGGCTTCCGGCGTGGACTCGGGTGCGATGGTGCTCGATGAGCTGCTGCCGATGTTGTCCTCGATGGGTTTCGACACCTCCCGGGTGGGCTTCATGGGGTGGTCGATGGGCGGATATGGGGCGCTGCACCTGGGCGCCAAGCTGGGCCCGTCACGCACCGCGGGGATCTGCGCGATCAGTCCGGCGTTGTTCACCTCCTTCACCGGAAGCACCCCGGGAGCGTTCGACAGCTACGACGACTGGATGCAGAACAACGTGGTGGGGTTGCCGGCGTTGGCACAGATCCCGCTGCGCGTCGACTGCGGCACCGAAGACCGCTTCTATTTCGCCACACGCCAATTCGTCAACCAGCTGAAGACATCGCCGGCGGGCAGCTTTTCGGAAGGCGGACATGACATCGACTATTGGCGAGCGCAGTTGCCCGGCGAGCTGGCCTGGATGGCGTCCTAGCCGGGACAGATGACACTTCCGCAGGAAGACACCACCGGCCTCCCCCGCAAGCGGGTGGCACCCCCGCCCGCTCACGTGGCGGAGCGCAGGAAGCGGACCGGCTTTCGCCCGGACATCGAGGGCTTGCGCGCCGTCGCAGTGATCGCGGTCGTGCTGTACCACGCGGACATACCGGGCGTCGCCGGCGGCTACATCGGCGTCGATGTCTTCTTCGTCATTTCCGGCTTCCTCATCACCGGGCTGCTCTGGCGCGAGGTGGCGACCGCCGACACCATCCGGCTCGGCCGCTTCTACGGTGCGCGGACGCGCCGCCTGTTGCCGGCTGCCGCCACCGTCGGTATCGCCACGGCAGTCGGGGCGGCCGTCGTGTTGCCGCCATTGCAGGCGCGAAGCGTCTTCGGGGACGGCATCGCCAGCGCCCTGTACGTCGGCAACTACCGGTTCGCCATGCAAGGCACCGACTACCTGGACTCGAATCTGCCGCCGTCGCCGTTCCAGCACTACTGGTCACTGGGCGTCGAGGAGCAGTTCTACCTGGTGTGGCCGGTGCTGATCATCGGTACCGCCTGGCTGGTCCGTCGTCTGCGCAGCGGCGCCGCATCCGGGGCGACACCGTACGTGGTGCTTGCGCTGGTCGCCGCGGCGTCGCTGGCGGCAGCCGTGCTGTGGACCCGCGCGTCACCGCCGTGGGCGTTCTTCTCGCTGCCCACCCGCGCCTGGGAGCTGGCCGCCGGGGGTCTGGTGGCCCTGTCGATCCAGCAGTGGCGTCGGCTGCCGCCGCTACCCGCCGCGATCGTGGGATGGGGTGGCCTGGTCCTGATCGTGCTGACCTGCACCCAGCTGGGCCCCCACACCCCGTATCCCGGCACCGCGGCGCTGCTGCCCGCGCTGGGTACCGCGCTGGTGATCGGTGGCGGGTGTGTCACCGGAAGTCTGGGGGTCGGCCGCGTGCTGTGCCGGCCCGCGATGCGATCGATCGGCCGGGTGTCGTACTCGTGGTACCTGTGGCACTGGCCGGTGCTGCTGCTGATGCCGCCGCTGCTGGGTCTGCCCGCGGGACTGCCGAGCCGGCTGAGCGCGACCGCCGTCTCCGCCGGACTCGCCGTGATCACCTTGCACCTGGTCGAAAATCCCGGCCGGTTCGCGGCCGACCTGCGCCGGTCGGCGAAGGCCAGCCTGGTCGCGGGGGGCGTCGCCAGCGGCGTCACCGCGTGTGCGTGCCTGCTGCTGCTGACGGTGATACCGGTGCCGGTGGGTCACGGACAAGCCGCGCCGAAGGCCAACATCATTGCGCTGCCCCCGACGCCCGTCCCGACCCTCAGCCCACAAGAAGCGACCGTGCGCCAGGCGTTCGCGCAAGTGCGCGACGCGGTCGCGGCGTCGGCGGACCTGCGCGCCGTCCCGTCGAACCTGGACCCGTCACTGGCCAATGCTCCGGCCGATAAGGCGGCCGTATTCGTCGACGGCTGCACGCGATCCTGGCGTGACGTCGGGCAAGCCGAGTGCGCGTCGGGCGACACGGCCTCGCCAACGACGGTGGCCCTGGTCGGGGATTCGCATGCCGCGATGTGGAACCCGGCGTTCCAGCAGGTCGCCGAGCAGCGACACTGGCGGCTCGAGACGCTGGCCAAGGTGACCTGCCCGCTGCAGGAGCTGCATATCGTCAGCCCGTATCTGGGCCGCGAGTACACCGAGTGCGGGCAGTGGCGCGGCCAGATCATGGCGCGGTTGCAGGCCGAACGCCCGCGTCTGGTGGTGCTGAGCATGAGCCGGCGCTACGGCGCGGACTTCGGCTTCACGTCGTACGACCCGGCGTGGATCGACACCGTGGGCCGCACGGTCGCCCAGTTGCGCAGCATCGGCGCGACCGTCCTGGTCCTGGGGCCCGTTGCGGATCCGCGTTCCTCGGCGCCCAGCTGCCTGTCCGGACACCTCGACGACGCCACCGCCTGCGCGCCACCGCGGTTGGTCGCGGTCAACGCCAACGGAATCGCCGCTGAGCAGACGGCGACCGCCGGCGCGGGAGGCCACTACGCCGATCTGACCGACCTGTTCTGCACCCCCGACCGCTGCCCGATGATCGTCGGCAACACCCTGGTGTTCCGCGACGACAACCATGTGACGACCGAGTACGCGCAGCTACTGGCACCCGTGCTGGGCGCGCTGGCCGATCGCGCGGTGGCCGATGAATGAGCTCGTAATGAACTTCTTGTCGCAGGCGAACGTCTTATCAGTGAAGGGTTTTGGAGGTTTTAGGAGATGACTCCGCTGCTGCTGGTCTGCATTGCCGCTGTCGCACCGGTCGTCGGGATTGGCCTGATGCACCTGCAAGCGCGCCTCGAGCAATGGGACCACGACCGGCACGCAGAAGACTGAGTCCTGCGCCGTCTTGACGCTGAACACCTTGCGCGGCTGGTTCACTCACCTGGACAGCTGCATGCGAATAAGGGGCGCGATTTTGTCCGCCAGATACTCGTGCCCCGCGTCGTTGGGGTGCACTCCGTCGAGCCCGATCAGGTCGGGCCTGTCGACGAACCAGCGGTCACCGATCGGATCGACGAACGCCGCTCCCGCGGCGCGGGCCACAGTGTTGAGCACGTCGCGAATCAGCAGCATGGAGCCGGGCACGTCGGCGGTTGGCCACGGTGGTCCGATCACCAGGAACCGCGCGGACGGCGCAAAGCGGCGCGCCAAATCGAAGGCCTCGCGGGCCCTTTCGGTCAGCAGGCCGGGGTCTACGCCCTGGTCGTTGCGGGAGCCGAAGAACACCACCAGCACATCGTCGGGCTTGACCGCCCTGGCAGTCAGATCCTCGAAGAGGCTGCCGTGGTCGCCGGGCACGGCATAGCCGGCCTTCCCCTCGGCGGCCACGCCGGCTGCGACCCGGACTCCGCACGCGCTCAGCGTCTGCCAGGCGCGAGCGGTCCATGCATGCGGGCCCAAGCCGCCCTCATCGGTGCCGGTGGTATACGAGTCGCCGATCACCGCGACGTGGTTGAGCCGCGAATCCAGGCTCACCACGTGGTAGGCCCGCACCCGGGCCGGGGACGCCATGTCCGCAAAGACCACACCGACCAGCAGAGTGAGGCTGATGACGAAGGTGGCCAGACGACTCACCACTACCTCCCCCCGTGAACGGCATCCTCGTGTGCCGCACCGTCAACGGAATCGTACGAGGAAACGGATGCGACCTCGCGTCAACCTGCTGCAGAGGCTATGGGGCACAGCGCCATTCGCGCACCGTGGCATTTGTCACACCGCGCGGGCCGGAACCGCTTCCAGCCCACCGTCGATCTGGTGGAGCTTGGTGGCGGGCGACTCGGGTTCGGCTTCCGTGTCCACGGGTCTGACGTCAACCATCCTGCGCATCCAGCGTCGGGCGGGCTCCTCGACGAAGTGATACATCAGGCTCGAAAGACCCATAGCGATCGCGAGCAGGCCGATGACGTTCCACTTCCACGGATTGTCCTGCGGAACGAGCTCGAATTGTTCCACGGCCCATCCCCAGGCGGTGTGCACCAGCTCATGCACCATGTACAGACAAAATGAGATCTGCCCGCCATAAACCATCAACGGCGTCGACAGCAGCCTCGGCAGGCTGCCCAGGCCGATCGCCAGCGTTATCACCAGCGGAACGAACAGCGCGTCGACCACCCCGCCGCTGTCGTTCTCCACGACTCCGCTTATCGGATGCGCGCTAAACCAGTAGAGGACGCCCACCATGGCGGCCAGCAGAAGCAGGGAGATGTACCCCGCGACGCGGCGACCGCGATCGGTGAGCCGCAACCTACGCACGGCGGCACAGGCCAGCGCGCCGGCGGTGAACTGCGTCACGATCCGCGGCAGCCAGCTCCACGGCGTGTAGAAGTGGCCGCTGGCCAGCAACATCACCACCGGTGGCAACGACGCCGCGAACGCCAGCAACATCAGGCTGCGCGCCCTCGTCGCCTGCTTCATCCGCAAAATCACCAGCACGAGTAGGCCGAAGAGCAGGTAGGCCAGCCATTCCGCGCTGATCGACCAGGCCGGCCCATCCCAACTGGAGTCATCGAAGAACGGCACAAACCACAACTGCACCAGCAGGACCTGGCGCACATAGCTGATCGCGGTGAGCTGACCCACGTCGGGCGACGGGACGTGACCGACGTGCAGGGTGAAGATCACCCACAGCGCGGCGAGGTGCAGTGTGACCAGGTACACCGGCCACACCCTGGCCAGCCGCAGCCACAGGAAGTGCAGGGTGGCGCGCGTCGACCACGACCGGCCCATGCGGTCGAGGTAATTCCAGGTCAGCACAAACCCACTCAGAATGAAGAAGAGGTCGACGCCTTGCGCGCCGCAGTTGAGCACCGGCGCGAGAGCGTCGCGGAAATCAGGCGACGCATCACTGAGCATCGGCCGGAAGTGAAACAGCACTACCCACACCGCGGCGACGATGCGGAGTCCCGTCAGGGCCTTGATCTCTCCGCCGCGCACAATGCTCTTTCCGTCCGGACCCTGCTGTTTCGTTCGCCTTCTAGTTCGGCTGACCGGGCGATCTCGGCATTTCACAAGCCCCCCGACTAGCAACCGGCAGCTATGGCAGCGTAACAGCGCGAGCGCCGCGATGCCGTGACGGGACGTGGCGTGGCCTCATCAAAAAGACCGGCCGGCGCCCCGCGCGCGCCGCAGCCCGGCCACTCCGACCACGGTCAGCACGCCTGCGGTCGTCACCAGCACCAGGGTCAGCAGCAACAGCTGAGGGCCATAAACCAACGACGTGGTGAACGGCTGCCCGTCCGCGATGGGCGCGACGCCCACGGTGCGACGTGCGTGCGACCAGCTCGCCCCCGCGCCCACCAGCGCGGCACAAGCCAGGACCAGTTCGACCAGAGCCCGGTAACGGGCGATCACAGCGGTGACCCGTTGTCGTCGTCGTGATCGATGTCGCTGGCGTCCGATCGGGCCGGCTCCACGCGCTCCTGGACCAGCGGAGTCAACGCCGCGCGAAGCTGACGATGACGACGCGCCCAGGCCTGCGCGGTGCGGCCTCCACTGAGCTTGAGACCGATGCCCACCCGGCGACGCGGTACGCCGGTCAGTTCGCCCAGCGCCCGCGCAGATTGCCACCTCGCCAGGTCCGTCCCGGAAGCCTCAAGATGCTCGGCTTCCGGATATACCTGGACGATTTCGCGTAGCAAGATGGTTTCGGTGCCCTGCCGCAGGGCGTCTTCGGTCAGCTCTACCGAGATGTGGATCCGCGCCGCTTTCACCTGCAACGCGACGAACGCCGACACCAGCACCAGAAAGATCGCCGGAACCACCAGCCCGACCCCGGCGCCGCTCCACCGTTCGATCAGCATCATCGTTGCTGCCGCCGCCGGACCCATCAGCACCCAATACCAGCTGGCACCGGGTTCGTAGAACAATGGCTTCGGGTTAATACCCCTCGCTGGTGTCATCGCAAGCCCTATCTCGTGATCGTTCCCCGCTGGTTGCGCCACTCACGAAAGCCAACTCGCCGCATCTGCGGCCCAGTAGGTGAGCACGATATCCGCTCCGGCACGCCGGATGCTGATCAATGATTCCAGCGCCGCGGCACGCCCATCGATCCAGTTGTTCGCAGCGGCAGCGCAAAGCATCGCGTACTCCCCCGAGACCTGATAGGCGGCCACCGGTACCGGCGACACGTCGGCCGCGGCAGCCACCACGTCGAGATAGCCCATCGCGGGCTTGACCATCACGATGTCGGCGCCTTCGTCGAGGTCCAGCTCGATCTCGCGCAGCGCCTCCCGCCGGTTGCCCGGCTCCTGCTGGTAGGTACGCCGGTCTCCGGACAGGCTGGAGCTCACCGCCTCGCGGAACGGGCCGTAGAACGCCGAGGCGAACTTCGCGGCGTAGGCCAGGATCACCACATCGGTGTAGCCCGCCGCGTCCAGGCCGTCGCGGATGGCGCCCACCTGGCCGTCCATCATCCCGCTCGGCCCCACCACATGAGTGCCCGATTCCGCTTGCGCCACAGCCAGCTTCACGTACCGGGCCAACGTGGCGTCGTTGTCCACCCGACCCCTGGCGTCCAGCACCCCACAGTGCCCGTGATCGGTGAACTCGTCCAGGCAGGTGTCGGCCATCAACACCGTGGCATCACCGAGATCCTTGGCCAGGTCACGCAGCGCGACATTGAGGATGCCATCGGGGTCGGTGCCGGCCGAGCCGGTGGAGTCCTTGTCTTCCTCGCGCGGCACGCCGAACAGCATCAGCCCGCCCACCCCGGCGCCGACGGCATCGGCGGCGGCGCGGCGCAGCGAATCCCGGGTGTGCTGCACCACGTTGGGCATGGACGGAATCGGCCGCGGCTCGCGAATGTCGGCCACGAACATCGGCAGCACCAAATGCCTTGGCTCCAAAGATGTTTGCGCCACCAAGCGACGTAACGCCGGGGTGGTGCGGAGCCGACGCGGGCGCTGCCGCGGGTAGCCCATTACCGCCTGCGGCTCTTCTTGCGCGGCGGTGGCAGCGCGCCCTCGGCGCGCAACCGCGCGGCGTGTTCGGCCAGTGCGTCGACCAGCGGGCCGATGGCGGCGGTATCGGGCTGGACATCCACCCGCAACCCGAACTCGGCGGCGGTCTCGGCGGTCTTGGGCCCGATGCAGGCGATGATGGTCCGCGCGTGCGGCTTTCCGGCGATGCCGACCAGGTTTCGCACCGTGGAGCTCGACGTGAAGCACACCGCGTCGAAGCCGCCCGTCTTGATCATTTCGCGGGTGGCCGCCGGCGGCGGTGCGGCGCGCACCGTCCGGTAGGCGGTGACGTCTTCGATCTCCCAGCCGCGTTCGCGCAGTCCCTCGGCCAGCGTCTCGGTGGCGATGTCGGCGCGCGGCAGCAAGACCCGGTTCACCGGGTCGAAAATGCTGTCGTAGGGCGGGAAGTCGTCGAGCAGGCCGAGCGAGGACTGTTCGCCGGCGGGCACCAGTTCGGGGCTGATCCCGAAAGCCCGGACGCGGTCGGCTGTCGACTCGCCGACGCAGGCGATCTTCACCCCGGAGAACGCGCGGGCGTCCAGGCCGAACTCGCCGAACTTCTCCCACACCGCGCGCACCGCGTTGGTGGAGGTGAACACCACCCACTGGAAGCGGCCGTCGACCAGACCCTTGACGGCGCGCTCCATCTGAGCGGGGCTGCGCGGCGGCTCGACGGCGATGGTCGGCACCTCGATCGGCAACGCGCCGTACGACGTCAGCCGCTCGCTCATCTCGCCGGCCTGATCCTTGGTGCGGGGGACCAACACGGTCCAGCCGTACAGGGCGCGGCTCTCCCACCAGTTCAGCTTGGCCCGGCCGCTCACCGTCTTGCCGATGGTCACCACCAGCGGTCCGGTCAGGGGACCCGCGGGGTCGGTGCCGCCCAGCACCGCCGAGTCGGTCAGCCCACCAAGTGTGGTTTCCACCGAGCGCTGCTGGCACGTGGTGCCCTGCGCGGTCACCACGCACGGGGTGGTCTCGGCCAGCTCGTGCTCGATCAGGGTGCGGGCGGCATCGGCCAGACGCGAGGCGGTGGCCTGCAGGATCAGCGGTCCGGGAGCCGCCGCCAGCGCCTCCCAGTCGACGTCGCCACGCACGTCGGCCACGGTGTGCGACGAGCCCAGCGGCAGCCCGGCATACGTCGGCACCGCGCTGGTGGCGGCCAGACCGGGCACGATCTCGATGTGCAGGTGGCTGCGCGCGACGGCGTTCACCTCGGTGATGACGGCGTCGACCGTCAGCGGGTCACCCGCCACCAGCCGCACCACGTCGACGCCCGAACGGGCCTCGGCGGTCAGCGTCTTGGCGACCTCGGCGGGATCACCCAGCGCGGGGCGGATATCGGAACCACCGGGTATCACCGCGGCCGCGCCGTGGCCCTGGTCTCCGTCGGCGGCCTCGTCGGCCTTCCCGGCAGCCGGGTTGGCGGGCGCCGGGCCGGAGACCGGCGGCAGGTCTTTGCCGACCAGCGCCAGCACCGCCTCGGGTACGTCGGGGTCGGTGAACACCAGCGCAGCGTTGGCCAGCACCGTGGCGGCCCGCGTGGTCAACAATCCCGGGTCGCCCGGACCGGAGCCCACGAACGTGATGCGGCCCGGTCTCGGCTTACGCCCTCGCGTCGTCATTGTCGCTCCCACTCAATTTTCTCGCGCGGGTTATTGCCGCGCTCCTCTCATCAGCTCACGGGCGCCCAGCTCGAACAACTCCGCGGCGACCGAGAGCCCGAGCTCCCGTGCCCGATCGGAAGTGCCGATGCCGGACGCGCGGATCACGTCGGATCCGTCCAGCGCCGCCACGCAGCTGCGCAGCGACAGCTCTTCGAAGACGTGGCCTTCCTCATCGATGGACTCGACCACCTCGGCGATCGCGCCCACCGGTGCGGAGCAACCCGCCTCCAGTTCGGCCAGCAGGGCTCGCTCCGCGGTGACCGCCGCACGGGTGTCGGCGTCGTCCAATTCGGCCAGCACCGCCGCCAGCCGGTCGTCGTCGGCGCGGCACTCGACCGCGAGCGCACCTTGCGCCGGTGCGGGCAACATCTGCACCGGTTCTAGCGTCTCGGTGACATCGTCGAGGCGACCCAGCCTGGCCAGACCAGCCCGGGCCACCACGACGGCGTCAAGATCACCACTGCTTACCCTGTTCAACCTGGTATCTAGGTTGCCTCGTAGGGGGCGGATTTCCAAACCGAGACCCAATGCTCTAAGCTGTGCGGCCCGCCGCGGGGACGAGGTGCCCACCAGCGAACCGGCCGGCAACTCCCCGAGCACCAGCCCGTCGCGGGCCACCACCGCGTCCCGCGGGTCGTTGCGTGGGGGTATCGCCGCCACCGTGAACCTCGGGTCGGCGGCGGTCGGCAAATCCTTGTGCGAGTGCACGGCGGCGTCGACGCGGCCGTCCTCGATGGCCTCACGCAGCGCGGTGGTGAAGGCGCCCACACCCAGGCTTTCGATGGGCGCCGACGACCGGTCTCCCGCGGTGGTGATGATCACCAACTCCGCGGGGTGGCCCTTGGCGATCAGGGCGTCCCTGACGCCGGCGGCCTGAGTGGTGGCCAGCAGACTGCCCCGGGTGCCTATCCGGATCACGTGCGCCAATCGGCTACTCGGCCCCCTGTTGCGGGCTGCCGTCGAATCCGGTTGACACCACGGGCAATTCACCCGCGGCGACGGCGTCGACAGCGGTCTGGTCGAGTTCGAACAGCTCGCGCAGCGCCTCGGCGTAGCTATCACCACCGGGGGCGCTGGCGAGTTGTTTGATCCGCACTGTGGGCGCATGCAGTAGCTTGTCGACCACCCGCCGCACGGTGCGGGCGACCTCCTCGCGCTGGGCGCTTTCCAGCCCGGGCAGCCGGTTGTCCAGCCGCAGTAACTCGGCTTCGACCACGTCGGCTGCTCGCTGGCGCAACGCGGTCACCGTCGGGGTGACCTCGGCCATCCGCTGTCCCGCCAGGTAGGCAGCAACTTCGGCCGCCACGATGTGCCGGGCGGCGTCCACGTCGGCCGCCGCTGCGTGGGCGGACGGCTCGTGTTGCACGCGGTCGACGTCAACGACCCAGACGCCGGGTAGTCCGGCCACCGCCGGATCGACATCGCGCGGCATACCCAGGTCGCAGATCACCAGCGGGTGGGCAGCTTCGTCGCGGCGGGCGGCGGCGAGCGCGTGGTGCACATCGGCCAGCGAAACCACCGGGCTCACCGCGCCGGTGCAGCTGACCACGACGTCAGCGTCCGCCAGCGC
>DATKEW010000062.1:0-3730 GCA_035511785.1 Mycobacterium sp.
CTGAACACCGCCAGGAACCGTTGGGCTGCGCCGGGGGTGCGGAAGCGTTTCATGGCGCGTTCGCGGTGCCGGGTCGGCTGGTGCGAGTTCTCCGCCCGGTTGAGGTATCTCGATTGCCGGTGCTCGATCGACGGCATCACCTCCCGATGCGCCACCGCGTAACTGCGGAGCTTGTCGGTGACCAGCACCCGAGGAGACGCGCACCGCCTCTTGAGGAGCTTGCGGAAGAACCGCTTGGCGGCCTTGGCGTCCCGGCGAGGTTGGACCAGGATGTCGAGGACGTTGCCGTCCCGGTCGACGGCCCGCCACAGAGACTGCCAACGGCCGTTGATCGTCAAGAACACCTCGTCGAGATGCCACTTGTCGCCGGGTCGGGGTGGGCGGCGGCGCAGCCGGCCGGCGTATTCCGGCCCGAACCTGGCACACCACTGCCGGATCGTCTCGTAGGAGACGATCACGCCGCGGACCAGCATGAGCTCCTCGACCTCACGGACGCTCAGCGGGAAGCGGTGATACAGCCATACGCAGTGCGCGATCATCTCCGCCGGATACCGGTGGCCCCTGTACGACACCTCGCCCACGCTGATCCCCCTCCGGCGTATCGACTCCGAGATCATCGACTTCGGCCGCACTAATCACCAACCTGACAATGCCGTTTCGTTTGTTGGTCCTGTCCGGCAGGGGGCATCCGGTGGGCTACCGAAGCGTGTAGACGTTATGGGGGCTAGCTGAGGCCGAAGGCCTCGTGCTGCATTGGGGCACGTCCGGCGGTGCCGACTTGTCGGAGACGATTGCATTCGGCAACGTTCAGGTCCTTTCCTCAGCGACGAGCCTGCTGGCCAGCGGTGTCATCGGTCGTGTGTTGGGCGCGTGAAGGGTGCACCGTCGAAGTGTTCGTGGCTGACGAATTCTTCGACGGTTTGCCGCGGTAGCTTCGTCAGTTGACGGGTTGGCTTTCCAAGGGGTACCAGCGCGGCCAGGGCATGGGTGTCAGGCAGTCCGAGCAGCTGGCGCACCTGCGCCTCCTGGGGGATGGCCATGGATGTGAGGTTGCCGCCGTAGCCTTCGTTGCGGGCGGCCAGAAGTATGTTCCACACCAGGGGGTATACCGACGCCCCGCTGACCAGACCGATGCGGTCGAGGTTTTGGTCGAGGGCCGCCACGACTTCCAGGTCAACCGAGACGACCAGCACGACTGGGGCTTGGATGAACGGGGCAATGAAGCTGTCTGGCGGGTCGGTGTTGTCGATGGTTTCGGGCGCCACGCTACTGGGATGTACTGGGTTCCAGGGGTTTTCGCCTGCCATCAGCTGGGCGATGTATCGGCGGGTGGCGGGGATGCCGAGTTGGGCGAGTCGCTGTCGCGTTTGGGCATCACGCACCACGATGATGTGGGCTCCCTGCCTGTTGCCCCCGCTGGGGGCGAAGCGTGCGTTGTCGAGGATCCGGTATAGCGTGTCGTGGGGCAGCGGGTCATCGGTGAATTCACGCACCGCGTGGGTGGTTCGCATGACGTCGTAGAGGTCCATGATAGTCATCTCCTTGCTGCGTGACGCGTCGGCGTGTCCGCGTCGGGTGCCGCGGTGTGCCTCGACGTCGCTCGGCTTAAGTTCGTCGAGAGGGAACACACCGAACGGTGGCTCAAGGTGTCGACGGGACAGGTTGTCAGTCAGCCATTTTGGCGTGCCGGCGCAGGAATTCGAGCTCGACTGCGACCACGTATTCGAAGCTCTGGCCTGGCTGTGATCACGACCAGCTCTTCGGTCAATTGCCGGTCCACGATGTGCCCCTTGGAAGTTGAAGTGAGCGGGCGATCAGTTCGCGTACGAGCCGAACGCGATGTCATCGCCGATGTCCGTTCGTTTGGGCGACCAGTCGAGGAGCTTGCGTGTCTTCTCCGAAGATAGGCGTTTGTTCAGCGACAGGCTGATACCCGGCGCGGCGGTGGCCGGTGGGGTGAACGAGCCGCCGATGTTCCCGACTGTGTCGGGGTCGATGCCAAGCATCTGCAACAGCGAAAGGCTGTCTGTGCGCTCGTCTGTTCCAATCATCCGGTTGATGGCTCGGGCCAAGTCGCGCTGGGTGACGTCTGCGGCGACGCCGTGCAGGATAGCCCCGTGCGGCGCGAGTTCCGCCGCCCGGCAGAATAATTCGGCTAGGTCATCGACGTGTACGTAGCTTTGTGTGGTGCCGCCGCTTCCCCAGTGACCGGCGCGACCCTCCTTCCGTGCCCGGTCGATCAAAGACCTGAGGTCGGAATTGCCGCCGCGTCCGTAGACCAGCCCGGGCCGTACCACGATGCCGCGCACGTCCCCGTCGGCCAGGACGGCCCGTTCGGTCTCGACGCGAGCGGCCATCGCCCCCTCGAAACCGGCGGCCAGCAGCGGGTGCACACCTGCGGATGCGGGCGCGAACACCGATGACGGAAGGGGCAAGCGGGCGCCTTCGTCGTAGATGGTGTCGGTGGCATCGCCGCCGTTGAAGACTCCGAAGACCGCCGAGCCACTGGTGAAGACCAGGGCGCCGCCGTGATCAGCGAGAGCTACTCGCATGGCGCGGACGGCCTCACCGTCCCGGGCGAACGCCGCTTGGTTCCCGCTGGCCCCGCCGACGCTGGCGGTGCTCACCACGACGTTGACTCGTGAACGGCGTTGGCCAGGCTCACCGGGTCGCCGAAGTCTCCCATGACGGGCTCGATGCCGCGCTCACGCAGCGTATTAGCGGACCGCTGCGATCGGGCCAGTGCCAGGATCTGATGGCCTCGGGTGCCGAGCGCGTCGGCGGCGACCGCGCCAAGGTAGCCGGTGGCGCCGGTGATAAGGATCTTCATCATGTTCCTCCGATAGCTATCTTGTGACCGAGTCAGTCGAAAACGGTGCCCTACACGCGGCACGGCACCCCTGTGGCCGTGAGCACCGGCAGGGTTCAGCCCTATTCATCAGTCCTGTTTGCGTTCGCTCTTGTGTTCCACGGTCAGGAAGGCCAGTTCGCTTGGGCCGTCGTTGTACAGGTCGTGCAGTATGTACTCGTCACCGGGGAAGGAGAAGTGCCGAGTTTCTCCGGCTCGGTAGACGACGCGGCGGGTGGTGCCGTCGTCGGTGTGCTGCAGGCTGATTCCGTCGGTGAGGGCGGTCCAGAAGTAGTTCAGCACGTGCCGGTGCGCCGGGACCCGTTCGCCGGGTGCGAGCCGGATGCTCCACACCCTGACCTCGTCGGTCTCGGACAGCAGCACCGATCCGACCTGGTGGTTGTGGGCGTTGTCGGCGAACTCTTGCCGGATTTCGGCGCTCCAACCCGCAAAGTTCTCGGCCACGACCTGTCCGGCAAGTGGTGATGTGCGCGGCGCGTTTGGGCCCGTGACGGGTATGTTCATCGGCTTCTCCTTGTTGATGGTGGGGTCAGATGTGGCGCTGCGCGCCGCCGTCGACGCTCCATTCGGCGGCGGTGACCTGGCGCGAGCGGGGTGAGACGAGGTAGGCGATGACCTGTGCGATGTCGTCGGGCTGGCCCATCCGGCGAGTGAGCAGTGGTCGGATTTCGGTCACCATGCGGGTGATCGCGGTTTCCTTGTCAGTGCCCCACACCTTGGCGGCCTGGTCGCCAAAGCCGCCCGGCCGGTCGTAGAGCGGGGTGCGGGTGGGTCCGGGGACCACGACGTTTGACCGGATGCCTTGGGGGCTGAACTCGGTGGCCAGTGAGGTGGACAGCGCCAGCAGCGGAAGTTTGGCCG
>DATKEW010000063.1:0-4601 GCA_035511785.1 Mycobacterium sp.
AGCGGACCGTTGTTTTCGATGACCTCGGCGATCTCCATCGCTTTGGTCAGCGCCTGGCCGTCCGGGACGATATATCCGATCAGGCCCATCTCCTTGGCCTCGGCGGCGGTGATGTGGCGCCCGGTCAGCAGCAGGTCACAAGCGACCGTGTACGGGATCTGCCGTACCAGCCGCACGGCCGACCCGCCCATCGGGTACAGGCTCCACTTGGCCTCCGAGATGCCGAACTTGGCGCTCTCGCCGGCGACCCGGATGTCGGTGCCCTGCAAGATCTCGGTGCCGCCGGCGATCGCTGGGCCTTCGACGGCCGCGATCAGCGGTTTGGTCAGTCGGCGACCCTTCAGCAAGGCGTCGATGCGCGACGGGTCGTAGCTACCGTCCTTGAATGAGTCGCCCGGCGGTTTCTTGGTTGCTGTCTTGAGGTCCATGCCCGCGCAGAAGTAGCCACCTGCCCCGGTCAGGATGCAGCACCGGATGTCGTCGTCGTTGTCGACGCGATCCCAGGCCTCGACCATGATTTCCATCATTTCGGTGCTCAGCGCGTTGCGGGCGTTCGGTCGGTTCATCGTTACGACAAGGGTGTGGCCGCGCTGCTCGACCAGCGCGTCGGGTCCCGATTCCACGTTTGCTGGCGCTCGACCAGTGTTAGGGGCCACGGCTACCGCCTCTCCGTCCACATTTGGCATGAGCTTGTCAAGAAATGTAACACGTTCTAGTTTGGTGGCCGTGGCCCTGAATATTGCCGACCTCGCTGAGCATGCCATTGATGCTGTGCCTGACCGTGTTGCCCTCATCTGCGGCGACGAGCAGCTGACCTACGCCCAACTGGAAGAGAAGGCCAACCGGCTGGCGCACTACCTCGTAGATCAGGGCGTCAAGAAGGACGACAAGGTCGGTCTCTACTGTCGCAACCGCATCGAGATCGTCGTCGCGATGCTCGGCATCGTGAAGGCGGGCGCCATCCTGGTGAACGTCAACTACCGCTACGTGGAGGGCGAACTTCGCTATCTCTTCGACAACTCCGACATGGTCGCGCTGGTCCACGAACGCCAGTACTCCGACCGGGTCGCCAACGTGCTGCCGGACACCCCGAACGTCAAGACGATCCTCGTGGTCGAGGACGGGAGCGACAACGACTATCAGCGCTACGGCGGCATCGAGTTCTACTCAGCGATCGCACAAGGCTCACCCGAGCGCGACTTCGGCGAGCGTAGTGCCGACGACATCTATCTGCTCTACACCGGCGGCACCACCGGCTTCCCGAAGGGCGTGATGTGGCGCCACGAAGACATCTACCGCGTCCTGTTCGGCGGGACCGACTTCGCGACAGGCGAATTCGTCAAGGACGAGTACGACCTCGCCAAGGCCGCTGCCGCCAATCCCCCGATGATCCGCTATCCGATTCCGCCAATGATCCACGGCGCCACCCAGTCTGCTACCTGGATGTCGATCTTGTCGGGTCAAACCACCTTGCTGGCACCGGAATTCAACGCCGACGAGGTCTGGCAAACGATTCACGACCACAAGGTGAACCTGCTGTTCTTCACGGGCGACGCCATGGCGCGCCCGTTGCTCGACGCGCTTACCGAGGACAGCAACTACGACCTGTCACCGCTGTTTCTGCTCTCCAGCACCGCAGCGTTGTTCTCGCCGAGCATCAAGGAGAAACTGCTGGAGCTGCTGCCCAACCGGATCATCACCGACTCGATCGGCTCCTCGGAGACCGGCTTCGGCGGCATTAGCATGGTTGCCAAGGACTCGCCGCGCAGCGGTGGCCCGCGAGTGACGATCGATCACCGCACCGTCGTCCTCGACGAGGACGGCAACGAGGTCAAGCCCGGCTCGGGCGTGCGCGGCTTCATCGCCAAAAAGGGCAACATCCCGGTCGGCTACTACAAAGACGAAAAGAAGACGGCGGAGACGTTCCGGACCATCAACGGCGTGCGCTACGCCATCCCAGGTGACTACGCCCAGGTCGAAGAGGACGGCACGGTCACCATGCTGGGCCGCGGTTCGGTGTCGATCAACAGCGGCGGCGAGAAGATTTACCCCGAGGAGGTCGAGGCCGCACTCAAGGCGCATCCCGACGTCTTCGATGCTTTGGTGGTCGGGGTGCCCGATCCCCGCTACGGCCAGCACGTGGCCGCCGTCGTACAGGCCCGGCCAGGGGCGCGGCCGACGCTGTCGGCACTGGACAGCTTCGTACGCTCCGAGATCGCGGGATACAAAGTTCCGCGCAGCCTTTGGCTGGTCGACGAGGTCAAGCGCTCGCCGGCCGGCAAGCCCGACTACCGCTGGGCCAAGGAGCAGACCGAGGCGCGGCCGGCCGACGACGTGCATGCCGCCCACGTAACTGCCTGATCCGTCGGATTGTGTGACCGACTTCGTCAAGCACCACCCCGACGCGCCCACCGGCTTCTTCGCCTGGGAAGCCGCAGGGCTGCGATGGCTTTCAAGTGTCGACGGCGGCGTGCCCTGCGCTCGGGTTGTCTCTTTTGACGCGACGAGCCTGACCCTGCGGCGGCTTGATTCGGTGACGCCGAGCCTCGAGGCGGCGCACGTGTTCGGCAACCGACTGGCCGTCATGCACGACGCGAGTGCCGCAGCGTTCGGCGCAGCGCCCGACGGATGGGACGGGCCCGGATTCTTCGGGCCGTTGTCGCAGCCATTGCCGATGTCACTGCGGCGGCACCGACGCTGGGGCGAGTTCTACGCCGAGGAGCGGCTGGCCCCGATGGCCGAGCTCGCGGCGCCGCGGCTGGAGGTTTCGACCCGTGACGCGATCGACTCCGTCGTGGCACGTTGCCGTGCCGGCGACTTCGACGACGATGACCGGCCCGCCCGGCTGCATGGCGATTTGTGGAGCGGCAACGTGATGTGGACGCCCGACGGGGTGGTGCTGATCGACCCGGCTGCGCACGCCGGTCACCGCGAGACCGACCTGGCGATGCTCGCGCTGTTCGGCTGCCCGCGCTACGACGCTATCCTTGCCGGTTACCAGCAGGTGCGATCGCTGAAACCGGGCTGGCGCGACCGCATTGGGCTGCACCAGCTCTTTCCGCTGCTGGCGCATGTCGTGCTTTTCGGCGGCGGGTACGTGCGGCAGACGCGTGCCGCCGCCCACGCCGCGCTGGCCGCCTAGCCTCGGTCTAGAGTCGAAGCTCGATGACGATCGATGTGTGGATGCAGCATCCGACTGCGCGGTTCCTGCGCAGCGACATGCTGGCCTCGCTGCGGCGCTGGACCGGCGGGTCCATTCCGGACACCGACATCCCGATCGAGGCGACCATCGCGTCGATGGACGCCGCCGACGTCGGCCGTGGCCTGCTCAGCGCGTGGCGCGGGCCGGGCGGCCAGGACCTCATCTCCAATGACGAGGTCGCCGAGTGGATTCGGTTGCGCCCGAACCGGTTTGCCGGCCTGGCTACCGTCGACCTCGATCGCCCGATGGAAGCGGTGCGCGAATTGCGCCGGCGTGTGCGTGACGGCGGATTCGTGGGTTTGCGGGTGGTGCCCTGGCTGTGGAACGCGCCGCCCACCGATCGCCGCTATTACCCGTTGTTCGCCGAATGTGTGGAATCCGGGGTGCCGTTCTGCACCCAGGTCGGTCACACCGGCCCGCTGCGACCGTCGGAGACCGGACGCCCCATCCCTTACATCGACCTGGTGGCCCTCGACTTTCCGGAGTTGGTGATCGTGTGTGGGCACGTCGGCTACCCGTGGACCGAGGAGATGGTCGCCGTCGCCCGCAAGCACGAGAATGTCTACATCGACACCTCGGCGTATACCATCAAGCGCCTGCCGCAAGAACTGATCCGGTTCATGAAAACCGGTACCGGGCAACGCAAAGTCTTATTCGGCACCAACTATCCGATGATGACCCACGCGCACGCATTGGCGGGGTTCGACGAACTCGGGCTCGACGACCAGGCACGCCGCGACTTTCTGCGCGGCAACGCCGAGCGTGTCTTCGGGCTCGCTGACTGAAGAGGTGGATTCGTGAACGGCGCTCAGGCTCTGATCAATACTCTGGTCGACGGCGGCGTCGACGTGTGCTTCGCCAACCCGGGTACGTCGGAGATGCACTTCGTGGCCGCACTGGACACCGTTCCGCGAATGCGCGGTCTGCTGGCCCTGTTCGAAGGCGTCGCCACCGGCGCTGCCGATGGCTATGCCCGCATCGCCGACCGGCCGGCGGCGGTGCTGCTGCATTTGGGCCCCGGATTGGGCAACGGCCTGGCCAACCTGCACAACGCGCGCCGAGCCCGGGTGCCGATGGTGGTCGTCGTCGGCGACCACGCCACCTACCACAAGCAGTACGACGCACCGCTGGAATCCGACATCGACGCGCTTGCCGGCAGCGTCTCGGGATGGGTGCGCCGGACGGGTTCCGCCGCCGATGTCGCCGCCGACGCCGCCGAGGCGATCGCCGCCAGTCGGTCCGGCTCGTGCGTAGCCACACTGATCCTGCCCGCGGACACGTCCTGGTCGGACGGTGCCCAGCCCGGCGCGGTGGTGCCCGCGCAACCCGCAGGCGCCGATCCGCTGCTGGCGTCCGAGGTGCTGGAGGTGCTCCGGTCGGGGGAGCCCACGGTGATCAT
>DATKEW010000064.1:0-13431 GCA_035511785.1 Mycobacterium sp.
TCGCGCGGGGCCTTTAGCGGCGAGGTCCATTCGGGTGTCCATGTCGAGCCGGAATTGCCTGGTAGGCATTCGCTATCGGGACACCCGCCGAGTGCCCCACCACCGCATCACGGCTCTAGCAGTGCCTGAGGTGAACATCACCGCGATCCGGTCGGCGGGATTCGGTGCGACGAAATCCATTGCAGCCGAATTGATATCGATCAGCGCAGAGCCCGGCTTCAGGTCTCGTTCCGTCTCGGAAATTGCGATGATATGCGGCACCCTGCCCGCAGCACCTTCGTCGACGACGTCTCACCGCTCCGCGGAACACACCATGGCCACCGGTGGGCAGCGCGTCACCGGCCGGTGGACATCGCGTGCCGTCGACCCCGGGTCCACGGGCACCGTCCAGCCCTCGATCCGGGTGACGGCCAGCCAACTCTGGTCTATTCTTCAGCACCAGATGGACGGCGGAGCCAGCGCCGACGCCGCGCCCGGACAGTCCGGCGGCCACTTGGTCGACCAATTCGCCGAACTGCCCTAGGTGTGGACGTGAGGTCCCCTCCGCTGACCGGAAAACCAGGAAGGGCCGATGCGTGTGGCAGCTGACCGTGCTGTCCCACAGTTGGCGAAACGTCGCTGGCTGACCCACGGTTCGACGTTAGGCGATGGCCGGAGCGCCATCGCGTCCCGTCGTGGGACAGCGCCCGCCCACACCGGATCATATGGTGATGCCGTAGGTCTTGAGCTTGCGGTACAGGCTGGAACGTGACATCCCGAGATGCGTGGCGGCGGCCATCCTGTTGCCGTTGGCTTCTTGGAGCGCGGCCACGATCGCGTCGCGTTCGGCGGTCTCCAACGGGGTCAACGCATGTCGGGATACGGTCTGGCAGTATCCGGGCAGATCGGAGTCCTGGATCTCACCGACCGGTCGCCGGCGCACCGCGTGCACCAGCGCTTCGCGCAGCTGAGAGATGTTGCGCGGCCAGGAATATCGCGAGATGAGACGTTGTGCGTCGGGGCTGAGCCGCACCTTGCGCCCGGGAGCGATTCCACGCAGCAGCGCCGTGGTGATGGCGGTTAGGTCATCGGTGCGACAACGCAAGGGCGGCACCGTGATCGCTACCTCGAAATGGTGTAGCAGTTCACGGAACGGCAGGTCGGCCGCGGCCGATGAATCCGATCCCGTCGCTACCACCCACACCGGCCCGTCCAGCGATTCCACTGCCGAGAAGTACGCCTCCAGGCACTCGGCACCGTCGGTACTGGCCTGGTCGATGTCGCGGATGATGTGCAGCGTGGGTTCACCGGGATTGCTCAGCAGCGAGGTGATGTCCGACGGCGGGCCCCCGACCCTGAGCTGGGAGGCATCTACTGACAGGCTGCGGGCGCCCGGGTAGACGGCATGGAACAGCTCGGCCACCAGGGTGAACTTGCCGACCCCAGTCTCGCCGACGACCAGGGTGGGCTTGGCCTGTTCGAGCGCATCGCGCAGCTCGCCGACGGCCCGCAAAAAGGCCGGTGCGGTGCCGCCTGCCAGGGTGTCGCGGGACCGGGATAGGCCGTTGACGATCTGCGAGGTGTGCGGCGTCGCGATCGCGATCTGCGGCAGCTGTTGCTCGCTGAAATCACGCGGCGATCGGGGCTGCCGAGTGGTGACCAGTTCGGCGATCACCACCATGCCCGCGACCTCCGAGCCAGCGAGGATGCGGGTCCCGCGGATGTGGACGAGGCGTTCCCCGCCCGGCAAGGCCAAGGTATCGCTGGCACGCTCCTTGCTCGCCATCAGGAAGGTCGCATGCTCGCGCAGTATGCGTTGTTCGTCGGCGTCGAACAACTGCTGGGCGGCGGCATTGGCCATGAACACCGAGTCGCCGAATGCGAAGACGGCCTGGCGGGCCGAGCGCGTGGTCACCTTCAGATAGGTGTCGAAGATGGCGCGCTGCGCCTGGCCGCGGTCCAGCAGCAGATTGCGCCCGATGTCCTTGGCCGCGCTCTTGACCAGCGTGTGCATCAGCGGACTCCACGCCTGCGACAGCGTCGAGATGTCGAGCACGCCCTCGACGCGTCCCGTGACGGGGTTGATGATCGGTGCGCCGGTACAGGCAAACAGATGCAGGTTCTCGCTGAAATGTTCGGGGCCGACCACGCTGATCGGCTGACCGGCTTCGAACACCGTGCCGATGCCGTTGGTGCCCATCGTCGACTCTGAGTAGTCGAATCCAGGGGCGAGGTCCACCCGGTCGAGCAGCCGCGCCACCGCGGCGGAGCTGTCGATCCGCTGCACCACCCGCGCCTTGCTGTCGGTCAGCGCGATGACCAGCGGCATGTCGACGGTATCGATCTCGAGCTGTTGCAGCACCGGCCGCGCGCAACGCACCAGCAGCGAGCCGGTGTCGATCTCACTGCTGAACGCGCTGCTGGGGTGGGACACATCCACGCCCGCCGCCTGGCTGCGCTCCCACGACGCCGCCACCACGTCGGAGACGCCCGCCGCGCCCGCGCCGCCATATTCGAGGAAGTCCGCGCGGGCAGCAGCCACGCGCAGCATGTCGGCGGGGCTGTTGGGCATGGCGGCTCCCGGTGCTCAGCGACTTCGTCCTCAACACGACGTCACCGTCCAGTTTACCGAGACCCGCGTCACACCCAAGGCGAGATGTGTCCCATCTTGGGACAGCCCGGCGGCTTGAGACGCAGGCAACGTTGTCGGCAGCGGTATGGCGCACAGCACACACACCCTTTGAGTGTGAAACGCACTTTCGAGGAACGGAGCGGCATGGGAACTCTCATCAACATCGACAACGGTGGCACGCTCACCGACGTCTGTGTCTGGGATGGCAACGGCTTTACCTTCACCAAGACGCTGACGACCCCACATGACCTGTCCGAATGTCTGTTCGCCGGAATCGAGAAGGCGTCAGAGACCCTCTACGGCGTAGCCGACACCATCCGGCTGCTGCACGCCACCGAGCACATCCGCTACTCCACCACGCAGGGCACCAACGCCCTGGTGGAGCGGCGAGGCCCGATGATCGGCATCCTGACCTCGATGGCAGGGCTGGTGACCGAGATGCAGCAGACCCCCGCCGAGCAGAAGCTGTTCACCGGCCTGGTCTCTGATCGCTTCCTGACCATCGACCCGGACACCGACACCGCGACCTTCGAGTTCGACGCCGTCCAGAAGGTCAACCGGCTCACCACGCTGGGCGCGGCGCGGGTGGTGATCGCCGGCTCAAGCCCACAAGAGGAGCAGCGGCTGCGACATGTGCTCCTGCGCAAGTTTCCCCGTCACCTGCTCGGCTCGGTTCCGCTGATCTACAGCTGGGAGCTGGCCGGGGACCGCGACGACGCAAGACGGGTGTGGTCATCTGTGGTCAATTCGTTCCTGCATCCGACGATGGAGCGGTTCCTGTATGGGGCCGAGCGGCGACTGCAGGGCTACAAGGTGGTCAACCCGCTGCTGGTTTACCGGAATGACGGCGCGTCCTCCCGAGTCGCGAAGTCCATTGCGCTCAAGACGTATTCGTCGGGACCGCGCGGCGGGCTGGAAGCTACAGCGGCACTGGCGAAGGTCTACGGGCTGCAGCATGCCCTGATGATGGACATCGGTGGAACCACCACCGACGTCGGCGTCGTCGAGGATGGCACCGTGGCCGTGGCCGACCGCGGCGGCATCGAAGGGGTCCGCATCTCCTACCCGATGAGCGACGTCACCTCGGCAGGCGTCGGCGGCTCGTCGGTGATCCGGGTCGTCGACGGAGAGATCAAGGTGGGCCCGCAATCGGTCGGTGCCGCGCCCGGCCCGGCGTGCTTCGGGTTCGGCGGGAAACAGGCCACCATCACCGATGTCAACCTGCTGCTCGGCATCCTCGACCCCACTACGTATCTGGACGGAACGTTCGCCCTCGACCCGAGCCGCTCGACGTCGGTGATCACCGAAACCATCGCCGAACCGCTGGGAATCTCGCTGGAGGAGGCGTTGCTCCGCATGGAGCGCGCGTACTTCCGGGCGTTGTCGGCGTCGTTCGTCCACCTGGTGAAGCAGGGCACCACACTACTGGCTTTCGGTGGCGCCGGGCCGATGAGCGCCACCGGCGCGGCACGGCTGGCCGGTGTGGAGCAGGTGCTGATCCCGCGCACCGCGGCGGTGTTCTCCGCGTTCGGGATCTCGTTCTCCGACGTCGGCAAAACCTACGAGGTGATCGTTGCCGAGCCGACCGCGGAATCGGCCCGCGAAACCCACGACGCGCTGCTGACCCGCGCAGAGCGCGACATGTTCCAGGAAGGCTACGCACTGGCCGACTGCCAGACCACATGGCGGCTGCTGGTGGAAAGCCTCGATGACGCGACGGTGTCCCACCTGCCATACCAGCGTGGTGACGAGGTCGACTATCCGGGCTGCGTCGTGTCGCTGCAGTTGAATGCCGTTGCGCCGCTGTCGCATCCGCGGCTAGCGAAGGACACGACGGTCAGCTTGAGCGCCGCCCCGTCGGTGGGCCGCCGTCAGGTCCGCTCGGCCGCGGACCGGGTCGACGACGTGCCGGTACACGTGCTCGATGCGCTGAGCCCCGGCCACGCTGGGGCCGGTCCGGCGATCATCGAGGGCCCGTTCTTCACCGCCCGCGTGCTTCCCGGCTGGTCGTTCCGGGTGACTCGGGCCGGCGACCTGCTGCTGACCGACGACCACTAATCCCAACCATCCGCACCATCTTCAGGAAGGAGGGCTCCGATGCGAGTCCCCATGACCGAATACCTCGTCATCGATCTCGACACCGAGCGGTGGGTGTGCCGCGTGTGCGCCCACGACATGGGCTCGGCGCATGAGAACTACAAGCCGGGAACCCTGGTCTATGACCGCGATCCTCGCGAGATCCACCAGCCGATCATCGATCCCGGACGCTACGAGTACACGTTCAGCCCGGACCCGGCATATTGCCGGATCCTGGAGTACTACTGCCCCGGCTGCGGCACCCAGATCGAGTGCGAGTACTTGCCGCCGGGCCATCCGCCGGCCGTTGACGTCCTCATCGACGTCGCCGCGCTGCGTAAGCAATGGGAAGAGCGCGGTCTAGACGCCGAGGCCGTGCACAACTACGGCCCCGGTGAGGACGCGCAGAAGTACACCGCGGCCCTCAAAGCCGCCGGCCAGCTCCACTGACATACACCGCCCCCACTCACCCTGGAGATCTCAAGACATGAAACGCATTTCGGTCGACATCGGTGGCACATTCACCGACTGCTTCTTCGTTTGGGACGACATCTACGTCGACGCGAAGGCGCTGACCACCCACCACAACCTGGCCATCGGGTTCAACGATGCACTCGACCTGGCTTGCAAGCGGGCCGGGCTGGACCGTTCCACCGTGCTTTCCGAGGTCGATTCGGTGCGCTATGCGACCACGCTGGGCACCAACGCGCTCATCGAACGCAACGGACCCAAGGTGGCCGCCATCGTCACCCACGGCTTCGAGGACACCATTCCGTTGTCCCGTGGCCGTGGTTACGGCGAGGGCCTGGACTACGGGATGCAGCAGAACCTGCCAGCCGCCGAGCGTCCCGCGCCGCTGGTGCCGCGCGCGATGATCCGGTCGGTCAAGGAACGCATCAACTCGTCCGGGAAGGTCGTGGCGCGCCTGGATCCCCAGGACGTGCGCATCGTGGTGCGTGAACTGGTCGACGCCGGAGCCGAGGCGATCGTGGTGTCACTGGTGAACGCCACCGAGAACCCCGAACACGAACTTGCGATTCAAGAGATCATCCTCGACGAGTTCCCGCCGCACGAGCTCGGCGCGATCCCGGTGCTACTGGGTCATCAGGTCTCCGGCCGTAAGGGCGAATACGTGCGTGCCACCTCGACGATCATCGACGCCTACCTGCACGAGATCATGTTGCACGCGCTGGCGCAGCTGTCGATCAATCTGCGCGACTTCGGCTACGACAAGCCGATGCTGGTGATCCACAACTCCGGCGGCATGGCGCAGATGAACTCAACTGACGCACTCCAGACGATCCACTCCGGCCCGATCGCCGGTGTCGGTGCAGCCGAGCACCTTTCGAACGAGACGGGTATCGGCCACGTCATCGCCACCGACATGGGCGGCACGTCGTTCGACATCGGCCTGGTGCCCGAGGGCGGGGTGAAGCACTACGACTTTCTGCCCACCATCGACCGGTGGCTGGTGTCGGTACCGATGGTGCACCTGGACACCCTGGGTGCTGGCGGCGGCTCGATCGCCAGCTACGACCGCATCCACAACTCGGTGAAAATCGGGCCGAAGTCGGCGGGTTCCAACCCCGGCCCGGCCTGCTACGACCGGGGCGGGCTGCGTCCCACCGTCACCGACGCCGACCTGCTGCTGGGTTACCTGGATCCGGACAACTACGCCGACGGGTACATCAAACTGAACCCGAAGCGGTCGCTGTTCGCCATCGAGGAAGATCTGTGTGACCACCTCGATATGGATCCGATCGATGTGGCGCGGGTCATCAAGGACGGCGTCGACGAGCAGATGGCCATCGGGATCGGCAAAGAGCTGCGGGTCCGCGGGTATGTGCCCGAGGACTTCACGATGCTGGCCTACGGCGGCAACGGGCCCCTGCACGCCTGCGGCGTCGCGCGCCACGCCGGTATCAAACGCGTTCTGGCGCCGCCGTTCTCGTCGGTGTTCTCGGCCTGCGGCGCGGGCAACATGAAGCAACTGCACTTCCACGAACGCGGTGTGCACGTGACGATGTACAACGCGACCACCCGGGCCCTTTACGACAACTACGACGAGTTCAACGCCGTCGTCGAGGAGTTGGAGGCGCGTGGCCGTGAGGATCTGATCCGGCAGGGCTTCTGCGGTGAGGAGGTCAAGTACCGGCTCGAACTCGACATGCGCTACGGCAACCAGCTGCTGACGCAGGCCGTGGCCCTGCAGGACATCCACCGCATCAACAGCGTCGGCGACGTATTGGCGATCATCAAGACCTTCGGCGACGTCTACAGCCACCGCTTCGGCGCGTCGTCTGCCGCGCCGGAAGCCGGGATCCGCTGCAGCACCGTACGAGTCGCGTCCTTCGTCGACGGGGACGTGGTGAACTTCGAGACGTTGGAGCACGGCGGAGAGCGCACCACGCCAGCCCCGGCCGGCAGGCGCAAGGCGCACTTCATCGGACATGCCGACCCGATCGACACCCCCGTCTACGACCAGGACGCGCTGACCGCAGACCGCGTGATCGCAGGTCCGGCCATTGTCACCACCGAGAACACCACGTTCCTCGTCGAACCCGGTTGGCGACTGGAGCCGACGGCCCAGGGCGCCGTGTGGTTCCTGCAGGACTGATATCCCCGAGAGTTCCTAGAAAGTCAAAGGACAGACAGAAAATGACCGCAGTAAACGAACGTCGGACCGACAACCTCACTGCCGAAGAGCAACAGTGGGTGGACCAATTCATGGACGAGACGACGCTGTTCCTGGGCCCCGACCCGGAGATCATGCGCAGCCACAGCATCTCCGAACGGACGCTGCACGAAGAGGTCGCCATCGCCGCCGGCGTTGACCGGTTGCAGGTCGAGCGCATCCGCAAGCGCATCGCCGGCGCGCTGGACGAGGGCTACGAGATGTGCGAGGCCCAAGGTGCCGCGCCCGGCGCGAAGTGGGGCGATCTGACCACGGCGATCTACACCGGTGCCGGCGATGTGTCCTACCTGTCGTGCCATGGTGTCATCGCGTTCAGCGCGATCCTGCACCACCCGATCCGCTACATCATGAAGTACTGGAAGGACGAGCGAACCGTCGGAATCCATCCCGGTGACGGGTTCATCCACAACGACGCCCGATTCGGCAACGTGCACAACACCGATCAGTCGATGATCATGCCGATCATGCGCGGCGGGCAGATCATCGCGTGGGTGGCCGCCACCATCCACGAGGGTGAGAACGGTGCCTGCGAGCCGGGCGGTATGCCGTCGGGCTCGGAGACCGCGTTCGACGACGGGCTGCGGATGAGCCCGTTCAAGATCGTCGAGCGTGGCGAGCTGCGCCGGGATCTGCTGACTTTCCTGCAACATTCGGTGCGCGACCCCAAACTGCAGCTGGCCGACTTGAAGGTCAAGATCACCGCGGTGCGCAAGATCATGGAGCGCGTCGACACGGTGATCGACGAAGTGGGCGTCGACACCTTCGTGGCCGCTCTCCGCATCACCGTCGAGGACGTCGACGCCGAGGTGCGCCGAAGGATCAGCGAATTGCCTGACGGGACATACCGTTTCGACCAGTTCATGGACAGCACGCTCAAGGAGAATATTCTCATCAAGTTCGCGTGCGAGATCACCGTCAAGGGCGACCACATGACCGTCGACCTGCGCGGTACCGGACCCGAGATCCTCAACCGGGCCATCAACTCGCCGCTGTGCTCGGTGAAATCGATGATGATGCAGGCGATTCTAGCGTTCTGGTGGCCAGATCTGCCGCGCTGCACCGCGGCGATGAGCTGCATCGAGATCATCTCCGACGAAGGCACATGGGCCGACGCCTCTTACGACGCCCCGATGGGCCAGTCGCTGCAGGCCTCGTTCCGCGGGTTCTCGGCCCTGCAGGCACTCTACAGCCGGATGTCGTTCTCCATGCCGCACAAGTACAGCAACGTGGTCGCCAACTGGTTCAACCAGATCAACACGTTCCTGTGGGGCGGCATCACCCAACACGGCGACATGGTCGGCAACCTCTGCGCCGACCTCAACGGGATGCCCGGCGGCGCAAAGCCGTTCCGCGACGGCGAGGACGCCGTGTCGCCGTTGTTCTGCGCCATGGCCGACACCGCCGAGCAGGAGGTGATGGAGGAGGAGGTGCCGTTCATGCAGCTCGTCGCCAAGCGCCTGGTCCGCGACAACATGGGATTCGGAAAGTTCAACGGCGGTATGGGTTACGAGATGATCGTGGCCGCCGAGGGCACCCCGCAGTGGGGGTTCATGACGGTGACTTCCGGTGCTAAGTTCTCGTCGATCTACGGGATGTACGGCGGTTACGGTTGCGGCAC
Source organism: Mycobacterium sp. (assembly GCA_035511785.1). Taxonomy (GTDB): domain Bacteria; phylum Actinomycetota; class Actinomycetes; order Mycobacteriales; family Mycobacteriaceae; genus Mycobacterium. Next base: position 9,001 of record DATKEW010000064.1, read on the forward strand.
CTACCCGCTGGCCATGGTCAAGGGCACCAACGTCTATGAGCACTTCCGCCAGGACAACAAGAAGTTCGACCTGTCCATGGAGAAGATCATGAACGAGCGCCCGTTCCCGGACGGCCGCTATTCCACCTATCACATGGGCCTGCAGTTCGACCTCGCCAAGGACGGCGAGCTGTACATGATCAGCCAGGGCGCCGGCGGTGGTTACGGGGATCCACTGGAGCGGCTGCCCGAGTCCGTCGTCCGCGACGCCGAACTCGGCCGGATCAGCCAGAAGGTCGCCGAGGACATCTTCGGGGTGCGGTATGACCCCGCGACGTTCCGGCTGGACGTTTCAGGCACGGAAAAGGCGAGGGCGCAGGCGCGCAAGGCGCGCCTGCAGCGCGGTAAGCCCTTCGCCGAGTTCTGTGCGGATTTCGTCAAGCCGGAGCCGGCGAAGGATCTGGCCTACTACGGCTCCTGGGGCGCATGGACCCCGGAGACCCCGGAGATCACGGCCACCGTGTACACGATCGACGGTCCCGAACGCGTGACCGCACCGCTAGAGGAGCTGCCCATCGTGATGGTGCCCGACCGCCGGGAAGTCAAGATCGCCAAGCTTGAGGCCCGTATCGCCGAGCTGGAAGAGAAATATGGCGACAACGTCACACGGCTGACCTGACCTCGGGTAGCGGGCCGGCGCGACCGCGGCCGCTACCCCATCACCGACTGCATGAAAGGAAATCCCATGAGTGTGAAATCGCTTGTGGCTGCTGCGCCCAGCGGCCGCGTCCGGCCTCTGCTGATCAACGATGTCGACTACTCCACCGCGGTGATCCGGCAGGGCCTACCGGTTCCGTGGACCGACACCACCCTGGCGGCAGGACATTTCGGACAGGTGCGTGGCCTGCTCGATCCGGACGCACTGTGGGTCGACGTCCAGCGTCTGCAGGCTGCACACGCGGCTCAGCGTGGCGAACTGATCGAGGCCATGCGGGCGCGAACCCGCACCGGATATCCGTTGCGGGTTCTGCTGGCCGACGAGAAGCTGCTCGCGGCAAGTCTCGAGGTGCTCGAAACCCTGGCCAGCACGTCCCGGCGCGAACTCGTGCTGCACGTGCCGTCGCCGGCGTCGTGGTTGTCGTGGGCGCACCAGGCCGCCGGTAACCCGCTCGATGGTGTGGACGCCGACCGCGCCGACAGCGCGTCGATGTATATCGCCGAATGGCTCGGCCGGCTGGGTTCGCTGCCTGTGGCTCTCATTTTGCTCGACGCTCGCGGCGGGCCGACTGAAACGCCGGAACAACTGGGCTCCTACACCTCGATCGCCAACGTCGTCAACCACTTCGACTGGTCGTTAGCGCTGTGGGACGGCACTGAGATCGAAAGTGCGCCCGGCGAGCCATCTTTCGGACTCCTTCCGGGCGAGTTCTGGACCGTGGGCGCCGACATCCCGCAGGGCGACATCTTGGTGACCACCATCCCCAGCTCGGCGCCGCCCGAGCGGGTACTCGAACGACTCGCGACACTGCGCTGACGGGCTCACATGGATAAAACAGTTGCCAGGGCCGCGGAGGCGGTCGCCGACATCCCCGACTCGATCATGCTGGCCACCGGAGGTTTCGGCGTTTGCGGTATCCCCGCTGTATTGCTGGCGGCGTTGGCCGAACTGGGCAGCCGCGATATCACGCTGGTCTCCAACAACTGCGGTATAGCCGGTGTCGGCAACTCGCTGCTGCTGGAGAACCGGCAGCTCCGCAGGCTCATCGCGTCGTATGTCGGGGAGAACAAGGAACTCGAGCGCCAGTACCTGGCCGGCGAGGTGGAGATCGAGCTCACCCCGCAAGGCACCCTGGCCGAACGGCTCCGCGCCGGCGGCGCCGGCATCGCGGCCTTTTACACCCGCAGTGGTGTGGGCACGCAGATCGCCGGCGGCGGGCTGCCGATCAAGTACGCACCGGACGGGTCGGTTGCCACGGCGTCGCAGCCCAAGCCCGTCGCGTCGTTTCGCTGGGATGGCGCAGAGCATGAGTTCGTCCTCGAGGAAGCGCTACGCCCCGACTTCGCCTTGATCCACGCCTGGAAAGGAGATCGGCACGGCAACCTCGTATTCCGTAAAGCGGCACGCAATTTCAACCCGCTGTGCGCGATGGCGGCACGAATCACAGCCGCCGAGGTCGAGGAACTCGTCGAACCGGGAGAACTCGATGCCGATGCCATCCATCTCTCGGGAATCTACGTAGACAGAGTGCTTCCTTTGACCGCGGCCGACATCGCCGCAAAGGGCATCGAGCGCCGCACCGTGCGGATCCGACCGGTCGGCGACGACGTCGAGGCGCAGGTGGCGTAATGGCCTGGGACCGCAACCAGATGGCAGCGCGCGCTGCGGCCGAACTGTCGGACGGCGACTATGTCAACCTCGGAATCGGACTACCCACGTTGGTGCCCGAGCACGTGCCCGACGGTGTGCACATTGTGCTGCAGTCGGAGAACGGGATGCTTGGCCTGGGCCCCTACCCCTACGACGGGGACGAGGATCCGGACCTGATAAACGCCGGCAAGGAGACCGTCACAACGGTACGGGGTGCCAGCTTCTTCGACTCGGCAGCCAGCTTCGCGATGATCCGCTCGGGCAAGATCGATGCGGCGATCCTGGGCGGTATGCAAGTCAGCGCATGCGGAGACCTCAGCAACTGGGTAGTGCCGGGAAAGCTCGTGAAGGGCATGGGCGGGGCAATGGATCTGGTCCACGGCGCACGCAAAGTCATCGTGCTCATGGAGCACTGCACCCGTGACGGCTCACCGAAGATCCTTGTCGAAAACACCCTCCCGCTCACCGGTGAGCGCGTGGTGAATCGGATCATCACCGATCTGGCAGTCATCGACATCACCGGCGACGGCTTGCGGCTGGCAGAGTTGGCGCCCGGGGTCGACGCAGCCGAGGTCCGGCGGCGCACGGAGGCGCCGCTTCTGGTCAATTGACTTACAGTGCAGCTTCAGACGCGCGGCACACCAGCGCAACGTTGGCCCGGTAAGTATGCCGCTGACAAAATAATCTCGCCGAGCGGATTGTCATCCTCGGGTGCGGGAACGTCAAACCCGTTGCGGACAAACAATTCGGTCCGAGAGACGCCGGGGGCATCCCAGCCGTCGGCCCTCAGATAGTCAATTACGTGGTTACGTTCGCCGGGCCCGGCACCGCCACGAAGAAGTGGACCAGATGATCGTCGCGCCGATCACCCCCAAACCGCCTGGGCTCGTCGTGCCCAGGCGTCCGGTTGCCGATCCCTTACTGAGGCGGGCGGGCGTCGTGACGCACGTGCGCTCGCTACGCGGTGGCGGAAGCGGGATCTGCGTGGCCGGCGGACGCTCGACCTTGAGGCGGCCGCAGTTTGCGGGGTGGGTCGAGTAGGGAGCGGCGTAGGTCTTGCAGCAGGCGGGTTCCAGCGGTGGTCATGGTGAGGCCGCGCCAGCCGCGCGAGGTGCGGTCGAGCACCGCCCATACCAGGCTGATGGCGCTGGTCTCTCCGGGGAATCGGCCGATCACTTTAGTGCGTCGCTTAGTCTCCCCGAAGGTGCGCTCGATGAAATTCGAATGTCGAACTCTCGCATGGTGTTCGACGGGGAACCGCAGGTACGCCGTCAACCCCGCCGTGTCGGTGAGCAGGATCTGCATGGCCGCCGGATACAGGTCGGCGTATTTGGCGGCGAACGCGGCGATGCGGTTGTCGACCAGTTCGACCAACCGTGGCCCTGGGGCGATGTTGAGGCCGGTGGCGTCGAAGTCGGCCCATGCGTCGGTCGACTCGCCGACCACGGGTGCTGATCCCACGAAGGCCGGTTTGCCCGAGGTGGTGATGCCCCAGGGACTGGTTCGGCCGGTGACCCGGGATGCATCCGAAAGAAGCTCGCGTCCAGGAACAGGTAGTCCAAGGTAACGTCGGCGAGCGGACGGCGGGCCCATGCCTGGTATTCGGCGCAGACTGCCTTGCAGACTTTGGAGACCGTGGACTTGGAGATCGCGGCTTGATCGCCGAGTGCTTCGGCGAGAGTGGCCTGCACGTCGCGGTGCCGCGTAGTTTCGGCCGCTCCGACGTGACCGGCCCGGTCGTGGTTTTGACCGTCACGACCGATACCCATTGCGCGAACAGGCGGCATTGGTGAACGCCCGGCACCGAAACACAGTTACGCCGCGCAATTCGCTAAGCGTTGGGCGCGACGGTGGGCATAGATCGACGGTCGTTGGCGGTGGCACGTGACCCGCCAGCCGGGCGGGCAAGAGACCGTTACCGCCGTGCGCGCTCGCGCCGGTGACTGCCGCGAGTCACCGAGACGTGTGCGGGCGCTACGATTGGGCTACGCTCGTAGCATGTCCGAAGTGGCGTCTCGCGAGCTGCGCAACGATACGGCGGGAGTGCTGCGGCGCGTGCGGGAAGGGGAGGACGTCACCATCAC
>DATKEW010000065.1:0-23934 GCA_035511785.1 Mycobacterium sp.
GCTGGCCGGCAATCTACAACGCGTCATCCCGCAGGGCCTGGTGGCCGAGGTTGACCGGGGCACGTGGACACCCGCGCCGGTGTTCGCGATGATCGCCCAGCGTGGCCGGGTTACGCGCGAGGAGATGGAAAAGACGTTCAACATGGGCGTCGGCATGATCGCCGTTGTAGCGCCTGAAGACACCGACCGCGCCTTAGCCATACTGACCGCACGCCACTTGGACTGCTGGGTGCTGGGCACGGTCTGCAAGGGTGGGAAAGAAGGCCCGCGGGTACGACTGGTCGGGCAACACCCGAGGTTCTAAGTATCTGCAGCTAACACGGTGCCGATGCGAAGCGCATCGGCACGGGCGGGTGATCTAGCGACGCCAGTCGTCCTCGTGATCCCACGAGTCGTCGGCGCTGTCGCCGTCCAGCTCGTCGGATTCGTCTGCGCCGGTTCCTGACAGCTCGCGCTGGAGCCGCTGGAAGTCGGTCTGCGGGGAGCTGTATTTAAGTTCTCGAGCAACCTTGGTCTGCTTTGCCTTAGCCCGGCCGCGGCCCATGGGGGAACCCCCTCGCGCAATAACGGAGCGGCCTAACGAGTAGGCGGCTCCGATCTCTTGGTGTCGTTATTGTCCTGCCGACAGTTTACCGTGCCTCACGGTCGGGCGTCAGCGCCCTGCCCGCCGTGGCGGACCACATCGCTAATCATCGCGCACCGCCCCGCAACCGTTCAACGGCCAGTCGCCCCGCACCGACCTGTTCGGCGGGCGGCAGCGAGTCGGGGTCGATGACCGCGGCGACCGCGGCCTGTTCGCCGGTCGCCAGTTCGATGTCGGCGGGCAACCCGCGCTTGACCAGTGCCAGCGCCACCGGCCCGAGGTCTACGTGCTCGACCACGGTTCCGAGGCGTCCGACGGTGCGGCCGCCGGCCAGCACCGGGTCACCTGTCGAGGGCCGCTCCACCGAACCGTCGAGGTGCAACAACACCAGCATTCGGGGCGGTTTACCCAGGTTGTGCACCCGCGCGACGGTCTCTTGTCCGCGATAGCAGCCTTTGTCCAGGTGGACGGCTCCCGCACCGGGACCACCGATCCAACCCACTTCGTGGGGAATGGTGCGCTCATCGGTGTCGACACCGAGCCGGGGGCGCAACGCCGCCACCCGGTGAGCTTCGTAGGTCCACACTCCGGCCGAACGCACGCCCGCCTGCACCAAGCGGTTCTGCCAGTCGGCCGCCTCGCTACCCGCCACCACCAGATCCAGTTCGACGTTGCCGGCGGGCGTTTCGGGCATCCGCCGCACAAAGCCACCGCCGGCTACTGGAACCGCGGTCAGCTCGGCGGGCAGCGCATCCAGGCCCAGGACGTCGAGAACCGCCTGGTCAGCCAGCCGCGGCCCAAGCAGCGACAGCACCGCCATGTCGGCAGTAGCCGGCGTGGCATCGGACCAGAACACCATCTTGCGCAGGTAGCTCAGCAGCGGCTCACCCCGCCACGGTTCGGTATCGAGGTAGGTGGTGCCGCCCAGCTCGCTCTGGATCCAGTGGTCCTCGACCCGGCCCTGACCGTCGAGGCTGAGGTTTTGGGTGCTGGCGCCCTCCTGGAGTTCGCTGACATGTTGGGTCGAAATGCTGTGCAGCCAGGTCTGCCGGTCGCCGCCGGTCAGGGTGAGCACCGCGCGATGCGAGCGGTCCACGACCACCGCATCGGTTTCGGCCGCCCGCTGCTCGCCCAGCGGGTCACCGTAATGCCAGATCGCACCCGCATCGGGTCCGGAATCGGGCGCAGGGACTGCCGTCATGTGCGCCGCTCCTCCTCATCGCTTCGCTCCGCATCGTCGCCGGCGCGGTTCACACGTCAACTCTACGGATCGGGCGTGCTCCCCGCGGGCGTGAGGCCAGCCTCACGATCGTCGACGACCGTGAAGCCAGCTTCACGTCCGCCTCTGGGCCCCATGATCGGCGACCCGCTGCGCCCGGCTTCGCCGCGCTTGCGATCGCCGATAGGCTTCTCGTCCATGGCGGGCCAGATGGGTGTGATCGTCACGCTGGACGGTGACATACATCCGCCGGGGATCCCGCTGATGCACGCCGACGACCTAGCCGCCGTCCGGGGCGACGGAATCTTCGAGACGCTGCTGGTCCGCGACGGCATCGCGTGTCTGGTCGAATCTCATCTGCAGCGGCTGACCCAATCGGCCAAATTCATGGATCTGCCCGAGCCGGACCTGGCGCGCTGGCGGCGCGCGATCGATGTGGCGACGCGGCAGTGGGCCGCGGGCACCGCTGACGAAGGCGCGTTGCGATTGATCTGCAGCCGGGGCCGCGAGAGCGGCTCGCCACCGACGGCCTACGTGATGGTCAACCCCGTCCCGGAACGAGTGGCCGCGGTTCGGCGCGACGGGTTGTCGGCGGTCACGCTGGACCGTGGATTGCCCGCCACCGGTGCCGACGCGATGCCCTGGCTACTTGCCGGCGCCAAAACACTGTCCTACGCGGTCAACATGGCCGCCTTGCGCCATGCCGCCCGGCAGGGCGCCGGTGACGTGATCTTCGTGAGCTCCGACGGTTACATCCTGGAAGGACCCCGCTCGACGGTGGTGATCGCCACCGCCTCTGAGGTGGGAGCGGACGGTAATCCGTGCCTGCTGACACCGCCGCCGTGGTATCCGATCCTGCGCGGCACCACCCAACAGGCTCTCTTCGAGGTGGCCCGGGCAAAGGGCTACGACTGCGATTATCGCGCGCTACGGATCGCGGATCTGCATGCCGCGCAAGGGATCTGGCTGGTATCAAGCATGACGCTGGCCGCCCGGGTGCACACGCTCGACGGGCGCCGGCTGTCTCGATCTCCGATAGCAGCGGAATTCGCCGAACTGGTAGACGCCGCGATCGTCAGCGACCGCTGAGGCGGTGAATTCTGTTGTCGGCTCGCGCAATGGCAGGTACGGTCGGCGGTACACAAGGAAGGAGGTGGTCCGCGAAATTGATAGCTTCATGGACATGTGAGGTGGCTACGCGCTAGCTGCATTGGCTCGGAAGAGCTAGCGATCAACGCGCGCTGGCGAATTCCCCGTAGCCACCCGGCCCCCGAGCTTCCGGTCTGTCCAACCAGGAGCTTTGCTCGGGGGCCGCTCCATGTCATGACACGGTTGGCCTACTGTCCCACCCTGGTGGATATCTGCTCGGCGATGCGGCCCGCTTGGCCGGGTGCGGCATCCGCTCCGCACACCAGCACATCGATGACCAAATCGTTGACCGCGTGCAGGACGTGGTGGCAGGTCCGGGTGCCGCCTTCTGTTTCTGTTCTCTGCTGCGCAATCTTCGGCACCGCACCGGCGACGTTTCCGAATATCCAACTGGTGCTCTTGCCGCTGGGGGTCGTCATCGCGACGGCTTTGTCGGTGCAGGCTTTCCACTTGTCCGCCGACGCCTGCACGAATGCCCGGGCTTTGTCGGCCGACGAAAAGGCGACAACCGATTCGAAAACCCGATGGGCTGGGTCTTCTCCGACGGTGTGCACGACTTGGCCGCGCACCCCTAGGTAGCCGCCGGCTCCTTTATAGACCGCATCTTCGATGGGCTCGTACGCGCCGAGGCAGTCCAGGTTTGACAGCGTTCCCTTGGGGGAGCGCAGCTGATCGGTTTGTTCGGCGGCCACCATGTTCGGGTCGTTCACGATGGTGCCGACGTCGGCGGGGCCGAGCAGATACGAGTCCAGCTTCGCCGAATTCGGGGTGGCTTTCGGAGCCGGTTTTGACTTCGTCCCCTGGGTCATGAACAACACCACCGCGACGATTGCGATGACGACGACGAGGGCGGCACCGCCGATAATCATCAATCGCTTCTGCGATGCCGCACCGCCGGTATCGACTGGAGTCGAGGCGCTGGCTGCAGGGCTGCTCACCGGCTGAGGGACGGTGCTGGGTTGTGTCGGGGCCGTCGCAGCCTGCGCCTTGGCGCCGGATGTTGCCGATAGCCCCTCCGACGAACTGTTTTTCGCCTCGATCTCGGCCAGCACATTGTCGATCTCGGTTCGGGTCCGGTAGGTGACATCGTGTCGCAGGCGCAGCATGCGCAGTAGTTGGGCGATGTCGCCTCGAGCGCTGGGGTCATCGCCGTCCTCATCGAGTCCGGATCTGAGTTCGACCAGAAGTTGAGTCTGTTGCTGTGGGCTGAGCTCTTTTTCGGCGAGGGTGTTGCCCAAGCGCGTGATGTAGCCGAACGGCACCGGCGGCTCTTCGGGCAGCGGGTCCGGCAACGGCACGGGCTTGCTGCGTAGTAAGTGCACCCCAGTGACCAATTGAATGCCGGCGTCAACCGTCGGGTCCCGATAGTCGATGATCTGCAGCGCGGCAAGGGGATTCACGCGCATGCTGTCGATGTCGCCGATCCGAACGGGAAGGATCGGCCGGTTCAGGGCCTTCGCATAGCGCAACTCGGCCTGACTGGGCTTGGACTGTAGCCAGTGGTTCGACAGCGCGACGATGAACACCTCACAATCGCGGATCTGCTCCAGGATCTTGTTCCACCAAGACTCGCCGCCCCCGAGCTCTTGGTCGAACCAAACCTGGTTTTGGCCACGCCGAAGGGCGGCCGTCAGGGCGTCGACCGTCGACCTGTCCTGGCTCGAGTAACTGATGAACAGCGCCATCGCAGTCTCCTAAGTTGAGGCGGAGCGAACGAACTGGGCGAAAGTCTGGATTCGGCTGTTGCACATGCGCCGATACCGTATCAATTTTCGGCCCTGTCAGGACGGGCAATCTCCGACGCCATTGGGTCGTCAACGCGCGCAAGTCTTATCCGTCGCTGCCTTCGCGAACAGGGACTTCTTCGGGCGGTTGGATTTCGGTGTAGCGCCGTGCGAACTCGTCACCGGGAACCGGCCATTGCTCGCCGTCGGATCCCCGCACGACCCAGTCGCCGTCCGCGGCGGTCGTGGGACCCTCGAGGGTGTTGATCGTTTCACCCGGGTATGCCGGGCGGGCTTGAACCCGTCCTTTTCTGCGCCATCGCCCGTCGTCGGCCGGCTCGTAGGTCTTCCGGAAAATGTCGTCGCGCACGGACCAGATCTTTCCGTCGCCCTGTACCGCCCAGTCTCCGGCGCCGGCGCGCATGGTGTCTCCGGCATCCGACTTCCACGTCCATGGTGTACTGCGTTGTTCTGCGGTGACCGTCCCGACCCGGGTGAAGGATTGCCACAGCGGACGTGACCGAAATCCCAGCTGGCGCAGGCTCCACAACGTCCCCGCCAAGCTCCGCACCGCGGCATTGAGCAGATCCGGCGTGCTTTCGACCACCGACCAGTCGTGCAGCTTGTCGTGGATCTTGCGCGAATCGTCGCGGGGCGAACCGTATTTCCAGCCATTGCGGCGGTAATAGCGACACCAATCCTCGTGCTCTGCTCGGGCCATGCTCATGGCGGAGTGGTGGTCGAAGCCCATCAGAGCAAGCTGTTCCAATGGCGGCAAACCCGCCATGTCGCGTCCGGAGAGCTGCGCCGGCGGGCTGCCCCAGGTATTCCAGGTATGTCCCGCGATCTGTTCAACCATCCACAAGGCGTTGCGCACCTGGCGCCGGTTGGATCCGCGGTAGAACTCGTTGAGTTCGGCCCACGGCATCGCGGCCTGCGATCGCGGCGCGTCCGGGTCGATGGTCGACACGTAGCGCTCGTGGATCAGCCTCGCCGCACGCTCCCACGCATCCTGGACCTCCCGGGTATCCAGCACCATAGAGTAGGACTGCAACATGCCGACGACCTGGATCGAGTCGTCAGCGATGCTTGTGTTGGGGTCCGGGGCGTAGATGGGCGTGTCGGGGAAGTGGGCAGCCAGCCTGGTGGCGGTTGTCGCGGCATGGGCATCCACCAAGATCACCGCGCTGGTTGCGGGGTCAGCATCACCGATCAGCTTGAGCATGGTCGGTATCGTCGGCGCCTCCGAGATCGCGTCGATGGTCGGTCCCTCGGACATGAATCCGGCTTGCTGACGGTAAAACTCGTGATCCCACAGGTACTCCTCGGCGTCTCTTTCGACCAGGGTGAGCGCGGGCAACGGGACCGCGCCGGGTGGGGTGTAGAAGTCGCGTTCCAGGGTGCGCCGCGTCAGGTCCGCGCACAATGCCAGGGTCAATTGCGAAGTGCCACAGACGAATACGCGCCTTATTCGGCCCGTCGCGATGATACCGTCGAGCAGCCTGCCGGCGGTCACTTCGTACTTGCCAACCACATCGGCCGCCCACCGGGTGTCGGATCCGCCGAACTGCTGGGCGCGCCACGCTTCGGCCAGCCAGGGGTCATCCATGCGCACGATGAGGGGCAACCGCTGCTTGTGCGCCAACTCGGAAAGTCGACGACTGATGAGGTCCAGCCACAACAGGTTGGTCGCCGGGTCGGGTGCCATCAGGTAGAGCCGAGAGAGGTGGCGCCACAGCCGCAATGACACCAGGGTCGACGGTGTATTGAAGTCCACCAGCACTACCCGTGCGCCTTGCCTGCGGGCTCGTTGTACGCGGTCGTCTCCGGCGCTGGTGACGATGACCAGGGTGCTGCGCCTGTCCAAGGTCCGCGCGACCCCGCTGATCATCGATTGGGTGTCGTCGTCGATGCCGACGATGGCGGTGACGGACTCGGCGAGGTTGGCCCGCAGCCGGTCCACCTGGGAGCGGAAGAGGCCGACGACAACCCCGCCCAGAGTGGTGAAGATCGCCGAGAGTGCCGTAATCCTGGCCAGTTCCAGCCCGACCGGTGTCGGGTTCGGGCAAGTGCGCCCGCTCACCGAAAAATCGCCAGTGCCGCCCTTGACCAACTGCGCAGTGGCCATCAGCGGCGTGAAGAAGGCCGGATGGTTGGCGTCATGACAGCCCCAATAGGAGCTGAGGCCAAGGACCGCGCTCATCGCGATCATCGCGGCGATCACGGTGAACGAAACGCCCACCAACCGGTGGGCGCCACCCGAGCGGAAGGTCAGCACACACGCCGCGATCAGCACGGTCACCACGACCCCGAGGGTCGGCATCGATCCAGGACGGCCGAACCACCCCAACCATCGCGGCAGTGCGTCGACGAGGGAGGGCCGCAGCGCGACCACGGCCAGATAGCCGATCATGAGCAGGCCGACCGCGGTCACGACCCATCGCACAATGGGCGAGGGTGTCCTAGTTGGACGCATCCGCCGACCTTCCTTTTGTGGGGTATCGGCTGCACGGACGACGAACAGTACACGCTGAAGGGGTGTGCGAAAGCAACAGCGCGATCGCGTTTTAGCGCGCCGCGGGCCGAGGGCCCTAAGCCATTAACCCGCGAACCGGGACAGGCGCCCCGACAGGTGCGGCACCAGTCCGCCGTCGGCGTCCACCCGTTCCTCGACGTAGGCCAAGTCGCCGCCGTCGACGATGCCGTAGAGGCGCTTGGCGCCGCCGACCAACACGCCGGACCGACTGCGCGCCAGCGCGTCGGTCACCAATTCCCACGACGACTGGGTACGCGGGCGCCCATAGAACAGTTCGACGTAGCCGGCCGAATGGGCCAGCAGCAACTCGATGGACTGGGACTCGCTCGGATCGTCGGGATCGTTGACGAAGCGCCAGAAGCCCGTCTCGCGTAAGCCGGGTTCCTGGTATCCGCCGGCGTCATCGAGTCGCCAAGATCGGGCTTCCCAATTCAGGTAGTCGCCGCCGTCGTGCGAGACCACGATCTGCTGTCCGAATCGGTAGTCGCCATCGGCTCCGCGGCCCTCTCCTTCGCCGCGCCATACCCCGACCAGGGGCAGCAGTGCCAGCAGCGCGTCATTGAGGTTGGCGCCTTCGCGCAGGTTGGCGGTGTCGGCGGGGACGGGCAAATCGTCGAAGGCGGGGATATTGCGGGTTGCGGTCACCTTGGCGCGTTCGGCAGCGGCAGCCACGGCACGATCGCCGAAACCGGCGGGACCGGCCGGTGCGGCCGGGCCCTCGTCGGGGATCACGACTCGTCAGTGATGAGCCGGTAGAGCGTATACAGCGCAAACCATGAGATGACCACGACCGCCACGACGAGCATGATTTCGAAGAAGAGCACCACGGGGACGAGTGTATTCGTTACGGGGCATGCGGCGGAATCCCGGTCCGGGCCCGCTCGGTCAGGCGACCTTGACGTCTACCTCATGGATGCCCGCGCCGGACGGCGTCACCACGGCATCGCCGCTGCCGACCGCGGACAGCGCGCGCACCGTCCAGGAGCCTGGCGCGGCGAAGAACCGGAAGTCACCGGTGGCCGACGCGACGACCTCGGCCGTGAACTCATCCGACGAGTCCAACAATCGGACGAAGGCGCCCCCGACGGCCTGGCCGTCGCGATCCACGACACGGCCGGTGATCACCGTTTCCTTCTCCAGGTCGACGCTGGCCGGCAATGCCAGTCCTTGTTTCGGTCCAGAGCACATATCAGCTTCCCAACTCGATCGGGGCACCCACCAGGGAGCCGTATTCCGTCCAACTGCCGTCGTAGTTCTTGACGTTTTGATGCCCGAGCAATTCCTGCAAAACGAACCAGGTATGCGACGAACGTTCCCCGATTCGGCAGTACGCAATTGTTTCCTTGGTGCCGTCCAGACCGGCGTCGGCGTACAGCTTGGCCAACTCCTCGTCGGACTTGAAGGTGCCGTCCTCGTTGGCGGCCTTACTCCACGGCACGTTGATCGCGCCGGGTATGTGGCCCGGCCGCTGGCTCTGCTCCTGCGGAAGGTGTGCCGGCGCGAGGATCTTGCCGGAGAACTCATCAGGGGAGCGCACGTCGACGAGGTTCTTGACGTTGATGGCCGCGATGACCTCGTCCCGGAAAGCTCTGATGCTGTTGTCCGGCGGGGCCGCGATGTAGGAGGTCGCGGGCCTGCGGACGGTGTCGGTGGACAGCGGGCGCCCGTCGAGCTCCCACTTCTTGCGACCGCCGTCGAGCAGCTTGACCTTGTCGTGCCCGTACAGCTTGAAGTACCAGTACGCGTAGGCGGCGAACCAATTGTTGTTGCCGCCGTAGAGAATTACCGTGTCGTCGTTGGAGATGCCGCGGTCGGATAGCAGTTTGGAGAACTGCTGAGCGTCGACGAAGTCACGCTTGATGGGGTCCTGCAAATCGGAGCGCCAATCCAGCTTGATCGCGCCGGCGATGTGGCTGCCGTCGTAGGCGCTGGTGTCCTCGTCGACCTCGACGAAGACGACGTTTGCGGCGTCGAGATTGCTCTCGGCCCAGTCAGCGGAGACCAGGACGTCGGAGCGTGCCATGGTGGGGATCCTTTCGATTTCTTCTCACGGGGTCGTCAAACGGGTTGCGCGGGGGCGGACGGCCGGAAGCGCGCGACAACCGGGTAGAGCCGGCAGCCAAGGCAGATGCCGAAGGCCGCATTCAGGAAGGCGGCAACCAAAGCGGCGGCGGTGGCGATGATGCCCACCAAGGAAGCGCCGCCGGCGAAACCGGCGGCACCGACGACGGCGAAGATTAAGCCGACAAATTGCGCGAACTTCAGCGGTGGCACTAGTTCGCGTTCGGTGACCGGGCCCAGCCGGGGCGCCACGACGGCGGCGAACAGCCGTCCATAGGGATGCCGGCGCGGCCCACCTAGGGCGCCGACGGCAAAGACCACGGCCTGCAGGCCGAGAACGACGGCGGCCGCCACTGGACTGATCCCCGAGACAACCAGCGTGACGACCAGGACCACGGTCGTGACCCAGGCGGCGAACCTGGGCCCGCGGACATCGACGCGGTCGGGCTGGGTGGTGCTGATGCTGCTTGACACGAACGACTCCTAGGTAGGCCTGCGGCACGGAAACGGTGGGAGGCATGCCACGGTAGGGCTCCGCGGCTGCTCCGAGAGCGACGCGGAAGGGCGCGGCTACTCAGCAGCTACAGCAACAGCAACAACCCGCGAGGCGGCACAAATCAACTGCGCGACGCTTGGTGAGCATGGGCTCGAGGCGGGCTGACACGACGGCAAGCTTACCCAATGACATGGTGATCAAGCCAACAGCGGTTCGAGCACTGACCGCAGATCGGCGGCCTTGGGCACCCCCGAGGCCCGGTATCGCTGCTGCCCGTCGACATCAAAGATCAACGTGGTAGGCAGCGACAGCACCGAAAATCGGCGTCCGGCCCGCGGATTGGCATCCAGGTCAACCTCGACGTGGGCCACATCGCCCAGGTCGTCGCAGATCTGGTCGACTACCCGACGAACGCGATCGCAAGGTCCGCACCACGGGGCGCTGAAATGCACAACGGTCGGTCCGGTGCGGGAAAGCCCCAGGTCAGCGGAGTCCGAGTCGGCGCCCCGCACCGACTCGGGATGAACCTCGCGGATATTTCCTGAGCGCCGGGTGAGCAACCACCCTGCAAGAGCTGCCACGACGGCGGCCGTGACGATTGCGATGGTGACGGTCATCATGACTGCTTAAACCCGTCGAGGCTGATTGTTACTCCCCGGGTGACGCCTTCGATGATGACGTCGGAGCCACGTGCCCCCTCGCTGGTGGGCGCGACCCCGAACGGGAGCCGCTGATCGGGCAGCCTGGTGCTGAAGGCGTGCAGCACCGCATCCTGCTTGTCGTCCGGAACGGCTTGGTTGGCCGTGTCCGGCCCGGTCAGGACGCCGGTCGGCGTCATCACCAGGGTCGCCTCGTCGTCGGGGGCGATGGAAAGGTCCACCGAGACGCTGACCCGGTGCTCGAAACCGGCCGAGTGGGGCGTGCCGCTGAACACCAGACCGTGGCTGTCGGAGATGCCCGATGCGGTGATGCCGCCGGTGGCGGTGTTGGTTTCGTTTGGTGGTGCCTCAACCATCAGGTCGGTGATGCCCATGTACCGGCCCAGGTGCATCGAATCGATGATGATGCGGCTCTCCAGTCTGCCCACCGGGAGCTTCGCATCGGGCCTGATCAGCCAGGACGCATAGGTCAGGTCTATCGAGTACATCGTGGCTTCGAGGGTGGCCTTGCCAACCGTCGCATGATCGACGGCGTTGGCCTTGATCTCCAGCTGGTTGTAGTGGCCGCGCATCGCCTGCGGAAGGAATGGGAAAGCCAGGATGGCGACGAATGGGTCTGACCCCAAATTTGCGGCTTTGCGCACGTTGGACGACAGCCGGTACTCGGCGTAGATGCTGGCTCCGTAGTCGACGCCGATGGCTCCGATGGCAATCACGGCTACGGCGGCCGCCGCGATCACGCCGATCAGCACCTTGCGCATCCGCATATTGTGGCCTGTCCATCCGCCGGCGCGCTGCACGGCGCCGGGTGCCGGCCCCTCACACTCCAGCCAGAGCACTTCGTCACACTCCGCGCCGAAGGGCTTCGTCACCGGGCCAACGACCAGGTAGCACGTTATCGTTAGATGACCTGGCCACTAACGCCGTATTGCGTCATCGATTTGGGAGATGCCTTTCCCCCGAGCTGGAGGGGCTTGTTGGAGCTTTTACTGCTGACCTCGGAGCTGCATCCCGACCCGGTCCTGCCGTCCTTGTCGCTGCTCCCTCACACCGTCCGGACGGCGCCGCCAGAACCGTCCTCGTTACTGGAGGCCGGAGCCGCGGACGCCGTGCTCGTCGACGCGCGCATCGACTTATCGTCGGCGCGCGGGCTTTGCCGCCTGTTGAGTACGGCGGGCCGGTCGGTCCCGGTCTTGGCGGTCGTCAGCGAAGGCGGCCTAGTGGCGGTCAGCGCTGACTGGGGTTTGGACGAAATCCTGCTGCCCAGTACCGGGCCGGCCGAGATCGACGCCAGACTACGGCTGGTGGTCGGCCGGCGCGGCGGGCTGGCCGACCAGGAAAGCGCGGGCAAGGTGAGCCTGGGCGAGCTGGTGATCGACGAAGGCACCTACACCGCGCGGCTGCGCGGCCGTCCGCTCGACCTCACCTACAAAGAGTTCGAGCTGCTGAAATACCTGGCCCAGCATGCCGGCCGGGTGTTTACCCGGGCCCAACTGCTGCACGAGGTGTGGGGGTATGACTTCTTCGGCGGCACCCGGACCGTCGATGTGCACGTACGGCGACTGCGGGCCAAACTCGGCCCGGAGTACGAAGCGCTGATCGGCACGGTTCGCAACGTGGGTTACAAGGCCGTCCGGCCAGCGCGCGGCCGAGCGCCGATCGCCGAGCTCGACGACGCCGAAGAGGCCGAACCCGACTCTGACGGTCTGCACGACCCGCTGGCCGACCCGTTGCGCAGTCAGTGACGTGGTCGGACCGGGGGCCTGACTGGCGCTCCGCACTGACCGCCGAAGAGCAGCAGGGGGTGCGCGAACTCGTCGCCGCGGCAACCGACTTCGACGGGGTGGCGCCCGTCGGCGAACAGGTGCTACGGGAGCTCGGCCACGACCGCACCGAGCATTTGCTGGTCACCAACGCCACAGAAAATACGATCATCGGCTACCTCAACCTCAGCCCGCCACGCGATGAGGGCGCCGGCATGGCGGAGCTGGTGGTGCACCCGCAAGCCCGCCGACGCGGTATCGGCGCCGCGATGGGACAGGCGGCGCTGGCCAAGACCGCTGGGCACAACCAGTTCTGGGCGCACGCCACCCTCGAGCCCGCGCAGGCCACCGCGTCGGCGCTGGGTCTGGTTCCAGTCCGCGAACTGGTCCAGATGCGACGCTCGCTGCGTGGCGTCCCCGACTCAGTGGCTCCTCTCCCGGGGGTGAGGATCCGCACCTACGCGGGTCCTGGCGATGACGCCGAGCTGCTGCGGGTCAACAACGCGGCGTTCGCCGAACATCCCGAACAAGGCGGGTGGACCGCGGTCGAGTTGGCGGAGCGGCGCAGCGAACCGTGGTTCGACCCGGCGGGCTTGTTCCTGGCGTTCGGCGACTCCGCGACTGACCAGGCTGGCAGGCTACTGGGCTTCCACTGGACCAAAGTGCACCTCGATCAACCGGGCCTGGGCGAGGTCTACGTCCTGGGCATCGACCCGTCGGCGCAGCGACGCGGCCTGGGCCCGCTGTTGACATCCATCGGTGTTGAGTCGCTGGCGCGGCGGCTGGCCGACTCGGCCGAACCGACCGTGATGCTTTACGTGGAGTCGGACAACGTCGCGGCGGTGCGGACGTACGAGCGGTCGGGTTTCACCACCTACAGCGTCGACACGGCCTATGCGCGGCTCGCCGGCTGACCGGAAACGCAGGTACACGCGGCGTGGAACCCCGAATGTTCACTCCGCATTCACTTTCTCCCCACCTATACGGGCGGTGTCAAAGCATACTTTCGCGGTGACTTGGCAACCTCCCTTTTGGAGACAGCCAGCGGCGCCCACATGCGTCCGAGGTGCGTAGAAAGCGAGATCGGTGAGGCTCGACAAGGTGGGCAGGGCGCTGACGGCAGTGCTGTTGACCGTCGCGGTCACTGGTGGGGGCATGACCGCCTGCGGGAGCGACAACAACGGCCGCGGCGCCTCGGCGACGGCCGTCTCTGGACCAGGCGGCGCGGCGGCCTGCGCCGGCAAAAATGGACTGACGGCGGAGGGGTCGACCGCCGAACAGAACGCGATGGCACTGTTCAACCAGGTGTGGGGTCAGTACTGCCCCGGCAAGAGTGTCTCGTACAACCCGACCGGGTCGGGCGCCGGCCGGGAGCAGTTCATTGCCGGACATGTCGACTTCGCGGGAGCGGACTCTCCACTGGTCGCGGATCAGATCGGCCCGGCCGCCAAACGCTGCAACGGAAATCCGGCGTGGGACCTGCCGCTGGTGTTCGGGCCAGTCGCACTGGTCTACAACCTGCCGGGCATTCAGGGGCTGGTCCTCAGTAGCGACGCGCTGGCCAGGATCTTCAGCGGCAAGATCACGGCCTGGAATGACCCGATACTCGCGGCGCTCAATCCGGGCGTAGCCCTGCCGGACACCAAGATCCTGCCGATCTACCGGGCGGATTCGTCGGGCACGACCGACAACGTACAGAAATATCTGACGGCCGCCGCACCGCAGAGCTGGACCAGGGGGGTCGGCACCGAATTCCAGGGCGGTGTCGGCGAAGGCGCCATGAAGTCGGCGGGCGTTATTCAGGCCGTCCGGACCGCTCCGGGCGCGATCGGATACGTCGAGAAAGGCTTCGCCGACCAGGCCGGTCTGGCCTACGCCCAAATCGATACCGGCAATGGCGTGGTTGCGCTGAGCAATGACACGGCAAGCAACGCGATCAACGCGGCCCGGTTCGCGGCCGACGGCAACGACCTGGTGCTCGACCTGAACCCGATGTATGACACGAAAGACCCGCACGCATACCCGTTGGTGCTGGCCACGTACGAAATCGTGTGCTCGAAAGGCTACGACCCGAACACCTCCCAGGCAATCAAGTCGTTTATCACCGTGGCCGCCAACAGCGGTCAGGCCGGCCTTTCGGCCGCCGGCTATGTTCCGCTGCCCGATAAAGTCAAGGAGCGATTGGTCACCGCGATCAACGCACTGCAGTAGCCAATGGGCTTAAGGAGCGACAGCAGAACTGTGACGGGCTCGCAGTGACGACACCAAACCCAGCCGACGCAGGTTCGGGTGCGGTTGTCGCTGCGCCGTTCCCGGAGTCGCCGGTCGTCCCCATCAGCCCGTGGGGAGATGGCCGACCACGCCTGGGGGATAGGATATTTCGCTGGCTGGCAGAGAGCTCCGGTGTCCTGGTCGTCGTCCTCATCGTTGCGATCGGCGCATTCCTGCTGTTGCGCGCGATACCCGCCTTGAAGCGCAACCGAGAGAACTTCTTCAGCTACGGCGGCAATTGGGTCACAACCGACACCTCGGCGATGCACTTCGGAATCTTCGATCTGCTGCAGGTGACCGTGCTCGTGGCGCTGTTAGCGTTGATCCTGGCTATGCCGGTAGCCCTGGGCGTCGCGATCTTCCTCACGCAATACGCGCCACGGCGGGTTGCCGGACTGCTGGCCTACACAGTCGATCTGCTGGCCGCGGTTCCCTCGATCATCTACGGCGTCTGGGGCTTGCATGTACTGGCACCCCAGCTGCGACCCATTGCGACCTGGCTCAACCAGACCCTGGGC
The DNA here is from genome assembly GCA_035511785.1 of Mycobacterium sp. Taxonomy (GTDB): domain Bacteria; phylum Actinomycetota; class Actinomycetes; order Mycobacteriales; family Mycobacteriaceae; genus Mycobacterium. Next base: position 14,980 of record DATKEW010000065.1, read on the forward strand.
TGGTGCGTCCTGTTCGCCACTGGAAATGTGTCGGTGGCCGGCGGTGGCACCGTCTTCACCGGCGGGATTGTGCTGGCGGTGATGATCCTGCCGATCATCACCGCGGTCACCCGCGAAGTGTTCGTCCAGACCCCGCAGGATCAGATCGAGGCCGCGCTGGCGCTCGGCGCCACCCGCTGGGAAGTGGTCAAGACGACGGTGCTGCCGTTCGGGCGCTCCGGATACATCAGCGGTGCGATGTTGGGCCTCGGCCGTGCTCTGGGTGAGACGGTCGCGCTGCTGATCGTCTTGCGCGGCACCCAATCAGCATTCGGTTGGTCGTTATTCGACGGCGGTTCGACCTTCGCGACCAAGATCGCGGCCACCGCGTGGGAATTCGATGACCGATACAAGGCCGGCGCTTATATTGCTGCGGGCCTGGTGCTTTTTCTGCTCACCTTTCTGGTTGACGCCCTGGCGCGTGGCGCTGTCACCGGGACCAGAACCAGAAGGTTGCGCCGATGACCTCGATCTTGGACCGCCCCCTCAAGGCGAGGACGATCTCGGTGCTCGGCCGGCGCCGTCGAATCGCCAACCACGTTGCGACCGTGCTGGTGTCGGTATCGGTGGTGGTCGCGCTGATGCCGTTGGTGTGGGTGCTGTGCTCGGTAATCGCCAAGGGGTTCAAGGCGATCACGTCGACTGTGTGGTGGACGCATTCACAGGCGGGTATGACAGCATTCGTGGCCGGCGGCGGCGCCTACCACGCGATCGTCGGCACCGTGCTGCAGGGATTGGTATGCGCCGTGATCTCCATTCCGATCGGCGTCATGGTCGCGATCTACCTGGTCGAATATGGTGGCGGCACCACACTGGGCAGGCTGGCCTCGTTCATGGTGGACATCCTGGCCGGTGTGCCCTCGATCGTGGCCGCATTGTTCATCTATGCGTTGTGGGTTGTGACGCTGGGTTTTCCGCGTTCCGAGTTCGCGGTGTCGTTGGCCCTGGTGATGTTGATGCTCCCGGTGATTGTGCGGGCGACCGAGGAGATGCTGCGGATCGTTCCGGTTGATCTGCGCGAGGCCAGCTACGCGCTGGGTGTTCCGAAGTGGAAAACCATTGCCCGGGTTGTGATTCCGACGGGGATGTCGGGCATTGTCACGGGGATCATGCTGGCGGTGGCCAGAGTGATGGGTGAAACGGCCCCGCTGCTGATCCTGGTCGGCTACGCGCAGGCAATGAACTTCGACATCTTCAGCGGGTTCATGGGGTCGCTGCCCGGCATGATCTACAACCAGACATCGGCCGGTGCCGGCGTCAACCCGGTTCCCACGGATCGGTTGTGGGGTGCCGCACTAACCCTCATCCTGATGATCGCGGTAATCAATGTCGGGGCCAGGGCGGTCGCGAAAATCGTCGCCCCCAAGAAGTCGTAGGCAGGAGTCGTTAGTGGCCAAGCGATTGGACCTGAAGGACGTCAACATCTATTACGGGCCGTTTCACGCGGTCTCCGACGTGTCGTTGTCGATTCTGCCCCGCAGTGTGACGGCCTTCATCGGCCCGTCCGGCTGCGGCAAGACGACCGTACTGCGCACGCTCAACAGGATGCATGAGGTGATCCCCGGCGCCCGCGTCGAGGGCAGTGTGCTGCTCGACGACGAAAACATCTATGCCTCGAATATCGACCCGGTGGGGGTGCGCCGCGCAATCGGGATGGTGTTCCAGCGGCCAAACCCGTTCCCCGCCATGTCGATTCGTGACAACGTGGTGGCCGGCCTGAAGCTGCAAGGTGTTCGCAATCGCAAGCTGCTCGATGACACCGCCGAGTACTCACTGCGCGGCGCGAACCTGTGGGATGAGGTCAAGGACCGATTGGAAAGGCCCGGCGGCGGATTGTCCGGAGGACAGCAGCAGCGCTTGTGCATCGCCCGGGCCATCGCCGTGCAACCCGATGTGTTGCTGATGGACGAGCCCTGCTCCTCGCTGGACCCGATCTCGACGATGGCCATCGAAGACCTGATCAGTGAGCTCAAACAGGACTACACCATCGTCATCGTCACTCACAACATGCAGCAGGCCGCCCGGGTGAGCGATCAGACGGCGTTTTTCAACCTCGAAGCCGTAGGTAAGCCCGGCCGGCTGATCGAGATCGATGACACCGAAAAGATCTTCTCCAACCCCACCCAGAAGGCCACCGAGGACTACATCTCCGGCCGCTTCGGCTAATACGAGGGATGAGCCGCATCCTCCTCAGGGAATCTGCCGGTCGCCTGGAAGATGACGCGCCTGGCGACCTCGACGGCGTGGTCGGCGAAGCGCTCGTAGAACCGGCCCAGCAACGTCACGTCGACGGCGGCTGCCACACCGTGTTTCCATTCCCGATCCATCAGCACTGAGAACAAGTGCCGGTGCAGATCGTCCATCGCGTCGTCTTCTTCGCCGATCCGGGCGGCCTTCTCGGGGTCGCGGGACAACACCACCTCTTGCGCACTATTACCCAATTCGACTGCGACTCTGCCCATCTCGGCGAAATAACCGTTGACCTCTTCGGGCAGAGCGTGCTGGGGATGGCGCCGACGGGTGATCTTGGCAACGTGCAGGGCCAGCGCGCCCATCCGGTCGATGTCGGCCACCATCTGGATGGCGCTCACGATCGACCTGAGATCACCCGCGACCGGGGCCTGTAACGCCAGCAGTACGAAGGCGCTCTCCTCGGCGCGGGCGCTCAGCCTGGCGATCTTTTCGTGGTCTGAGATCACCTGTTCGGCCAGCACCAGGTCGGCCTGCAGCAGGGCTTGGGTCGCCCGCTCCATGGCGACCCCGGCCAGCCCGCACATCTCGCCGAGCCGCTCTGACAGATCCGCGAGCTGCTCATGGTAGGCGGTCCGCATGCCGCCAAGCCTACGTTCTCAACGCCGGAAACGGCGGACAAGTGACGCCAAAAACGGTTACTCGCAGGTGGTGTCGGCCGCGTTGGTGACGGTCAGGTCCTCGGGCAGCTTGGTCGGCGCGTTGCCGGAGCCGCGTGCTATTTGCATGCTGATCGACGAGCCGCTGGGCGGGGGAGTGGTGACGGAGTCGAAGTCTGGGCCGAGTACCACCTGGATGACCTGCCCGTAGCCGGAGACCCGCTGGACCCTCGCGTTGGCGAACGACGACGCCACCGTTGCCGCGGCCTGCTCGTTGCCGGGCGAGAACAATACCGTCGTCAGGTTCACCGAGCTTGGGTAATCATCCGGCGTCATCACGTTGAAGCCGTCCCCCTTGAGCTGGCTGGTGGCGCTCGTGGCAAGGCCGGTCCGCGCGGTCGCGTTGGATACCCGCACCGTGACGTCTTGCGGCGAGGTCGTCGTGACCTGCTGGCGTTGGGCCTCCGGCGCCGCGCTAGGGGGCGGTGTCCTCTTGGTAGTGGGGGCGGTTGTCGGCCCCGAGGTTGGGGAGGTCCCCAAATTCTGTGCGTTCTGGTCGTTTTCCTGCGGTAGCGGGTCGTCGTTGATGATGGCATCGAAGAGCGCCCGCATATCGGACATGCGCGGCGGCTCGTCACCGTTCTGGTCGGTTACGCCGGTGGGCACGGTGACAAATGTGATGTGCCCGGCCGCGATGCCCTGCAATGACTGGCCGAGCTGGACGAGGTCTTTGGTCTTGACGTTGTCGACGTAGGTGTCGCCGATGAACATGTTGACGACGTTGTTGAGCTTGTTGAGGTCGAGCAAGGTGTCCTCGGAGATCAGCGAGCGCAGGAGCGACGACAAGAACAATTGCTGACGTTTGATGCGGCCGTAGTCACCGTTGGTTTCGGTGGTGACCTGGCGGGCTCGCACATAGTTCAACGCGGTTGGCCCGTCGACGACTTGGCGGCCCGCGTGTTCTAAGACGGTGCCCAGCTCGTAGTCGTGCAGCGGAGTGCTGCTGCACACCTCGACGCCGCCGAGAGCGTCCACCATGCGGGCGAACCCGGCGAAGTCGACGGCAATGAACCGGTTGATACTCAAACCGGACAGTTTCTGGATTTCCTTCACCAGACATTTGGGGCCGCCGAACGAGAAAGCCGAGTTCAGTTTGGTCTCGGTGTAGACCTTTTTGGGACCCCAGGTCCCCGTCTTCTTGTCGTAGATGGGTCCGTACTTGCCGGTGTCGGGGTTCCAGGCTTCGCATTGCATCGGCGTGATCGCCAGGTCGCGGGGGAAGGACACCGCCACCACGCGTTTGCGGTTCGCCGGAATGTTGACCAGCATCACGGTGTCCGAGCGGGCGCCGTCGGCGTCGTCGGTGTCGCCGGCACCCATGTTGGCGTTCTCCCCCGCGCGTGAGTCGACCCCGACGATCAAGAAGTCTTCGTCGCCGTACTGCCCACCGGGGTCGCGGATGTCGCTCGATTGCGGGTCGAGCGCACTGACGATGTTGAGGCGGCTGTTCTTCGACGCGCTCCACTGCCATGCCCCGCCGGTTAGCACCAGCGAAAGCACGGCAAACAATGCCGTCAGCGAGCGCCCGGCGAGCAAAAGCGGCCGGCGACGCGATGCGGTGGGCGCCTCGGTGGCCCCGTCGGATTCGGAGTCATCGACGTTCGGGCCGTGGGCGTCCCCGAGGTCGGGGAGCCCCGAGACGACGTCGAGCGAGTAGGCCGGGGTGTCGATGATCTGGGTGGCCTGTAGCTCGACCGGTACGTCCGGCTCAACCTCGGTATCGGCGGCTACGTGATGATGGGCCGGCCGGTCAGGAGCCGGGGCGCCGATTTTCGCGATCAGGTCAGCGACGCTGACTGCGCCGTGGGTGTGAGATCCGTTCCCCTCGTTGCCATCCGCTTCGGGCTCGACGGGGGGCTCGCGCTCGACGAAGGGCTCCGCGGACTCGATGACGGCCGGCTGGACCTGCCATCGGTGGGCGGCGTCATTGTGCTCCGGCGCACAGAGCCGCTCCCACGGCGCGGCATGTAGCGCCGGCTGCGGGCTCGGGCTCACCCCGGGGCCGGCGCCAGTGCGGGAGGTCCGCCGATAGCCAAGAGTGGCGTCATACTCGCCGTCACTCATGTCCTACCGGCCTCCGAATCTCTGATGCGGACGTCAGTGGTGTCCGTGTGCATGCGTCAACGCAAGCTGGTGCTATCAGCGCCGCCCCGTGCGGTGCCGCCGTATCTGTAGCCCTCGTGCGGCGGGGTAAACCGATCCGCCACAGAGCGCAATGCAGCAAGGTCCACATCGTACTGAGTAATCTCGCGAGACGCGATTTCGCGAGCGCGTCGGCTCAGCCGCCGGAGTGCATCACGTCCGCCCCGGCCGGCACGGTGCAGTCGTCGGGGTCGGTCAGCCAGCCGTCGGGCAGGGCCACGCGGGCGGGCGAGCCCTGCCGACCCCGGGGTCCGGTCGCTGCGTCCGGAAAAGGGACAGCGCCGTCCAGCCGGTCCAGCAGGGAGTCAAGTTCGTCGAGCGTCCTGACCAGCGCCAGTGCTCGCCGCAACTCGGATCCGGCGGGGAATCCGTGCAGATACCAGGCGACGTGTTTGCGGATATCGCGCATCCCCTTGTCTTCGCCGAAATGCGCGGTCAGCAACTGGCCGTGCCGGCGGACGATGTCGGCGACCTCACCCAGGGTGGGCGGGGCGGGCGGCGGGCTGCCGGTGAACGCGGCCGACAGCTCGGCGAACAGCCACGGCCGACCCAGGCATCCACGGCCGATGACAACGCCGTCACATCCGGTGGTGGCCATCATGGTCAGCGCGTCGCTGGCATCGTAGATGTCGCCGTTCCCGAGCACCGGAATCGTCTGGACATGCTGCTTGAGCAGCGTGATCTGCATCCAATCGGCGGTGCCGGAATAGCGCTGAGCGGCCGTCCGCGCGTGCAGCGCGACCGCGGCGGCACCCTCGGCTTCGGCGATGCGCCCGGCATCGAGGTGGGTGTGATGGTCGTCGTCGATGCCGATGCGGAACTTGACGGTTACCGGTATCGGGGTGTCCTCGGTGGCGCGCACGGCCGCGGCGACGATCTGGCCGAATAGCCGCCGCTTGAAAGGCAGCGCCGCTCCGCCGCCACGTTTGGTCACCTTGGGCACCGGGCAGCCGAAGTTCATGTCGATGTGATCGGCCAGACCTTCGTCGGCGATCATCCTGGCGGCCGCGTAGGTGGTCTCGGGGTCGACGGCGTAGAGCTGCAGCGAGCGCGGCGACTCGTCCGGGGAGAACGTGGTCATGTGCATGGTGACCGGATGGCGCTCGACCAGCGCGCGTGCGGTCACCATCTCGCAGACGTAGAGCCCGCTCACGGTGCCGACCTTGGATTGCTCGAGTTCACGACACAGCATCCGGAACGCGACGTTCGTCACACCAGCCATCGGGGCCAGCACAACTGGGCTGGCGAGCGCGATGGGTCCGATGCGCACCGCGCAGCTACCGCCGGCTCATTACCAGCTTGCCCGCGGTTTTATGGAGCTCGCATGCGGTGACCCTCTTGCCCGTGCGGGCTTCCCGCTCGAGTTGGCGCTGCTTGGACACCTCGAACTTGTCGCAGGCCGTCTCAAGCTCTTTGATCAGCACCCCCAGGTCGTCACGCATCCAGGCCGCCTCGCCGGTGAAGTCCTCACGCTCAAAGATGCGCCATTTCTTCAGCACCGGCATGACGACCTCGTCGAGGTGGATCCGGATGTCGTACACGCCGCCGACGGCGATGAACACGGCCTTGCGGCGGAACTCGGGCACCTGGAAGCCCGGCATCTGGAAGTTGCGCAGCACCTTGTGCAGCGACCTCATCGCCTGATTGGGCGAAGCCTCAAACCCGGCCTCGCTGACATCACGGTAGAAGATCATGTGCAGGTTCTCGTCGCCCGAGATCTTGGCCAGCAACTGGTCGGCGATCGTCTCGTTGCAGGCTTTACCGGTGTTGCGGTGCGAAATCCGGGTGGCCAGCTCCTGGAACGTGACGTAGATGACCGAATCGAACAGGCTCTCGGCGAACAGTTCGTCTCGAATCTGGCGGTTCTGGCCCGGGCTGAAGCCCCGGTTCACCACCTCGATGCGCAGCTTCTCCAATTCGACCGGGTCGACCGCGCGGGTCACCACCAGGTAGTCGCGCAGCGCGATCCCGTGCCGGTTCTCTTCGGCGGTCCAGCGGTTGACCCACTGGCCCCAGGGGCCGTCCAAGCCGAAGTTCATCGCGATCTCGCGGTGGTACGACGGCAGGTTGTCCTCGGTGACCAGGTTCTGCACCATCGCCACCTGGGCCACGTCGGAGAGCTTGCTCTGCTCCGGGTCCCAATCCTGCCCGCCGAGCGCGTAGAAGTTTTTGCCGTCCGACCACGGGATGTAGTCGTGCGGGTTCCAGTTCTTGTGCATGCTCAGGTGCCGGTTCAGGTTCTTCTCGACGACCGGCTCAAGTTCGTGGAGCAGCTGTAGGTTTGTCAGCTCGGCTGACATAGGGCCTCCAGTTATCTGTGTCTGATGGTTGCACCAATATATCTGTGTACCTCAGTAGCATCAAGTTCCCTCGCCCGCGCGTCTCATCCCGGTTCGACGCGTCCGCGCTCGGTAGTGAGACCAAGTACTGCGACGCGCTTACTCGGATTTGCCCAGCTCAGGCGTGGGGACGTAGGGGGCTGCGGTGTTGAACAGCATGCTGACGCAGTAGTCGATGAATTCGTTCCGGGTGGCCCCAAGCTGTCCGTTCAGGTACGCGGTGAACAGACTCGACAGGCCGCCGACCAGGCTGGTCGCAATCATTTTCTGCAGCACGGGATCGCCGATCCGGGAAAGCTTGCGCTGCAGCAGATCGATGAAATTGGGCATCCACTCCGCGCCGGAGCGGGTCAGTATCGGCTCCACCGCCGGTGCCAGCAGCAGCACCCGCCCACGCACCGGGTCGTCGACCATCAGCTCGACGAATTGTTCGACGGCTTCCCGGGGAGTCTTCGCCGAGGTAAGGGTGTTCATCGCCCGCGTGCACACGTCGTCGTAGACCGCCCGCACGAATTCGTCACGGTCAGAAAAGCTCTCGTAGAAATAGCGTTCGGTCAGCGCGGCCTTGCGGCACACCGCACGGACGGTCAGCGCGGGTCCACGGTCGCTGCCCAGCAGCTGCACACCGGCGTTGATGAGGTTGTCGCGGCGAAGAGCGAGCCGACTCTCCAGGGGGACGCCGGTCCAACGGCCCCGTCGTTGACCGGGCTGCACATCGCTCCTAAGCTGAAAACTGACAACGCATGTAGTCAGAATTACGGAAATTTACCAAGGAATCCAATAGTGACTCAACATACGTCCGCAGCCTGCCCGCTGACCAGGGCCGCAGCCTCGAGCGACTCGACCACGTCCGGCGGCGGGGCAACTCTTGCCGGGTCGGCCACTGGGCTCGACGGGGTGGCCGGTGGCTGTCCGGTGTCGCCGGTCGGCTATGACGCGCCGCCGATCCCGCTCGGCACGGATTCCCTGACCTGGCGGTACTTCGGGGATTGGCGCGGCATGTTGCAGGGTCCGTGGGCGGGATCGATGCAAAACATGCACCCGCAACTGGGCGCGGCAGTCATCGATCACTCGACGTTCTTCCGGGAGCGGTGGCCCCGGCTGCTGCGGTCGTTGTACCCGATCGGCGGTGTCGTTTTCGACGGGGAACGTGCCCCGGTCACCGGCGCCGAGGTACGCGACTACCACATCAACATCAAGGGCGTTGACGATCAGGGCCGCCGCTACCACGCGTTGAACCCCGATGTCTTCTACTGGGCGCACGCCACCTTCTTTGTCGGCACTATTCATGTGGCCGAACGGTTTTGCGGCGGCTTGACCGAAGCGCAAAAGCGCCAGCTGTTCGACGAACACGTCGACTGGTATCGGATGTACGGCATGAGCACGCGGCCGGTGCCGGCGTCCTGGGAGGAATTCCGGGTTTACTGGGACCACATGTGTCGCAACGTTTTGGAGAACAACGAGGCGGCACGCGCCGTGCTCGATCTGACCGAGTTGCCCAAACCGCCGTTTGCCCAATGGCTTCC
>DATKEW010000066.1:0-4035 GCA_035511785.1 Mycobacterium sp.
CAGCACCGCTGGGCGACGCCCACGCGGCGGCTCAAGACCATGCGGCGCATGCGGGTCGCCGGTGCGCCGAGCCGGAGGGCGCTCGTGGACATTTCCCCCGTCCGACTCAAACGCCAGCCGGAAAAGGCCAGGAGTCCCGTACAGCCGCATGGCGACGGGCGTTAGGTGCACCGCCACCACGTTGTTCACAGTCAGCGGATCGGGGGTGGTTTGTAGGTGTCTTGCTCCTACGGCTTCACGGCGAGACGGTTGGTGAAGTTCACGCGGTTGAGCAGCAGCCGCTTGCTCGGCTCGGCGAAGTACTCATCGACTGCGCGTCGCGCGCCGAATGCATGGCCATCGGCTGTAGGCATCAACGATGAAGCAGACGTAGGCCACGCCGGCCCCGGTCGGCACGAACGTCAGATCTTATGCCGACCTCCGAAATATGCCGATGGCTTCAGCAATGGTGTGCTCCTGTAAGGCTTTTGATCCTGTGTGGTCGGCATAGTCAGAGCGAAGTGAGCCAGGCCAGGATGTCGGGTTCGGGTTGGTAGGTCCCGGGTTTGACGTTGGGTGGCCTGGTCCGGTCGATGGCGGCTTGCTTGATGGCCATGTCGGCGTGGAGGTAGGCGTCGGTGCTGCGGGTGTCGGCGTGCCCGAGCCATAGCGCGATGACGGAGACGTCGACTCCGGCGGCGAGAAGGTTCATTGCCGCGGTGTGCCGAAGGGTGTGCATGGTGACGTGCTTGGCGGTGAGGCTGGGACAGGTGGTCGTCGCGGTGGCGAGGTGCTTGGCAAGGCGATGTTCGAGTGCGTCGCGGGACAACGGTTGTCCGTGATGACCGCAGAACAGTGCCGAGCCTGGCCGGGTCATCCGTTCGGCGAGGTAGGTCGTCATGGCGCTGACGGTGGCTCTGGTCAGCGGGGTGATGCGTTGGCGACGTCCTTTGCCGGTGCAGGCGATGTGCGGGCCGGTGCCGAGGTAGATGTCGTCGTGGGTCAGTGAGCAGATCTCGCTGACACGCAGACCGGTCTGTGCGGTCATGGCCAGCAGGGCGTGGTCGCGTCGTCCGGTCCAGCTCGTGGAGTCGGGTGCGGCGAGTAATGCGTCGAGCTCTGCGGGGGTGAGGAATTCGATGACGGGCCTGATCGTGCGTTTGGGTGGGATCGCCAGGGCCTGGGTGATGGTGGCGGCGTGCTCGGGATGATCGGGCAGGGCCCGGCCGAGCACGGCGCGGATCGCGGTGAGTCGGGCGTTGCGGGTTCTGGTGTTGTTGCCACGTCCTTGTTCGAGGTGGTCGAGGAACCCGGTGACGTGCGCTGCGGTGACGACGTCGAAGTCGAGCGCGTCGGCGGGAATCCCGAGTGTGGTGGTCAGGTACTTGAGAAGCATCCGCCAGGTGTCGCGGTAGGAACTGATCGTGTTGGCAGACAGGTCACGCTGGGTATGGGCGAAGGTCGTGAAGTAGGTTTGCAGACTAATGGCCAAGGTGTTCATAGCATTTCACTTTCGGAGATGGGTTCGAGCTTGCCGGCGGCCAGGGCCATGAGTTCCCCGGTCGCGGTCAGGTACCAGTAGGTGTGGGCGGCGTCGGAGTGCCCCAGCCAGGTGGCCAGCAGCGACAGCACCCGGTCGGGGTCACCGCCGTGGGCGTAGGCCGCGGTCATGTGCGCGGTGGCGAAGGTGTGTCTGAAGTCGTGCAGACGGGGGCGTGCCCTGCCGCGCGGCGCGAGCCCAGCGGCTTCCCGGACTCGTTTGAACAAGGACTGAAATGACACGTAGATGTATCCGGTCCCCTTGCAGGTCACGAAGACCGGGCCGTGGGGGTCGGGGCGTGTGGCCATCCGGGCAGGCAGCGCGATGTACTGCAGGAGGGCGGCCGTCGTGGACGGGTGCACCGGGACGAGCCGCTCGTGCGACTTCGCGGCCTTGATCATCAGCAGGTCGTCGTGCTGGTCGATGTCTGGGACTCGCAGGTTCAGCGCTTCGCCGATCCGCAGGCCCGTAGCGGCGAGCAGACCGATCACGGCGCGTACCGTCGCGGCGATCCGCTCGTCGGCGAACTCGGTGTCGCAGGCGGCAAGCAACGCATCGATGTCGTGTTGGCTGTAGATGAAAGGAACGGCTCGGGGCTTGCGGGCCGGCAGCAAGCCACGGGGGATGACCGGGACATCGACATCATTGGCATTGAGGTAGGCGGCGAAGCGGCGCACCAACGACAGGCGGGTCGCCCACCATGATGGGTGCGCGTCGGGGTTGAGCCGCGCCCACGTCACGGCATCATCGATGGTGAAAGTCCGTGTCTGGCTGCGAGCTTCGAGCCAGGTGCAGAATAATCCGACCTGCCGTTCGAGGTCGTTGAGCCCGAAGCCGAGAGATCGGCGCAACTGCAAGTACTCGTCGAGTCGTTCACGCAGTGTCGTCATCGCGGCACCTGCCCGAACGGGACGACCAGCTCGCGTAGCGATGCGAGGTCGACTTTCGCGTAGGCCATCGTGGTCACTGTGAAGGCGTGACCGAGAAGCTCCTTGGCTTCGATCAAGGTGCCACCTGCGGCCAACACGTCCATCGCGGCGGTGTGCCGCAGCCGGTGCGCGTAGATCCGGTCGATCCCCGCCAGATCCGACAACCGGGCGATGATCCCCGAGATGCCCGAGGTCGTCATCATCTGCCGCGGTGCCCGCAGTCGCACGAATACGGCCCGGTCCAGCGCGGGCGGCCGCAGCCGCAACCAGGCCTCCAATGCCTGGCCCACATCGACCGGGAGCGGCAATGAATGCTCGCGCCCCTTGCCGGTGATCCTGAGATGTCCACTTGCCCAGTCGATGTCGTCGAGCCTCAGATGGGCGGCCTCGCCAGCACGCAGGCCACACCGCACGAGGATCATGACGAGCGCCCGGTCCCGCGCCCCGAGCGCGGTGGCCGCATCGCATACGCCCAGCAAGGCCGCGACCTGCTCGGTGTTCACACCCCGCGGCAACGATCGCCGCGTCCCGGCAGGCTTGAGGATCCCGGCGGTCAGGTCCCGATCGACGCGGCCGGTGCTCAACGCCCACCGCAGCAGGCAGCGGACAGATCCGACGATGTGAGCACGAGCAACAACGCCGTAAGGGCGTCCACGCTCAGCGACGTACGTGTTGACGATCGACGCGTCCAAACGCCACCACTGCACCGACCCGTCAGCCGTCAACAGATCCAGAAGGCCGGACGCGTAGTGACAACGGGCCGCGATGGTCTTCCCGGCCAGGCCGCGCTGCTCACGCATCCACAAACACCAGTCCGCCACCGCGGTCTGCGCCGGCGTAAGTGGATCCGATTGGACCCCAACCGAACTCAGATAGCCAGCTGCGGTCAAGAACCTGCGCATCGTGCCGACCCACTGCTTCACTGCCACGCACGGCAGGTCTCGGGATCCCTCGACTGCGATGAACCGGGCGAGCAGATCCTCGTCGATGTCATCGACCTCGGCGCCCGCCAGCTGCATCCACCAGCTCAGCCGTTCCAACACATTCACGACCCCAGCTGCCGAACCCGGCGAATAACCCAGCCCAGCCAACCATCCCGAACACTCGCCCAGCACCATCGGCGCCAAAGGACCCACCGGAACCCGCGGGACCCGCACCGGATACGACCGGGCCGTCGGCGATCTCTTCGTCACGGACCTCACCTCCAGACACTTCCGTGCCTGAAGCGTGATCTCGACTACGCAACTATGCCGACCTTTTGCGCCTCAACACCACCATTGGCCTGCACCATTGCCGAAGTCATCGGCATATTTCGGAGGTCGGCATAAGACATCAAATGCCGACGTCGGCATTTGATATCCCACGACCACACCTGGTTCGGCCCGTTGGCGACGAGTTCGGGTTTCACCTTCGCAGGATGGGTGGCTTGGGCGCGGCGCTCACGCACCTCGCCCACCTGGCGCAGCAGCCGATAGAAGGTCGACTGGGAGCCGAGGTAGACGCCTTCATCGAGCAGCGTGGCCCACACCTCGGCCGGGGACATGTCGACGAACCGGTCGCTGTGCAGCACGTCGAGGATCGCCTGCT
>DATKEW010000067.1:0-5595 GCA_035511785.1 Mycobacterium sp.
GTCAGCGACTGGACCGAGGTCGTCCAGGAGAACATCAACACGTTCGCGAAGCTGACCGGCGACCAGCAGTACATTCACGTCGACCCGGAGCGTGCGGCCCAAGGCCCGTTCGGAACCACGGTCCAGCACGGTTTCCTCACGTTGGGAATGGCGACCGGTCTGCTCTGGTCGATCTGCACCGTCGAGGGTTTCAAGGTGATCCTCAACTACGGACTCAACAAGGTGCGCTTTCCGGCGCCGCTGAAGCTCGGTGCGCGGTTCCGGATGCGTGTCGAGTTGCCCGAGGTGAAGGAACTGTCCGGGGGAGCGGAAGCGATCTATCGCCTGACCTACGAGGTGGCCGACGAGCCGAAGCCGTGCTGCGTGGCCGACCTCGTCTTCCGCTACTACGACTGAACACGTGTCACAACACCCGCCTGAAAGTATTTCTACACAACGAAATTCGGATACGGAGGTGAGATGGCAACCGCATCGAAAGCGGAGATCGAAGCCACGGCAATCGCCAATGGAATCGAGACGAACTACTGGTCGATGATCGAGCGCAACGCCGACTTCAACCGCGCCCTGACCGAGTTCTTCTCGAGCTGAGAAACGGGAACCGATATGACAACGTCGACCAAGGCCAGGGCGAAGTCTGCGGCTCCGTCGCAGGCAGAGCGCGATCCGCAGCTGCTCAAGCGCATTTACGAGAAAATGGTGCAAACCCGGGCCGTGGAGGACCGGATGGTGGCCATGTACAAGTCCGGTGACCTGCTGGGTTCGCTCTACACCGGCCACTGGCACGAGGCGATCTCGGTCGGTGCCGCCGCGACCCTGCGGCCCGACGACTACATAGCAGCGATCCACCGCGACCTCGGTGCGCACTTGTGGCGCGGTATGGAGGCCTGGCAGGTGATGGCCAGCTTCATGGGTAAGGCTACCTCGCCGACCGGCGGCCGGGACGGCACGCTGCACTACGGACGGTTGGACCTGGGCTTCTACAACCTGCCCAGCCACATCCCGGCGAACTTCCCGGTGGCCATCGGAATGGCGTTCGCCGCCAAGTATCGCGGCGAAGACAAGGTCTGCCTTGCGTTCTGCGGAGATGGCTCGACGTCTCGGGCGGACTTCCATGAATCGGTCAACATGGCCGCCGTGATGAAACTGCCCTGCATTTTCGTGATCGAGAACAACCAGTTCGCCTATTCCACCCCGATCGCACTGCAGACCGCTTCGGTGGACTTCGCCTGCAAGGCCGCGGCGTACGGCTTCCCCGGGGTGAAGGTGGACGGCACCGACGTGCTTGCGGTGTACGACGCGGTAGCCGAGGGCGTGGCCCGCGCCCGCAGCGGCGAGGGGCCCACCCTCGTGGAGGGGGTGACGATGCGGATGCACGGCCACGCCGAGCACGATCCTGCGGACTATGTGCCCAAGGAACTGTTCGAGGAGTGGCGCAAGAAGGATCCCGTCGAGCTGTTCGGGAACGCGTTGATCGAGGGCGGCGTGATCGACGAGGCCTACGCGAAAGACATCAGAGAACAGGCCCGCCAACATGCCATCGCCGCCCGGCGTAAGGCGCTGGCGGACCCGATGCCCGATGGAAGCACAGTGGAGGAGGGCGTCTATGCCGACTGAGTCCAGCAACGGCTCGGTGACCTACCTGGAGGCCATCGGTCGGGCGATGATGGCGGAGATGGAGGCCGATCCCGATGTCTTCCTGATCGGTGAGGATGTCGGCCAGTTCGGTGGCGCATTCAAGGTCACGAAGGGCTTCCTGGAGAAGTTCGGTCCGCTGCGGGTGGTCGACACGCCGATCGCGGAGACCGGGTTCACCGGATTGGCGGCGGGTGCCGCGCTAGTGGGCCTGCGTCCGATTGTCGAGTTCCAGTTCGCTGACTTCATCTCGTGCGCGTTCGACCCGATCATCAACGTGCTGGCACGCCATTACTACCGCAACGGCGATCCGATGCCGGTGACGATGCGCGCGCCGTTCGGTGCGCGACTTCGGGCCGGGCCGACGCACTCGCAAAGCGTGGAGTCCTACTTCGCCCATGTGCCCGGGCTGAAGATCGTGATGCCCGGCACCGCGCAGGACGCCGCCGGTCTGCTGATCAGCTCGATCAGGGACAACAACCCGGTGCTCTACCTGGAGAACAAGTACCTCTACCGGCGGCTGCGCAGCGACGGCCCGCTGAGCCTGGATCCGATTCCACTGGGCCAGGCGAACGTCGTCCGGGAAGGACGCGACGTCACGCTGATCACGTACTCGGCGGGCGTCTCGCAGGGTGCTGAGATCGCCGACGAGCTGGACAAGGACGGCATATCGGTCGAGGTCATCGACATCCGAACGCTGGTGCCGCTTGACATCGAGACCATCGTCAACTCGGTGCAGAAGACGTCCCGAGCTGTGGTGCTGCACGAGGCCTCCCGCCGGATGGGCTACGGCGCCGAGATCGCCGCGGAAGTCCAGGAGCGCTGCTTCTGGCACCTGGATCAGCCCGTGGTGCGGATCGCCGCGAAGAACACGCCGGTCCCGACCAGCCCACCGCTTGAGGACGCGATGATCCCGCAGCCGGCGGAGATCGCGGAGATCCTGCAGAAGGTGGCACGAGCATGAGCGACTTCGACATCGTCGTCGTCGGCGGCGGCCCCGGTGGCTACGCGGCCGCGCTGTATGCGGCGTCGGCCGGGCAGAAGGTGGCGCTGGTCGAGAAGCGAACCGTGGGCGGCGCCTGCCTGCACCGCGGCTGCATCCCGGCTAAAGCGCTACTGCACGCCGCTGAGGTGTTCCGAACGGTCGGCCATGCCGCCGACTTCGGCATCGCCCTCGCCGACGGAGCGGGCCCGTCGGCGGACTGGCCCGGCATCAACAAGCGCAAGAGAAGCATCGTGTCCACGCTGCATACGGGCCTCTCGGGCCTGCTCAAGCGCCGCAAGGTCACGGTCGTCAACGGCTTGGGCACCCTCACCGCGTCCGGCGCGGTGTCGGTGGATGGTCAGACGCTCACCGGCAAGGCCGTGATCATCTGCTCCGGTTCGGAGCCACGGTCACTTCCGGGCCTCGAGATCGACGGCGAGCGCATCGTCACCTCCGACCACGCGACCACTAGCGAAGCCGCCGCACTGCCGGAGCGGGTGGCGGTCATCGGCGGCGGCGTGATCGGGTCCGAGTTCGCCTCGGTGTACACCGACCTGGGTGTTCGCACCACCCTGCTGGAGGCCCTTTCGCCCGCTGTCCTGCCCGTCGGCCCGGACCGCGACACCGCCAACGTGCTGGCCAAGGCGCTTGCCAAGCGCGGCACGGATATCCACGCCGAGGCACGCGTCGGCGCCGTCGAAGCCACCAGCAACGGGGTCCTGGTTCCGTTCGAAACCCCCAAGGGTGCGGAGAAGATCGAGGTCGACCAGGTTCTGGTGGCGATCGGACGCCGGCCGGTCAGCGAAAGCATGGGGCTGATCGAATCCGGGGTCAAGGTGTCGGACCGAGGATTCATCGAGGTGGACACCGCGACGATGGCCACCACGCGTCCGGACGTGTACGCGATCGGTGACTGCGTGAACACGCCGGGACTCGCACACGTGGCCTACGCCGAGGCGGTGGTCGCCGTGCAGGCCATCCTCGGTGAGAACCCTGCGCCGGTGGATTACGGAAAGGTGCCGTGGGTGGTTTACACCCATCCCGAGGTGGCCTGGGCCGGCATGACCGAGGCCGAGGCGCGCAACGCCGGCCACGACGTCGAGGTGCACAAGGACTCGTTCGCCGGAAACGGCCGGGCGATGATTCTCGGGGAAACCGACGGCCTGGTCAAGGTGGTCGCGGCACGCGGCGGGCCGATTCTCGGCTTCCACTTGGCGGGACCGTGGGCCAGCGAGCTGCTGCACGAGGGGTATCTCGCGGTGAACTGGGAGGCGTTGCCGTCCGACGTCGGCGCGCTGATTCATGCGCACCCCAGCCTGTCCGAAGCAATCGGCGAAACCATAATTCCGTTCTCTGGCCGTTCGTTGCACGGCTGACATCGCCGGGAGGCACTCGAAAATGTCCGACGAGACTTGGGTCGTCGCACTACCCAAACTGGGCGAATCCGTCACCGAAGGCGTGATCGGCGCCATGTTCACCCAAGTCGGGGACGAGGTCGAATTTGACGATCCGCTGTTCGAGGTGTCGACCGACAAGGTCGATTCGGAGATCCCCAGCCCCTACGACGGGGTGATCCTCGAGATCCTCGCGCAGCCCGGCGACACGGTTCCGGTCGGTGCACCGGTGCTGCGCATCGGTGGCAAGGGAACTCCGGTCGAAAACCGGCTGCCCTCCGCGTCGCACGCCGTGGCGGCCGCCGGTGGTCGTTCCCTCGCCGAACCCTCGGCGCCGTCGATGGGCGGATCGGAAGGGCCCGCCATCGAGGCGGCCGGAATGTCGACACCAAGCGACGGCGCGGTCTATGAAGTCACCATGCCGAAGCTCGGCGAGTCCATCACCGAGGGCACTATCGGCAGCTGGCTCAAGCAGGTCGGTGAGGACGTCGCATTCGACGACCCGCTGTTTGAGGTGTCGACCGACAAAGTTGATTCGGAGATCCCAAGTCCCTACGACGGCACGATCCTGGAAATCCTCGTCCACGGCGGGGAGACGGTGCCGGTGGGCACCGTGCTCGCCCGCATCGGCGACAAGTCCGGGTCGCCAGCCGGGGGCGGCGCGCAACCTGCGACGGCGGCAGCGACTCCGGCGGTGCCGGCCGCTCCCGTGATGCCGGCCGCCGGCAATGGGGGAGGCCGGCTGCTGTCCCCGCTGGTGCGCAGGCTCGTTGCAGAACACGGACTCGACGTGTCGGCGATAACGGGTACCGGAGCCGGTGGGCGGATCCGTCGCGAGGACGTGCAGAAGGCCGTCGCGGCGCAGGGCGCACGCCCCGCCGCTGCGGCCGCCGCGGCGGCCCCGGCTCCGGCCGCCACTCCAGCCGCTCCGGCCGCGGCGAAGGCGGTCAAGGCCGTGGTCGACGAACGCGACGAAGTGGTGCCGCTGAGCCGGATACGTCTCATCACCGCCAACACGGTGAAGGCGTCGCAGACCCTGGCGGCGTCGGTGTGGACCTCGGTCGAGGTCGACTTCGACAACGTCGAGCGGTTCCGCGGCCAGTACAAGACGCAGTTCAAGAAGGAGACCGGGGCGTCGCTGAGCTACCTGCCGTTCATTTCCCGCGCGACGTGCGACGCACTGCGCGCATTCCCGACGGTGAACTCGGCGATCGACCTCGAAGCCAAAACGATGACGCTGCACCCGTACGTCAACCTCGGTATCGCCGTCGATCTGGACGAGCAGGGCCTGGTCGTGCCGGTCGTCAAGGGGGCGGACTCGCTGAACATCCGTGGCATCGCCAGCGAGATCGCGACCAAGGCGGCGGCCGCGCGGGCCAAGCAGCTGTCGAACAAGGAGATGACGGGGTCGACGTTCAGCATCACCAACCCGGGCCCGTGGGCCAGCTACGCCTCCGCGCCGATCATAAATCAGCCGAACGTGGCGATCCTGTGCACCGACGGTGTGAAGCGGCGGCCAGTCGCCGTCGGTGACGCGATCGCCATCCACCCGGTCGGGATTATCGGACTGGTCTATGACCATCG
>DATKEW010000068.1:0-9668 GCA_035511785.1 Mycobacterium sp.
ACCACAGGCACACCGGGATTGACGTGCTGCGGAACAGCTGAGCGGGCAGCGCGACCACACATGACACCAGGTCCGCGCCAACGATCCGCGCGCGAATATCGCCCTCTCCGCCTGCGTTCGACGACATCGATCCGTTCGCCATCACCACGCCGGCCTGACCACCTGGCGCCAGCTTGGACAAGATGTGCTGGATCCAGGCGTAGTTGGCGTTGTTGGCCGGCGGCACGCCGAATCGCCAACGTGGGTCTTGCTCGTCGCGGGCCCAATCTTTGATATTGAACGGCGGATTGGCCAACACATAGTCCATTTGGACGCCCGCGTGCTGATCGTTGACAAACGTGTCACCCCACCGGGCGCCCAGTCCCGTGCCGTCGATGCCGTGAATGGCGAGATTCATCTTCGCCATCCGCCAGGTCTGCTCGACGCTCTCCTGGCCGTAGATCGAGATGTCCTTGGGGTTGCCGTCGTGCTCGGCGATGAAAGTCTCGGTCTGCACGAACATTCCGCCGGAGCCGCAGCACGGGTCGTACACTCGCCCACTCGACGGTTCCAGAACCTCGACGATCACCCGCACGACGCTGGGCGGAGTGAAGAATTCGCCGCCCCGCCTTCCTTCCGCGCGGGCGAAATTGCCGAGAAAGTACTCGTACACCTCGCCCATCAGGTCCCGCGCGCGCCCAGTGCCCTGGCGGTTGAATCGCGCGCCTTCGAGCAGGCCTACCAGCTCACCGAGCCGGCGCTGGTCCACACCGTGGTACAGCCGCGGCAGCATCCCGGCCAACGCGGGATTCGACGTCATGACGGCGCCCAGCGCATCGTCGACGAGCCGGCCGATGGTCGGCGATGTTGCGTTGTCCGCCAGGGCTTTCCAGTGCGAATCGGCGACGTGTTTGAGGAACACCAACCCCAGGATGACGTCCTTGTACTGACTGGCCGACAGCGAACCGCGCAGTTTGTTGGCGGCCTTCCAGAGCGTGGCTTTGAGCTCCTTGTCCGTCGACGGCGCCATCAGCTGACCCGTTTTACGGCAGCACGCAAGTCTGCGGCCAAATCGCCCCTGCCGGACACGCTGAACCCACCTAGCCCCAGCCATGCCGCCATCGAGTCGAGTTCACCGGCCAGCGCCGCGGCCGCCTGGGCAGGCGGCACGTCCGGCTCCCCGAATGCGCCCACAACCCGCAGCGTGTTGGAGGCTCGGTCGGCCTTGAGGTCGACCCGGGCGACAAGGTGGCCGTCCATCAGCAGCGGCCACACGTAGTAGCCGTACTGGCGCTTGGCCGCCGGGGTGTAGATCTCGATGCGGTAGTGAAAGCCGAACAGTCGCTCCACCCGGGGCCGGAAGAAGATCAGCGGGTCGAACGGACACAGCAGCGCGGTGCCGCGGTCCATCCGCGGCACGGTCCGGCCGGCCCGCAGGTATGCGGGCGCCGACCAGCCGTCGACCTCGACCGTTTCGATCTCACCGGCGGCCACCAGATCGGCGATGGCCGGCTTGACCTGCTGGGCCGACAGCCGGAAATAGTCGCGGATGTCGGCCTCGGTGCCCACACCCAGCGCCGCGGCCGCGCGCAGCGTGAGCTCGCGGATGGCCTCCTCGTCGTCGACCTCGCGGGCCAGCACGCTGGGCGGCAGCACCCTCTCCACAAGGTCGTAGTGGCGTGCGAAGCCGACCCGGGTGGCAGTGGTCAGCACGCCCGAGGCGAACAGTGCCTCGGCGACCCACTTGGTGTCACTGCGGGTCCACCAGGTTCCCTTTTTCCGGCGCGGCTCGGCGGCCAGATGGGCCTCGATCTGACCGGCGGTGCTGGGCCCGAGCTCGGCGACGGCGGCCACGATGTCCTCGATCAGTTGCGGATTGGCCTTCACGATGTGGCTGCCCCAACGGCCGTGCCGGTACTGGCGCATCCGCCAGCGCAGCAGTGGCCAGTCGTCGACGGCCATCAGCGCGGCCTCGTGCGCCCAATACTCGGCCAGCAGGCGCGACGAACGCGGGCCCCAGGCGGCGCGGTCCAGCGCGTCGCGGTCATACGGGCCGAGCCGGCTGAACACCGGCGCGTAGTGGGCGCGCACGGCCACCGACACCGAATCCAGTTGCAGCACTTGGATTCTGGAGATCAGTCGCTTCAGATGCGCACGGGTAATCTTGCCGCCGCGCCGCGGCTCGCTAAATCCCTGGGCCGCCACGGCTATCCGCCGGGCTTGCGCGGCGGTCAGCCTAGGGGTCCGGATGGACACGGCGCCGAGAATACCGGTCCGTTCGGCCCCCCTAGCGCAGGCTCACCCCGTGCTGACCTTCTCGTCGGACGGCACCACCGCGTCCGCCTCCACGCTTGCCTGTGGCGGATTCTTTCGTTCCTCGTATGCCGACTCGAGAGCGGCCGGAACCGCTTCCAGGTCGCGGTATACGCCCATCAGTTGCTCCAGGATCTCGATCCGTTGCCGACTCGCTACATCCACCGCCCGCCGGGCCTCCTCACGGTCCCGATCGGCTCTCTGCCTTGCCTCCTCGAGGAGCTGCTCGCGCGC
The DNA here is from genome assembly GCA_035511785.1 of Mycobacterium sp. Classification (GTDB taxonomy): domain Bacteria; phylum Actinomycetota; class Actinomycetes; order Mycobacteriales; family Mycobacteriaceae; genus Mycobacterium. The sequence goes on from DATKEW010000068.1 coordinate 2,527, forward strand.
CTGCTGGGCGTCGGCGCGCAGGCTGGCCAGTTCGGCCTCGAGCTCTTCCTTGGTTTCCTGATATTCGGCTTCCAGGGCTTTTTGCTGCGCGGCCATGTCCGCCAACAGCTCGTCGCGCTTTCGATGCGTGGCCTCGGCCTCGGCCTCGGCCGCCGCGATCAGCGCCTCCGCCTCGGCCCGCGCCTCGGCCTGCATCTCGGAAATCTCGTCGACCGCACGCCGCAGCATCTTGGCCATCCGCTGTTGCATCGCGTGGGGCGAGGGTGAGGTGTCCGTGAGGACGGCGACCTCCTTGCGCAGCGCGGCTGCTTCGTCGCCGGAATCCGTCAGCCGGGCCCGCAGGCTCTCGACGTCGTCGAGCAGTAACTGCTGCTTGGTGGTCAACATCTCGATGTGAGCATCAACCGCAGCCGGGTCATAGCCCCTGAACATGCGAGTGAACGTCTTTGTGGGTTCGGTTATCACTGCCAATTTCCCCTCCTGAAAAGTCCTGGTAAACCCGGTCAGACCGACCCAAGAGTCGAGTATGTCAGGTCATCCCGTTGGCGCGGACACCAGCGCTCACGGCCGACAGTAGCTGTGAAACCGGTATCGCAGCCCCGTCCGGCTGACCTGCCACTCCCCCGTCTCGGCCAGCCATGTCTCGTCGAGCAGCGGCGCCAGCGCGTCATCGTCGTCGCGCGGCAGATCGATGTCGACTTCGGTGACCTCACACCGGGTCGCGTGCTGCAGCGCCAGCAGGTAGATCTGCGCACCGCCGATCACCCACGTCTCGGGCTCGGTCCCGGAATTGGTAAAAGCCTGGTCGAGTGAACCGACTACCTCGGCCCCGTCGGCCATGAAGCCAGTCTGACGGGACAGCACGACATTTCTGCGGCCCGGCAACGGCCGAACCCTGGCCGGCAGAGAATCCCAGGTCCGCCGGCCCATCACCACCGTGTGCCCCATGGTCACCTGTTTGAAGCGGGCCAGGTCTTCGGGCACCCGCCACGGGATGTCACCGCCGCGGCCGATGACACCGGACGTCGACTGAGCCCAGACCAGGCCCACGAGCGTCATACAGCGACGGGAGCTTTGATCGCCGGATGGGGGTCGTAATTCTTCACGACGACGTCGTCATACGTGTAGTCGAAGATCGAATCCCTGTGCGCCAGAAGGAGTTCCGGGTACGGTCGCGGCTCGCGACCGAGCTGGAGCCGCACCTGTTCGACATGGTTGTCGTAAATGTGGCAATCGCCGCCCGTCCAGACGAACTCGCCGATCCCAAGACCGGCCTGGGCGGCCATCATGTGGGTGAGCAATGCGTAGCTGGCGATGTTGAACGGCACACCCAAAAACAGGTCAGCGCTGCGCTGGTAGAGCTGGCAGCTCAGCCGCCCGTCGGCGACGTAGAACTGGAAGAACGCATGGCACGGCGGCAGCGCCATCTGCGGAATTTCGCCGACGTTCCAGGCCGACACGATGATGCGCCGCGAGTTCGGGTCTCTGCGCAGCAGCTCCAGCGCGGCGCTGATCTGGTCGATGTGCTCACCCGCCGGCGTCGGCCACGACCGCCACTGCACACCATAGATCGGCCCGAGATCGCCTGTGCTGTCTGCCCATTCGTCCCAGATGGTGACTCCGTGCTCATGCAGCCAGCCGACATTGGAGTCGCCGCGCAAGAACCACAACAACTCGTAGACCACCGATTTGAAATGCACCTTCTTGGTGGTCAGCAGCGGGAAGCCGGCCGAGAGGTCGTAGCGCAACTGCTGGCCGAACAGGCTGCGGGTTCCGGTGCCGGTGCGGTCCGATTTGGCCGTGCCCCGCTCGAGCACCAGGCGCAGCAGATCCTCGTAGGGAGTCGCGATCTGCACGCGGTCAGCTTAGCGGCGATCGCAAGCGCGGCGTAGCCGGGCGCGGCGGGTCGGCGCCGGCAAAAATCAGCGGCGATCGCAAGCGCGGCGTAGCCGGGCGCGGCGGGTCGGCGCCGATGAATTCACATCGAGGCGCTAGGAGTACAACGGAGGCCATGCCGAACATCACCGACACCGTCGCCACTCCCGATGGCGCCTGTACCGTTCACCTGTTCACGCCCGAAGGCCCGGAATCCCCAGTCCCTTGGCCCGCCGTGGTGATGTACCCGGACGCCGGCGGGGTGCGTGACACCTTCGCGCAGATGGCGGCGAAGCTGGCCGGATTCGGCTACGCGGTGCTGCTTCCCGACGTGTACTACCGCAGTGGCGACTGGGCCCCGTTCGACATGGCCACAGTGTTCGGCGACGAGCAAGAACGTAAGCGCCTGTTTTCCATGATCGGCGGCATCACCCCGGACAAGATGGCCGGCGATGCCGCTGCCTTCTTCGACTATCTGGCCGCTCGCCCGGAGGTGTCCGGGGAGCGATTCGGCGTGTGCGGCTATTGCATGGGCGGGCGGACTTCGGTGGTGGTGGCCGGTCGGGTACCGGACCGTGTCGCCGCCGCGGCGTCCTTCCACGGCGGCGGCCTGGTGACTGACACCGCCGACAGCCCGCACCTGCTGGCCGATCGGATGAGCGCCACGGTGTATATCGGCGGCGCCGAGAACGACGCGTCGTTCACGGTCGATGACGCCGAGCAGCTCGACAAAGCGCTCACGGCGGCGGGTGTGCGACACACCATCGAGTGGTACCCGGCGGGCCACGGGTTCGCGGTCCCGGATAACACGCCCTATGACGCCGCCGCCGACGAGCGGCATTGGACGGCGATGACGGACCTCTTCGCCTCGGCGCTACCGCGCTAACCGTGGGGCAAGGTCGGCCGACGTTTCCCCACCGACCGTGTCTAGCAACAGCTTCGCGGCCACGGCCGCCCCATCGGTGCGTATCTTGCCGGCCACGGCGCTCGCTCGTGCGCGCGTCTCGGGGGCCAGGGCCGTGGCCAGCGCGGCTGACAACGACTCGACCGTGGGAATCGGACCTGCATGAGCCACGCCGATGCGCAGGTCGGCCACTCGGCGGCCCCAGTACAGCTGGTCCTTCCCCTGGGGCACCACCACCTGGGGCGCGCCGGCCCGGGCGGTGGTCGTCGTCGTGCCCGCGCCGCCGTGGTGCACAGCGGCGGCGACCCGCCCGAACAGTGCCTGCTGATTGACCTCGCCGACAGCGAAGCAGTCGTCCCGGTCGTCGGTCAGGGCGAGGTCGGCCCAGCCGTGCGACAGGAGCACGCGGCGGCCGTGCGCGCGGATCGCGTCGATGGCCACCCGGACGATGTCGTTCGGGGCCAACACGGGCATGCTGCCGAAGCCCACGTATACCGGTGGTGTGCCGGCGTCGAGAAATGCCAGCAACTCGGCCGAAAGTGGGCGCTCATCATGCAAGAGCCACGCGCCGGTTTGGACGATGTCGAGGTTCGCCGGCTGCTGCCACGCGCCCAGGGTCGGATCCGCCGCCAGCCAGGGGTGGTCGGTATAGGCGTAGTCAAAGACGTTTTCCACCGGCGGCAGGCCGATCGACGCCCGGTGGCCGTTGAGTGTCGGGCCGAACAGCTCGTTCGCGCTATGCATGTTCAGGTCCCACAGCACCCTGTTGTCGATCTCGTTGCGTGGGAACGGCCAGTCGGCGTACTCGGGCGGCGGGTGGTGCGGGGACGGCAGGTGAGTCGGGTGGTAGCTCGCGTATACGTAGTGGATGCCCAGCTTTTCGGCCACCGACCGCGCGCCGGCCCCGGCCCACGGCAGACTGGTCGAGACCAGCGCATCACACCCCTCGGCCTCGGCGGCGACCGTGTCGAACTGCGCGGCGATCAACCCGTCCACGTTCCGGCGCAGGTCCGCCTCCGACGGCGGTGCCGGCGCGGTCATCATCGCCCGCACGGGCTCACCGACAGGCACCAGAGGCACTCCAAAACCAGCCAGCCGCTCGGCGAACTCTTCATCCGGCGGCGCGCACACCCGCACTTCGACGGCGAGCGCCTGCAACTGCACGGCGAGTGCAACCAGCGGTTCGACACCCCCGCGCGAATCGTATGTCGACAACAACACACGCATTCGCTACTCCCGTTTCCGCAGGTTGTGGTATCGGCAACAGATGTGGTATCGGCAACAGATTGTGCAGCACCGCCGCGCGCGGCGCGAACCGCGAGAGGCTCCCACGGCCCTGAGCCTGGCCCGAAAATCGCAGGAGCCGCCGTTGTCATCGGCGTCGGTCGCGCACATGGCTCCATGGTGTCAAGGTGCACCGTCGGTGAGAGAAAAAATCTGGGCAAGATACAGAGGCGCCGCCCGGTGTCAGTCGCCAAAGCCGGTTGAGACGTACTGCCTGCGATGCAAACCACCGCACGCCCGCCCGCTGACCCAGAGCGGCGTCACACACCTGACGGGTAGAGCTATCGGACGGGCATAACCGGGTCGGCCACGTCGGTTGGTGCCGGAGGTTAGCGCTGCCCGGGTGCGCGATTGCTGGTAGCCCCGATAACGATCCCGAGTCCGCCGCATTCCCCCTGGTTCGGGTTTGTAGATGCTGTTCGCCGCGACACTCCTCGCGCGCCCATCATCGTGGACCAATGTTTGCTACAGCAGAGGAGCCACCCGTTTAGCCGCCACGTAGATTTACTTTTCAGCTAATAAAGTAGACTACGAAAAGCTGCGCGATGTGGTGTAATACCACGTAACTTAATTGTGCATGTGGCTAATAGCAAATACGGCTAGCGCACTATAGACTTGCGGCGTCGCATACCATAGCATTTGCTGTGAGCGGGATGGGCCGGGAGGGTCTCAACCGCATCGGGGACAAAGTGAGCGCGATGGCGGGGTGGTCCGTGATTACGAACAGTCCCACAGCTATAGGCCGTCGGCGCATCGAGCGCCGGCGTCCGAAGCCACCCGACCAGTTGCCCATCGAAGCGCTGCAGGAGATGCCTGCGCTGGTCGTCTTGGAGCGGCTGCCGGCGCCGGCCCTGGCGGTTGATCGCTCCGGAACCATCCTGTTCGCCAACGCCGGGTTCTGCGACATGGTGGGCTACTCGTCTGAAGAGCTGCTGCCGACGAAGTTCGATGAAATTTTCTACAGCCTGCCGGCTAATGACCGCTGGGTCGTGCTGGTCGGCACCGACGACCCTCGGCTTGTTGAGCTGCGTCACAAATACGGCCACTCGGTGTGGGCCGCCATGAGCAAGTCGGCCATGCGACGCCGTGACGACACAGTTGCACTGGTCACCTTCGACGATCGCACCGAAGAGCTGTGGTGCACCAGCGTCGAGCCGGAAAGCTCACGGCAGACTGCAACCCGAAGATTGCGAGCGGTGCCCAGCGCGGGCTGAGCACGCTTCGCCGTTGCGGGATCGGTTCCCGCGATCCAGACTTGCCTAGCTCGGCGACAGGTCTACCAACTCTGCCAATCGGGCCCGGTGGCGATAGGCGGAGCCGAAGGCCAGCTGGTCGCTCTTGGCCCGCTTGAGGTACAGGTGCGCCGGATACTCCCAGGTCATCCCGATGCCGCCGTGCAGCTGCACGCACTCCTCTGCGGCGTGCACGGCGATTCCGCTGCAATAGGCCTGCGCGATGGCCGCGGCGATGCCCGTGTCCTCATCGCCGCGGGCGAATGTGTCCGCGGCATAGCGGGCCACCGCCGTCGCGGAACTGACTTCAAACCACAGGTCCGCCAGCCGGTGCTTGATCGCCTGATAGGACCCGATCGCCCGGCCAAACTGCTTGCGCTGCTTGGCATACGCCAGCGTGGTGTCGAAACACCACTGCGCCACGCCAAGTTGCTCGGACGCGAGCAACGCCGCCCCTGTCTGAAGCGCATCGGCCACAGCGCCGTCATCCGGCCCGACCGGTGACGACACCGCCGCCGAGAACCGCACATTCGCAAGGGGTCTCGTCATATCCAATGCCAGCAGCGGCGACACCTCGACGCCGGCCGCGGTGCGGGAGATGGTATGCAGCTCGAGTCCGGCTGGGCCCGCGACCGGCACCACCAGCACGTCGGCTTCGCCCGCGCCCGCAACACTGCTCACCAACCCGTTCAGGCCGTCGCCGCTGATGCTCACCCCCGCGACCGGATCGCCCGGGGCCGCTGACAACGGCACCACCAGCGCCGCGGTGACCGAACCCTGGGCCAGCCCGGACACCGTCTCGGTGTCGCCGGCACGCAGTAACGCGACCGTGGCCAGGACCGCGCTGGACAAGAACGGCACCGGCGCGACGGCCCGGCCGATCTCCTCCATGACGACTGCGGCCTCGCGGGCACCCGCGCCTGCGCCGCCGAGGGACTCGGGCACCAGCAACCCTGCCACCCCCAACTCGGCCGACAATGTCCGCCACACCGGTGAAAAGTCTTGCGGCACAGACTCATACGCTCGGGCCACCGTTTCAGGCGGGCAGCGGTCGGCGAACAGGTGGCGAACGCTGTCGCGCAACGCCTCCTCGGTGTCGGAATACAGCAAGTCGCCGGCGCTCATCGGTCCAGGTCCTTCCAGGCGACGTCCTTGTCAACACGGTGTTCGCCCGGCAGACCAAGAATCCGCTCGGAGATGGTATTGCGCAGAATCTCGGAGGTGCCGCCCTCAATCGAGTTGCCACGCGCACGCAGGTAGCGGTAGCCGGGCTCGCGTCCGATCAGGTCGACGACTTCTGTTCTGCGCATGGCCCAATCGTCGTACTGCAGCCCAGATTCGGCATGCAGCTCAAGGTCGAAACCCGAGATGGCTTGCGCGAGCTTGGCGAAGGCCACCTTCATGCCGGCACCTTCGGGTCCGGGCTGACCGGCTGGGTTTTTTCTGGCCTGCTGTTGCAGCCGTTCACCGGTTAGCCGAAGCACCTCGGCGTCGACCCACAGCCGCATCAGCTCGTCATGCATCGCAGGGTTGCGCAGCCCCGGCTCGTCCCGCCAGGCTTTGGTGACCTTGCCGATGATGCCGTCCTCGCGCGGAACGCCCGGACGAGAACCGATCGCGACCCTCTCGTTGTTGAGCGTGGTGGTCGCAACGCGCCAGCCGCCGCCTTCCGGGCCGAGCCGATTCGCATCGGGCACTCGGACGTCGGTGAGGAACACTTCGTTGAACTCCGCCTCGCCGGTGATCTGGCGCAGCGGCCGGACTTCGACACCCGGTTGCGTCATGTCACACAGGAAATAGGTCAGGCCGGCGTGTTTGGGCACCGTCGGGTCGGTGCGAGCGACCAG
>DATKEW010000069.1:0-3930 GCA_035511785.1 Mycobacterium sp.
TCAATTCAAGCCCTGGAGAAAGACATTCGCGATTGGATCGCCGCCTGGAACGACAACCCGAAACCCTTCACCTGGACCAAGACCGCCGACGAGATCCTCGAAAACCTCGCATCATATCTTCAACGAATTCCTGGCGCAGGACACTAGAGCCAGCGACGACCGGTCGTACCGGCATCCGACAGCCCTGAAAGGCGTAGGTCGATCGAACCACCGGCGAGCTGTTCCAGCACACCGGAACCGGCCAGCGCGTGGTAGCCGCCGACGACGTCGGTGGCGCGGTGCAGGCCGATATCGAGCAACGCCGCTGCCGCCAGGCTCGAGGTGTAGCCCTCCGAGCACACGATCACCCACTCGACGTCGTCGCCGACGGCCTCCGGCAGCCGGGCGTCGCTGGTCGGGTCGCAGCGCCATTCCAGAACATTGCGTTCGATCACCAGCGCGCCGGGAATCTCGCCCTCGCGGAATCGCTGGGCCTGCGGCCGGATGTCGACGAGCAGCGCCCCGCGTCGCACCGCATCGGGCACCTCCGCGGCGCGAAGGCGGCGGAACCGGCGCCGGGCGGATCTCAAGACAACGTCGATGCGGCTCATCATGGCCCTTCCGGTTGGTCGGTCAGTTCGGTGCGCCGGCGGCGCAACCTGTTTCGGTCGGTGACCTCGTAGTACGACATCGCGGTCAACGGCGGCGAGTAAGCGTGCACGCTCAGCGTCGGCTCAACCGGCGCCGGGCCGGGCCCGGTAACGGCCCTGGGTGCCCACACTACGTCGTGCACCCAGCCCAGCGGGAACCCGGCTTGATCGCCCGCGTCGAGCCGGCGGCGCCGCAATCCCCGGCCGTCCCAACGGAATTCGTTGAGCGACCCGGACAGCACCGTCAGCGCGCCCAGGGAGCCGCCATGGTCGTGCAGTTCGGTGGCGCGACCGGGAACCCAGCTGATCAGCCAGACGTCCAGTTCATCGTCGCCGTGGATGCGGGTGAACCAGCGCTCGGCCTCCGGTACCCCGCCGTCGGGCAGCAGGTGGTCGCAGCGCCCGCTGAGCACGTCGTCGGCGGCCTGGTCGGTGGCGTGCAGCAGGTCGGACACTCGCAACCGGGTGGGGCCAGAGGACGGGGACGCAACGGTTTGGGGGCGCAACTCAAAGGAGGAGGCAACAGTCAGAGACATTGGGGAGTACTCCAGGGAGAAACGGATCAGGACAAGCGGCGGCGTGTTAGGGCCGACAACACCCGCAAAATCCGAAGCGCTCCGTCACGGCAGCCAGTGTTGCATAAATTGGCATTGTGCGCTGGTGCAGTCATCGGCCCCTGCTGTGGGGCACGGTCATTGTGGCGACCGGTTTGTCGGCGGTCACGGGGTGCTCGCACGGCGCGCACAACGGCACGAACACCTCCTCATCGGCGCGGCCGTCGGGCATCCCCGGCGGCCCGACTTCCGCGCCGCCCGGCGCCATCGGTCTTTCCCCCACGGGTGTCACGACCAGGGTGGACGTCCCGGCGGATTCGACCGAGGAGGAGTACTACCAGGCCTGTCACGCCGCAAAGGTGTGGATGGACGCCCAGCCCAAGACCGGTCGGTCGCCGTTCGAGCCGTATCTGGCGATGGTTCAGGCGTCGCCATCCGGTACCGCCGGCAGCTGGAATATCCGGTGGGCCGAGTTGACCCCGGCGCGGCAGGCGGCCTTGATCACCGCCGCGCGCGCCGCCGCCAACGACGACTGCGGGTAGCGCTGAAGCCCGCGGTTCGAACTGCTGCGCAATTGCGATCACGGGTGAAAAAAGTGCCGACCCGGCCCGGTGCGGGACGGTTGGGCCGCGCGCCGCGAGCTGGCCACCCAGGCACTGGATGCTCTCGAGAGCGAGGATGACGAGCCGGTCCCGCCTGCGATCGAGGGCTGAGATCGGCCCGCTTCGGCGAGCTTCTAAACGCCCAGGAACTTTGCGACGGCCTTGGCCTCGCGCCGGCCTTGCTCGCGTCCGGCCATCGCCGAGGGAATGCGGCAGCGCGGATCCAGGAGATTGGGCCCGAAGGCCGCCAGCGAGTCGCCGTCGGCGAAGACCGGGAACGTCCTGCCGGCGAAGGCCGCGATCTCGGCGGCAGGCCCAGCACCGAACGGGGACGGCGCGTCCACGCCCGCGGGCACCAATGCCACCACCTCGGCACAGTCGCGGGCGACACCGAGGTTGACCGAGCTACCGATCCCACCGTCCATGTAGCGTCGGCCCGCGATCGTCACCGGCGGCCACGCTCCGGGCACCGCGCAACTGGCCGCCACCGCGTCGACGAGCTCAACGCCTGACTCGTTGTCGAAAACGACCAATTCTCCCGTCTCGGTGTCGATCGCGGTAACCCGCAGCACCCGGTCGGGCCAGTCGTGCGACGGCAGGCGTTGCGCAATCACCTGGCGGCGGACGGGCTCGGCAACGGTTTCGGTCGCCAACGCAACGGCTCCGATCCGCTGCATCTGACGGCGGGTCTTGTCCACCGTTGCGTCCGACGACCTTTCGTAGGGTTCGGCCAACGCGGCCAGGAAAAGTTCGGTGATGGCCTCGACGTCGACGCCGGAATCGATCTCGGCCGACGCCTCCGCGACTTGCCGGTCGAACAACGTCTCGAGTGTGGTGGCGCAGCTGAGCTGGGCGGCGACGGCAGAACCGGCCGAAGTCCCCACCAGCACATCCGAATCGAGCAACAGCCGCGCCGCTTCCCGCGACTCTTCGGCGATACCGCGTAGAACACCTGTCTCCCAGGCGATTCCCGCTATTCCTCCGCCGGCCAGCACGAGCGCACGTCTGGTTGCCACGTCCACCCACTCTGCCAGTCGGCGTCAGGCGAGCCGCGGAGTGCCGGGCAACGCGTCCTGCGCGTCCTGGACCGGCCGGCTCAGCTCGTCCCGATGCAGCAGATGCCTACGCAATCATTACTTGGAAGCAAGTGGTCTCGGAAGCGGGGACCGTCTCAGAAACGCCGCCCAGCGGGTTGGGCGACGTTTTGGTCCTGGCCGATCGTGGCCGGTGAGCGTGGGCACCTTGGCGATCAACTCGCAACGGTCAACCCGCTGGTGGACGGCGGTCGGCGGAACCCCGGGCTAACCGGTGATTCCAGCCAGTTCGTGTGCCACCGCATCGAATGCGCGCAGCGTGTCTAACATGTGCGGCTCATGAGAGTGCGGCTGGGTGGATAACTTGGCAGCGACCACCTCCGCGGCGCGGTTGACGTAGATCATCTGACCGCACATGCCCAGGCACAACGCGACGTTGCTGCCCGGGTAGGGGAACCACACTTGGTTGCGGTACATTCCGCCGGGCATTTCGTTGTCGTCGGGGCTGGCGGCGAACGCCTCACGCGAGTCGGGGCCGCCGTCGAGGGTGTCGGCGATCCACGCGGCCGGCACCACTTGCTGGCCGGTCAACGAGACACCGTCGTCCAAGAACAGCGACCCGAATCGGATCATGTCGGTAAGACAGGCGTTGATGCCGCCGTCGAATATTCCGGTGCCGACCGTGTCTACGCCGATGGTGGCGTCGCACTGGGCGCCGATGCGGCTCCACAGCAGTTCCGACATCAGTTCGGGCATCCGCTGGCCGCCGGCGACCTCGCAGATCCAGCCGAGTACATCGGTTTCACACGAGCGATATTCGAACGGGCCGCCGTGAGCCGACTTCTGCCGCAAGGTCAGCAGGAAGTCGTGCAGCGTGGAGGGGACGTGCGGACTGCTCTTGGGCGCCCACCCGATCGACTGGTCGAGGATGTGTATCTCCGCGGCCGGGTCGCCGTAATTTTCTGAGAAGGCGATACCCGACCTCATGTCCAGCAGGTGGCGCACCGTCGCACCGGCGTAGCCGCAGTTCGCCAACGCGGGAACGAATGCCGTGGCCGGCGCGTCGAGCTCGATCGCACCGGCCCCGTGCAGCGCGCCGACGACGGCCGCC
>DATKEW010000070.1:0-3632 GCA_035511785.1 Mycobacterium sp.
GCCTGGCCGCCGACGGGGTCCACTGCCGCGGCTATCGGCCGTCCACCGGCAATGGCGCGAACCTGTTCTGCCCATTCGTCGTTATCGGTCGAGACGACTGGCACCGCGGGGTACCGCTCGGCGAGTTGTCGGGCGCGGACCGCACTGCGTACGACACCGATGGTGGCGATCTGGTGGTGCTCGGCCCAGACGGTGAACAGTCTGCCGACGGCGGAGTTCGCGGCGTTGTTGATGACAAGGCCGTCGAAGCCGACTGCGAAGTGCTGCTGGGCGGCGCGGTGGAGCAGCAGGGCCGTGAGCGGGTTGCACACCATTTGTGCGGCGACCTCGTCGCTGAGTGAGTCGGGCACGGGGGCCGCGATTTCGGCGGCGACGTTGATGCGCTGCGCCCAGGATCCCGGATTGGGGAACACCGTGACTCGCGTTCCGACTGTCGGGGTGCTCACTCCGGGGCCGACCGCGGCCACCACTCCGGTCGCTTCGAATCCGGCAACCGCACGCTGCCCTGGAGCCGGCGGCATGAGGTAGAGGTCACCGGGATGGATTGGGAAGGCGCGCACGTCGACCTGTATCTGACCGAGTCCCGGCGGTGGCGGTGCGGTGATTTCGGTGACTTCGAGTAGGTCGGCGGGATCGCCGTCATTGGTGGGGTAGGTGATGGCCAGTGTCATCGGTGTTCACTCCTGTCGGTGTCGTCGGGCCGTACCGCGAGGCCCGCGGATTGCTGGTCCGCCCGCGGCGGGCTGCGTTCCGAAACGGTCGTTACTGCGGGACTCCTGCAGATTTCAGTCCTGTTTGAGGAGGTGCAAGCCTGACAGCGGCCCTCCGTTGACCTGCATAAGCTGGCCGCCTTCGCGTAATGGCCCGATATCGACTGGGGCAAAGCCGAATTCGTCGAGGATCGCTCCGATGGTGGCCTTGGCGTCGACGTCGTCACCGGCATAGAAGACGACTTGGCGGCCGGCCTCGTGGCGTGGGTCAGCTTCGATGTATTTGGCGTAGAGCGTGTTGAACGCTTTGACGACGCGCGCTCCGGGTGCGTGAGCGGCGACGATTTCGCTACCGGTCTGATCGCCGACGTCGACGGGAACCGGAATGCCATCGACGAATTCAAGGATGTTGGTGGTGTCGACCAGGATGTGGCCGTTCCAGTTCGGCAGCGCGTCGAGCACCTTGGGGACGACGGACCAGTACGTAGCCAGAAAGACGATGTCCGCCTGGGCTGCTTGGGCCACCGTGCCGGCCGAGGCGAGCGGACCCATGTCTGCGACAACGTCGGTAAGGGTTTGTGGCCCGCGGCTGTTGGACAGGGTGACGTGGTAGCCGGCTTGGACGACATGACGCGCGAGGGCTTGCCCGACGGCGCCTGCACCGATAGTGCCGAATCGCATGGTGTGTCTCCTTCGAGGGTGGTTCTCTGGATGGGGCCTGGGGGTTAGTTTCGGGGCTGGCTGAGTGCGCCAGCAGCAACTGGCGCCTCAATTGGTGGTTCCGCCGGGGTGTCTGCTGTGGTGGAGGTGCTGACGCCCGCGCTGCCGGTGGGGACTTGGACGCCGGGCGCTGACCCGAAGGGACCCATGCGGTTTGGCGGCACGCCTAGCCGCGATCCGCGGCATACCGGTGGTCTGGTCAGCGTCGGTCATGATACCGCCCCCCGGCGGCGTCGACGGCAGCATGTCCCGGACGGGATGGGCTGCCCGTAACTCACGTTGCCGTAGGGCAATCCACTGACAGCCGTATCGATACGGCAGCTCATTAGTCCTGTCCATCCGAATCGGCTGTGTCGTCAACGGGTTTCGTGTGCACGGCGCGACGGAGCCGAAAGATCGGTAGCCGGCGGGGGCCGGCGTGCTCTTGATGGTCGGCGAAGGTCGTCGTGTCGGCATCGAAGAGCCGCCGCGCTGCGGTGTACTCATCACCAATGAGTTCCTGGGCGCTAACTTGCTCGCTGCCTTCGGGGGTTTCGATGGTGATGTCGGGGTGGGCGAGCAGGTTGTAATACCACGCGGGATTGGTGGGCGACCCTCCCGCCGATGCGACGATGAGCCAGTCATGCCCGTCGCGCAGCGGGGCCAGCGGGTGCACCCGCTCGACTCCGCTGCGGGCACCGAGCGAATGGATCAACACCAGATTAGTGCCGAAGCCCCCGATATCGACACGTCCGCCGTGGGCCCGGAACTCGTTGATAACAAGGTCATTGGAATCAGTCATTGTTCTCTCTCTTTGTGTGGGCTCTCGGCCGGATGTCCGACCATTCGCTGCCTCGCGGACGCGGTCAGGGTCATGCTGGCGTTCCACAGTTCTTCTGCGCGTTCGTCGTCGTATGACTCGTCGGATGAACGGATTGGCCGGTATCCTTCGAAGTACTTGCCCGACGTCGTGGACAGTTCAGGGTCGGTCACCAGGCGAGCCAGCGCGTCACCGGATTCCTCCGCAGTGTGAACGTTGGACGAATAAACTCGACGCAGCAGCGGGATCGCACGGGGCAGAATGCGGTTGGCGATAAACCGGAATGGGGCCGGAGCTTCGCGCATCAGGCCGGTCGCGGGCATTAGGCCGGGGTCGAACGCGTTGGCGGTGCACCCTGCAGGTAGTCGGCGGGCTAGAGCGTATGTGAAGTAGATGTTGGCCAGTTTTGACGTGCTATAGCGACGTTGACCAGAGACGAAAGCTGCGTCGGAGGCGGCGGCGGGACCTAATTCGCCGTGGGCTAAGGCAGCGGGATCGTTCCAGGCGGGCGCCGGTACTCCAGACTTCTGCGTCGGATCATGCACACCGCTGGCAACAACGACCACACGAGCCGGTGACTGCAATGCCGGTAAAAGCTCGTTGACGAGCAGAAAGTGCCCGAGGTGGTTTACACCGAAGGTCGATTCAAAGCCGTCGGCTGTCACCGTGTTCTTCGTTCCGGAGTTCACCCCGGCGTTGCACACCACCGCGTGCAAGGGCGGTATTGACCCGGCGCTCAGTCGCTTCATGAGTTCGGCGGCAAAAGCGCGGACTGACGCAAGGGAAGCCAGGTCCAGCGACATGGCTTCCACTTGGCCCGCCAGACCCGCGCCGCGGGTCAATTGATCGACGGCGGCCTGAGCGCGGTCTTTGTCTCGGCAGGCCAGAACTACGTGCCAGGGCGCTCCGTGTGGCGATTGCAATATCGCGTTCGCGCACGCGAAACCCAGACCAGTGTTGCCTCCGGTGATCACGACGGTTCGCGCACCCGTCGCTGCAGTACCGATAGGTCGTTCATTCATGACATAACTCCTTAGATGCGAAGGGTTGATCCGGCCGAGGTGATAACGGTTATGACCACGCTGTACCGGGACGACGGCCGGCCCCGCCATGTCCTATGTCGGGTGCCGTATGACCCGGCACCACGCTGCTAGGCTCCGTCGCCCCCACCGTTCTTGAGCAGTCGTCGTACGGCACGGCGGGTTCCGTACGGGCGCAACATCCGGCTCGCAGGGGCGCACGTTCTGGGGCCACCAGAACCAGCGACCCAGGAGGGCCGCGACGGACGGCGTCATGAGCGATCGGACGATCAAGGTGTCGAACAGTATTCATGTCGCCTTCCCACGGTAAAATCGGTGGAGTACATCAACTAGTAGCTATATACAGAAGATAGCAGCGGAGTA
>DATKEW010000071.1:0-11958 GCA_035511785.1 Mycobacterium sp.
ACATGTCCGCGCCCAACGAGGTGATGCGATCCCTCGGGCTGCCAACGATGTTCCCGACGATCGGCGGTCACGAAGGCTCTGGGACGGTCCGTGAAGTCGGGGAAGGTGTCACCGATCTCGCCGTCGGCGACCATGTGGTGATGTCCTTCGTCGCGGTGTGCGGACAGTGCCGCAGGTGTGAGCGGAATGGAATACATCTGTGATGTCGGCGCCTTCACCCTGACTCCGGGAATGCCCACCGACGGCACGTTCCGTCATCACACCCGCGATGGCCGGCCCCTCGGGCATCTGGCGAAAGTGGGGGCCTTCGCCGAACACACTGTGGTAGCGGAAAGTTCGCTGGTGAAGATCGAGCCGCACCTGCCGCTGGCGCCGAGCGCGTTGCTGTCGTGCGCGATTCCGACCGGCTTCGGCTCGGTCGCGAACCGGTCCAACATGCGCCCGGGCGATACCGTCGTGGTGATCGGCGTCGGCGGAATCGGAACGGGCGCGATCCAGGGCGCGCGGATCGGCGGCGCCGCGCAGATCGTCGCCGTCGATCCGGTAGAGTTCAAACAGAAATCGGCCTTGCAGTTCGGCGCAACCCACAGCGCCACAACGGTCGCCGAGGCGCTGGACCTGGTGCGGGGTTTGACCTACGGCGTCATGGCCGACGCGGTGGTGGTCTCGCCCTCCTTGATCACCGCCGACGACGTCCGCGATGCGGTGCAGCTCACCCGCAAGGGCGGGACCTGTGTGCTCACCGGCATGACCTCGCAGTTGACTCGGTCAGTCAAGATCGATCTGCAGGATTTCATCCTGATGAACAAGACGCTGGCGGGCACCATATTCGGCTCCTGCAACCCGAAGTCGGACATCTTCCGGCTGGCCAGGCTCTACCAGACCGGGCAGCTCCAGCTCGACGAGATGATCACCAGGCGCTATCGTCTCGACGACATCAACGACGCTTACGACGATCTCCGGAACGGCAAGATCATCAGGGGCATCATCGATTTCGGGATCGACTGAATCCGCGAACCCGCCGTCTTACTGTCAGTCACCGTTGTTCATCCCTTTTCTGCGCCATCACCCGCCGGAGTTGGCCGTACGCGTCGATCGGACTGTGCAGCGCCAGGCCGCCGTCAGCGTGCACGATCTGGCCGGTCACCCAGGGCAACTCGAGAACACCCACGATGGCCCCGGCCACGTCACCAGCCTCACCCAAGCCGCCGAGCGCGGTCCGCTCGGACATGCCTTCCACCCAGCCGGGGAGCGCTTCTGGATTCGGCAGCATCGGTGTTCGGGTGACACCGGGTCCAACGGCGTTCACCCGGATGCCGTAATCGCCCCACTCCACGGCGGCGACCTTCACCAGCATGTCCACCCCCGCCTTCGACACGCAGTAGGCGCCCATATCCCGGTCGGCGACCGTGCCGCTGATGCTGGAGACGGCAACGATCGAACCACCCACCCCGGCATCGACCATGGCGTGTGCTCCGGCGCGCAGCGTCAGCCAGGTGCCGGTCAGGTTCACCGCCAACACCCGTTCCCATTCCGCGAGCGACTGTGTCAGCAGCATGCCAGAGGCACCGATTCCGGCGCAGGTCACCACCCGGGTCGGCGCGCCGTGCTCGCGCACGGTTCGTTGCATCGCAGCCGACACCGCATCGGGATCGCTGACATCGCAAGCGATATCACCACCGGACAGGTCCCACACCACAACGTCGTGGCCCGCGTCTCGCAGCCGTCCGGCGACTTCACGCCCGATTCCGGACGCGCCACCGGTCACCAGGGCACTCATCGCGCGGGTCCGATCAACTCGACGAGTACGCCGTCCGGCGCGGTGATGACGGCCATCGCTACGGCCTTTCCGGCCGGGGCCGCCACGGTGATGCGACGAACACCGTCGGTGAAACCCAATGCCCCCAGCGCCGACAGTGTCTCGTCGACATCGCGTCGCAGGGAGAGCAGGAAGAATCCGTGCCGGGGTGTCCCCGATGTAGACGTTGGGGGCAGCGCCTCATCGGCACCTGAAGCTCCACCAATTCAATGATGCCGCAGTCGCGCATGTGCGGATCGCCCAAAAAGAATCGACCGCAGCCGATCGCTCTTGGCGCCGAACAGTTCTGGCCAATCGCCGGTGAAGGTGTGGTCGAACAGCTCGGTGAAGCCGAGGTCGTCGCGCCAGAATCGCAGCGATCGTTCGACATCGGCCGTGCAAATCGCCGAGTGATGAACACCAAGCACGAGTTTCCTTTCCGCTGCCTAGCCGAGCTTGGCCAGTGTGCGATTCCACAGCTCTCGCGCAAGCTGGGGATCGTAGGCCGCGCGGTTGGCTTTCGCGATCTTGTGCTTCGAGTAGTACTCGCCGGATGTCCAATCGACACCGGGCTTACTTGTCGCCAACCAGACCAGCTGATCGGCTCCCTCGTCTGCGGTCGCGGTGAATCGGACCGTCAACGGCACGTGATACTTCATGAAGCTGAGGAACCGCGACCCTGATGCGTCGCCGAAATTGGAATTGACATAGCCCGGGTGAAACGTCGCGGCCGACAGGCCGCTGGGATGGTATCGCCGGTGTAATTCTCTGGTGAACAAGACTATTGCCAGTTTGGAGAGAGCGTAAGCAATGCTTGGCCGGCGGACAGCTGTGTTCTCCAGGTTGGTGATCCGCACTCTGGGAACTAACCTCTGCGACGAACTGGTCGTGTTGACGACGGTGGCGCGAGAGTCGACGAGCACCTCCAGCAACTGCGTGGTGAGCAGAAACGGCGCCAGGTAGTTGACTTGGAAAGTTATCTCGTGACCGTCGGCGGTCTCGTGGATCTGGGTGAACATCCCGCCGGCGTTGTTGGCCAGCACGTCGATACGCGGGTATTCGGAACGAATCTTGTCTGCCAGGGCTCGCACCTGAGACAGGTCGGAAAAGTCGGCCACGAAATAGTCCGCGTCCAATTCGGCGGCCACCGCGGCGGTATTGTTTTCCGACCGCCCCACGACCACCACGTTTGCGCCGGTCGGCCGCAACCGACGGGCCGCCGCGGCACCGATGCCGTCGCTGGCACCCGTGATGACAATCGTCCTACGCGCCATCGCCTAGTCCTCCACGCGGAGTGTAGCGATAACCGCGGTAAGCGGGTCGCTCAACGGCCCAGTGCGCGAAAGGCGATGCGGAAGGTGATCAGCCCAGGTGCGCCATTTGGGGCTGAGTCCGGACCACGATGACGGTGGGTCCGTCGGCATCGAGCGCGGAGGTGAACTCGCGGGCAAGCTTCTCGGTGCTGTCCACGTTGATTGCCCGGCAGCCGAAACCTGTTGCGATGGACGCAATATCGAGCCCGGGCAAGTCCAGCCCGGGCACACTCGGCGTTTTCTCCAGTAGAGCAAACGCTTTGAGGATCGAGTACTCCTCGTTGCGCATCACCACGAAGACGACGGGCAGGCGATGTTGAGCGGCCGTCCAGATCGCCTGAACCGAGTATTGAAACGATCCGTCTCCGATGGTGGCGACCACCGCGCGCTGCCGCCCGCAGGCGCGATCGCCGAGTGCGATACCCACCGCCGCAGGGACACCCCAGCCGATCCCACCACTTGCCGTGGCGAAGAACCCGCCCGCGCGCGTGGTGGGCAGGAAGCGCAGCTGCTGCGCCATGGTCGACGTCGATTCGGTGACCAGGGGCGAGTCGGCCGGTTTGACCGTCGCCAACGTGGAAAACGCCGCGTCCGGGGTCAGCGGTGACGACGCCGCGTCCACGATCTCCGTGTTTTTGGGGCTGCCGCCCGGCGCGGATTGGGCCGACCCTCGGTCGTTGATCAAGCCCACCATCTGTTCCAAAGCCAGTTTCGCGTCGCCGATCAGGCTGTCACCGACCGGTGCCGCTCCGGCCAACCACGGATCGGCGGTGATCTGTAACAATTCGGTGCCGGCGGGCAAGTACTCGCCGGCCACGTAGGGGTAGTAGCGGAAGACCGGCGCTCCGATCACGACGACGAGGTCGTGACCCTGCAGCGCCTCGTTGACGCCGGCAATGGTCATCGGCAGCGGGCCCCGATAAAGGGGGTGGTCCTCGGGGAACGACGCCCGGTCGGGAAGGGGGCCGCCGCACACCGGGGCGCCGACCTTCTCCGCGAACGCTACGCCGGCGTCCCAGGCGCCGCTGCGATCGACCTCCGGACCGAAGACCAGCAAGGGCCGTTGCGCGCGGTTGATCCGCTCGGCGAAGTCGCGCAAACGCTCGGCATCCGGCGCCACGCGGTGGCTGACCGTCCTGACCACCGCCGGCCCCAACGCTGGCTTTTCCCAATCATCAAGTGGTATCGACAGATACACCGGGCCCGCCGGCGGCTGTGTGGCTATGGTGTAAGCACGCATGAACGCCGCGGGCACGTCCTCGGCGCGCTTGGGTTCGTACGCCCATTTCACCCAGGGCAACGGCAACTGCGTTTCATCCCGGTTGGTCAGGTACGGGTCGCACAACACCATCTCGCGGGTCTGCTGGCCGGCGGTCACGATGAGTGGCGTGTTGCCCTTGTACGCCGCGACCAGGCTGCCCATCGCGTTGCCGGTTCCGGCGCTGGTGTGCAGGTTGACCAATGCGGGCTTGCCGGTGGATTGCGCGAAGCCGTCCGCCATCGCTAGCACCGACGCCTCCTGCAGTCCCAAGATGTAGGTGAAGTCGTCGGGGAAGTTCTTCAGGAATGTCTGCTCGGTAGAGCCGGGGTTGCCGAACACCGTCGTCAGGCCCAGCGAACGAAGCAGATCGTAAGTCACCTCATGGACCGTTTTTCCAGCTGCCATCTTCCCGGTCCCTTCTTCTCAAGGATCTGTTGCCGATTCGTTGCCGAGCACAGGCACGGTGTCATGGCGACCATACGCCGGGTACCAGCGTGGCGCACCGCGCCTACGGTGTCGATGTGACCGATCACAGCGTTAGGCGCCGGCCTCTGTTCCAAATCACAACATCCACCGACACCCCGGTGCTGTCAAGATGGCGATATGTACGGCATTGAAGTCGCCCGAACCGGCGGCCCCGACGTGCTCAGTTGCGTCGAGAAACCACCACCCACTCCCGGTCCCGGTGAGGTTTTGATCAAGGCCGAGGCGATCGGCGTGAATTTTGTCGACACCTACTTCCGATCGGGGCTGTATCCGCACCGGTTGCCGTTTGTCCTCGGCGCCGAGGTGGCGGGCACCGTCGAAGCAGCGGGCGACGGGGTGACCGGATTCCGGGTGGGCGACCGCGTGGCGACCGCGGACGCTGTGGGCGCATACGCCGAATACTGCGTTGCGCCAGTAGGTCTCGTTGCTCCGTTGCCGGACGGTGTCGGTTTCGATGTCGCGGCCGCGTCGCTCTTGAAGGGAATGACCGCGCACTTGCTGATCAAATCGGTGTACCCGGTGCAGCATGGCGACACCGTGCTGTTGCATGCCGGTGCCGGCGGTGTCGGTCTGATCCTGACCCAATGGGCAATCAGTTTGGGAGCTCATGTCATCACCACTGCTTCCACGCCAGCAAAAGCTGAGCTGTCGCGTCGGGCCGGTGCAGTGCAGGTGCTCGACTATCCGGACGACCCGCAGCAATTCGGCGCGAAGATCCGCGAGTTGACCGGCGGCAACGGTGTGGCCGCCGTCTACGACGGCGTGGGCAAGTCGACATTCGACGCCAGCCTTGCCAGCCTGGCCGTCCGGGGCACTCTCGCCCTGTTCGGCGCGTCCAGCGGACCGGTTCCCCCATTCGACCCGCAGCGGCTCAACGCAGCAGGCTCGGTCTATCTCACGCGGCCGTCGCGAATTCACTTCATACGTACCCGTGACGAGTTCGCCTGGCGGACAGGAGAATTGCTCGAGCTGATTGCCGCGGGCACCATCACGGTCACGGTAAGCGCGCACTACCCGCTCTCGCATGCGGCGGATGCACACCGCGACCTTCAGGCCCGCAAGACCATCGGCTCGGTGGTGCTCACTCCCTAGCGGTCACGCCAACGAGTAGCAAACCGGCAGGTGCTTGAGGCCGCCGACGAAGGTCGTCGCAATCAGCTCCGGATCACCGGTCAGCTCAATGGATTTGAGTCTGGGCAACAGCTCGGAAAAGAAACTGTTGACCTCCATGCGGGCCAGGGCGGCACCCATACAGAAGTGCACGCCATAGCCGAAGGCCAAGTGTTTGTTGGGATCGCGGCCGATGTCGAAGCGGAACGGCTCGTCGAAAACATCTTCGTCGCGGTTGGCCGATACGTACGACAGCAGCACGGATTCGCCTGCGGCAATGGGTACTCCGCGCACGGCGGTGTCTTTGGCGGCGGTGCGCATGAACTCCTTGACCGGGGTGACCCAGCGGATCATCTCCTCGGTGGCCAGTCGCATCAAGTCGAGATTGTCGCGCAGCCGCTCGAGCTGGTCCGGATTCTAGATGAGCGCCTGCAGCCCACCGGAGATGGTGGCACTGGTGGTGTCGTGACCTGCCGTGGCGACGATGAGATAGTAAGAGACGGTATCGATATCCGACAGCGGTTCGCCGTCGACGCGGGCATTGGCGATCGCCGACGCGAGATCCTCGGTCGGATGCTCGCGGCGTGACGCGGTCACCGCGTTGAAGTATTGGAAAACGTCGAGCAGCACGGGCAGCTGTTCTTCAATCGTGGTGCCGCGTTTGAACTCCGAGTCGTCGCTGCCGAACAACTCCTGGGTCAGCTTGAGCATGCGGGGAAAGTCGGCCTCGGGCAGCCCCAGCAGCGACATGATCACGTAGAGCGGGTAATTGACCGCGACCTGCTGCACGAAGTCGCACTCGGGGCTCGCGGCCATCATCTTGTCGACGTAGATCTTGGCCAGTTCGTCGACGCGAACCGTCAGCGCCCGCATCGCCTTTGGACGAAACCAGTCGGAGCCGATGGCACGCACCACCCGGTGCTGCGGGTCGTCCATGTGGATGAGGGTGCGTACGCCTACAGCCGCCTGATGCTCGTCTCCCTCAGCAGTCGTCAGGACCGGGCGCGGCCAGTTGGTGAACAGCGTGTTCTCGCGTTCGATGTCCATGATGTCGGCGTGTTTGGTGATCGCCCAGAACGGCCGATAGTTCGGCACGTCGACCCACGACACCGGTGCGCTGGCGCGCAGGTGAGCCAGTGCGGCGTGCAGCCGTCGCTCGTCGGTGTACGCCAGCGGATCTGCCAATAAGTTGGCGGCCTCGTCCATCGTCGTTGTGCTCACTCGCGAAACCCTTTCAGTGCGGCGGTGATACAGGACTTCGAAGCGGTCAAGAAGATCGGCAGGACCCGGTCGACGGCGCCCTCGCAGCGGCTTTTCAGGGCCGCGGCGATTGTGTCGACCGGGCCGACGACGGCGAAGGCCGCGAGCATCTCATCGTCGATGAGCGAGCCCATGGTGTCCCACTCCCCCTCGAGGGACAGACGGTGCAGTTCGGTGTGCAACTCGCCCCAGCCATGCAACTCCAGGACCTTCCGGTAAGCCGGCGTCGATCCGTAGAAGGCGATCTGCTTGCGCACGGCGGCGGTGGCGGCCACCAGTTCGGCGTCGTTGTCGCCGGTGGCTATGAGCACTTCGCACGACACCTCGAAGTCACTGCCGTCGCGCCCGGAGCGCTGCATGCCGCGCCGCAGGGCCGGCACCGTCACCTCATCGAGGTAGCGCCTGGAGACCATCGGGTGACCAAGGTGGCCGTCGGCGACCTCGCCACACATTTCGGTCATCGCTTGGCCGACGGCTGCGAGGAAGACCTTCGGCATGGGATAGGGCTGCGGCTCAGGGGTGAACATCGGAGTCATGATCTTGTGCGTGTAGAAATCGCCCTCGAAACGCAGCTTGGTGCCGTCCTTCCACGCGGACCAGATCGCGTGCAGCGCCGCGACGAATTCGCACATCCGGCGCGCAGGGTGACTCCACGGCATGCTGAAACGCTTCTCGATATGGGGCTGAATCTGCGTGCCCAGCCCAAGAATGAATCGGCCCTTCGAGTACGCCTGCAGGTCCCAACCGACGTTGGCGACGATCATCGGGTTGCGCGCGAACGCCACCGCGATGTTGGTGCCGAGCTCGAGTCGCGAGGTGTGTTCGGCGGCGAGCAGCAGCGGCAGAAACGGGTCGTGACTGGTTTCGGCAGTCCAGCCCCCGTCATACCCCTGCCGTTCCAGAGCCGCGGCTGCCTCGGCTACCCCTGCAAGTCGATTGGGGATGCCCCCATCGACCTTGAGGCGGGGGGTGCGACCCATGCGGGTAACTTTACAGTAAGTAATCCAGTATGTGACCCTGCTCATCTAGGTGCGCGACCGCGTCTGCACGAGGTAGGACAGAAGCATGACAAAACCGCCGGATTGGGCGGAGACGCTCGAGGATCTCGATCGCCGCCGTCAGCATGCGTGGGCCATGGGCGGGCCTGAGCGGCTCGACAAGCACCGCGGCAAGGGCAAGCTCGACGCCCGTGCACGCATCGAGCGGCTTCTTGACCCCGGCACGTTCCGCGAGCTCGGCACCCTCGTCGGCGGTGAGATCGCGGCCGACGGGCTCGTCGTCGGCTCCGGCTCGATCAACGGCTCGCCGCTGATGCTGGGCGCCGAGGACTTCACCACGATGGCGGGCAGCATCGGGCCTGGAGGCAACTCCAAGCGATACCGGATCGCCGAACTGGCGCTCCGCGACAAGATTCCGCTGGTGATGCTGCTCGAAGGCGCCGGCTTTCGTCCGACCGGCGGGCATTACGGCCGCACCCCGACCGATCTGCTTGCCCAGGCGCAGTGCTCGGGTCGCGTCCCGACCGTCGCCGCCGTGCTCGGCCCCTCGGCCGGACATGGCGCGTTGGTGGCCCCGGTGTGCGACTTCCGAATCATGAGCGCCCAAGGTGCGATCTTCACCGCCGGGCCTCCTGTCGTCAAAGAGTCCACCGGAGAAGACATCTCGAAGGAGGACCTCGGCGGACCCGACGTCGCTTTGCCCAGCGGGGTGATCCACAACGTCGCCGAGGACGACGAGGCCGTGCTCGACGACGTCCGCCGCTACCTGTCCTACTTCCCGCCCAGCGCGTGGTCATACCCGCCTTCACTGGTGGCCGACGAGACCTCCGGGCCGCGGCAGACACCGGAGCTACTCGACATCGTCTCCCGCGACAACCGCCGCGTCTATGACATGCGCGCCGTGCTCGACGTGATCTTCGACCGGCCGGACTGGTTCGAGGTCCAGCCGCGGTTCGGCAAGGCGATCATCTGCGCGCTGGCCCATCTCGGCGGCCACCCGGTCGCGGTGGTGGCCAACCAGCCCCAGGTACTGGCCGGTTCCATCGACGCCGACGCCGCGGACAAGGCGGCGCACTTCATCATGGTGGCCGACTCGTTTCACCTGCCAATCGTCTTCCTCGCCGATAACCCCGGCATGCTGCCCGGCAGCCGTTCCGAGCGCAGCGGCGTGCTGCGCGCCGGCGCGCGAATGTTCGCCGCCCAGACGGCGGCCACCACGTTGAAGCTGCACCTCACGCTGCGCAAGGCATACGGGTTCGGTTCCATGGTCATGTCGCTGCTGGGTTTCGACCAGCAGGTCGCGACCTTCGCCTACCCGGGCGCGACGATGGGCGCGATGAGCGCCGCAGCGCTGAGTCGCGCGTCGCACGCCGGTGAAGACCTGTCCGCCAAGCTGCGTAACGCCGAGTTGCAGGCGTCGTATCGGTCGGCCGAGCATATGGGATTCGACGAACTCATCGACCCCCGCGAGACACGCGACGCGCTGCTGGCCTGTTTGCTTCGAGGTTTGTCCAGCCGGCAGGCCGCCGCCGAACCGGTGGCCCGGACCGTCATCATGCCGTGAGCCTCATGGGCGCGAGAGTGCAACTACCGACGGCGTCTCTCGGGAAATACGTCGCCAGCTGCACTTTCGCGGTCACATTTTGTAGGCCGCGACCACGGGCTCGAGTTCGTCGGGTGTCGCGCCGTGCATGATCACCGCGTCGGCCCCGTAGTCGAATTCCTTGCGGATACGATCCGCGCACTGCTGGGCTGACCCGGTGGCCGACGCTTGCAGCCATTCGTCGGGGATCAGCGTCGCGATGTGCTCGATCTCCTCGGGCGTGGCCTTGTGATCGATCCCGCCCGCGATCGACGTGACCACCGAGTCTTCCCGGAACCGTTGCAGCACAGCGGGGTCCCAATTGTTGGTCTGCACCATCAGATCGCCGTACCCCTGCAGATAGGTGGCTAGTCGCGCGACGGTCTTCTTGAGCCGCAACTGTTCGGGAAGGTGGTCACCGACCGTCGCAAAGCACGACCACACCCGCACACCGTCCGGATCGCGGCCCGCCTTTTCCGCGGCGGACTTGACGGTTTTGACGCAGCGCCGCAGCGTCTCCGGGGTGAAGTAGGTGTGCAGGATGACGTCGTCGAACGCTCGGCCCCCGAGCGCGAGTGTGTGGGGTCCGAAAGCCACCAACGCCAGGCGGATGTCTTCGTTGAAGTCCGGGTCGAGAAACAGGATGGGGTACTTGCCCATCGGGCCGTCATGGTTGAAGATCACCTCGCCATGCCACAGCCGGCGCATGACCTGGGCCCAATCCTCCATCTGTGCGGTCGTCACCGCAGGGATGCCGAACGCTCCGTAGATCGCGGCGATGCCGCGGCCGATGCCCAAGGTAAACCGGCCACCGGAAAGCCGGTGCATGGTGGTGGCCCACGATCCGGTTATCAGTGGATGACGGGTGTTGTGATTGGTTGCGGCGGTGGCGATCTGCATCCGGTTGGTCACCGCGCATGCGGCACCGACGAGCGATGAGGCCTCCTTGACGTTCCATCGCTCGGAGATGAACGCGGTGCCAAAGCCCAACTCCTCACCCCGGCGTGCCTCGTCCATCAAGGTCGCCGGTCCCTCGCCTCCGGCCCCGGCCAGCAGGTAGTAGCCCAATTCGTCAAGCGTGCGCTGGCTCAATTCCAAACCCCTTGCTTGTAGCCGCAATTCCAGACCTCGGTGATCTTGCCGTCGACGACGCGGAACACCTCGATGCTGGCGACCTTGGTTTCGGTGTTGGTTTCGGTGCCGTCCTTGGTGGTCATTGTCGAGTCGTAGACGATCGCGACGTGCTCACCGTCGTCGCCGGCGATCACGACATTCAACTCGAAGCGCAACTTGTCGAACATCTCCCAGATGTCCCTGACCCGATTGACCGCCTGTTCGCGGGTCAGGGTGTGCGCCTCCTCCACCTCGTGCCGGATGACGGTGTCGGCGAACAACTCCTCGGCCAGCGCCAGGTCGCATTCGTTCCAGACGACCAGGTTGTAGAGCTCGACCACTTCGCGCGCGGCCCGCGTGGCTCCCATCACCGGACCGCCGCGTCGTCGGCCACCCCGCGCAGGAATCGCTCGGTGACCCGCTGCACACGCCGGGAGAACACGTGACCGACGTGGCTCCCGTCGTACCAGTACAGCTGGCCTCCCCAGCGCTCCTGCAACGCAATTGCGGCCTCGCGCATCGCCATTCGGTCGTGCCAGGCCCCGACGATGAGCCGGCGATGCGGCGGCGGGGCCGGGTCGACTGCGAGTGGGTCGATCACCGAGGTCAGCTTGGCGACCTCTGCGGACCCCAGCAGCTCCCGGAATCCGTTACGAGATGGCCCCCACCGCCCCAAGTGTCGCGCGATCATCGCGTTGAGCCCCAGGATCGGGGTATACAGCGTAACCGCGCCGATCTGCCTCTCCAGATGGGAAACGAGCGCGGCGACCGGGGTGCCCATCGAAATCCCAGATACCACAACGGCGGTGGATTGCGGCTGCGCCCATCGCACAACGGCGCGTACCTCCGAGACCGCGCGCATCGTGCCGGCGACGTTGCCCACTGGATCCATGTCCGGGTAGGCCGGCCATTCGCGGCGTCGGCAACCGTGGCCGGGCTGCACCGGCATCGCGACGTTGAAACCCAGCTTGTGATGCATCCGGCCGATTCGAGACAGCAATAGGTCTTCCGTGCCGCCCTGGCCGGCGCCGTGTACC
>DATKEW010000072.1:0-22486 GCA_035511785.1 Mycobacterium sp.
GAATAGTCGTACGCCGCCTTCTATGTCACCAGCTGATACCCAGTTGCTGACAGGTAGCCAACGGGCCACCGTAAGCCACGATGCTGTCGGTCCACGCGGCCTCGTCATATTGGGTGCCCGGGCCGGGACGCACACTCGCGACAAACAATTGCATGTCATCGACGTAACGCTGCAACGCACGAGTCGTGAAGCGAGGCGGGTTGGCATGCGCGTCCAGAACCTGTTGCGTGCGGCGCGCCCAATCCTGAGTGTCAGAAACAAATTTCGGCAAAGCCGCGTCCCGTTGCGGTGTACCCGGCTGACCGCTGGCCAAGAACGAGTTGCTACGGTCGTCGTTCTCCTTCATCAGCGGCCCGATAGCCTGACACAGCGCTTTGTCCGCGGCCGTTGCGGCCTGCGGGCTCGACGACGGGCCAGCCGCCGGCGATGGTTGGGAGAGCAGCGACACCAGCGCAATCACAAGCGCCGCCACCGCCATCAGGATCGCCAGCGCTATCCCGACCGCCGTCCGAGAAGGGCGGCGACGTCCCCGCAGCTGGAAACCCAAGTCCGGTGCCCGTTGTCGCGAAAATCGATCGGTGCTCTGGGTGGGCATGTGGCCACCACCCGGGGCACGGATGGAACCGGATTCCTCACCATAGTCATTCATCTGCTACTCCTCACGGCTGGCCTGGCAGCGGAATCCACATCCCGCACAGCCAGAAACCCCACTCCTGGTAGAAGGCATCGAACACTGGTAGTACCGAGAAGCCCCAGTAGTTGAAGGGGGGCGGCGACCAGTCTGGCGGAGGTGCCCAAGGCGCTCCGTAACCGGCGAGGGGATCGAATCCGCCGGGTCCCCAATCCCAACCTGGCCCGGGCCCACCAGCCCACCAGTCCGGTGGCGGTGGCGGCGGAGGCCCCCAGCCCCACGGCGCGGGTCCTAAGCCCCATGGCGGCGGGCCTCCGTGCCATGGCGGCGGGCCGAGATGCCAACCCGGGCTACGGAACGGCACGTCCCAGCGCGCATCGCCCGGAGGGGCGCCCACGCCTCGGAAGTCGCCACGGAAGTCGCAGGGCGGCCCGCCTGCACCGCGGAAGCCCCAGCCCGGGTTGGCAAAGGGCCCACCTGGTCCTCTCACGTTCACACCGAGGTCTCCGCGGGGACCAGCCCAAGATCCAAAGAGCGGTGCACCCGCGCCGCGGAAGTCGGACCGGAAGTCCCCAGGCGGTGTACCTGGCCCATGAAAGGCGCCGTGGAAGCTGGCATCAGGCCCACCCGGTCCGCCGAAGTCCCCACGGAAGTCGGACGCGGGCGCTCCCTGACCCCGGAAGTTCCCATGGAAGCCACCATCGGCTGCACCCGGCACCTCACCGGGCCCACCCGGGCCATGGAAGTCGCCGCGCAGTTCGGTGGCCGGCGGCGCGGGAGAGTGCGATCCGGGCGTGAGCCCGCCAGGACCACGGTGTTGGCCCGGTGCCGGCCCCGGTCCACCACCGTGCTGTCCGGGTGCCGGCCCCGGTCCACCACCGTGTTGTCCGGGTGCCGGCCCGGGACCACCACCGTGTTGTCCGGGCGCCGGCCCGGGACCACCACCATGTTGTCCGGGCGCAGGCCCGGGACCACCACCATGTTGTCCGGGTGCCGGCCCCGCTCCGCCGCCCTGTGGCCTAGCGGGGCCCGGTCCGGCTCCACCGCCCTGTGGCCTAGCGGGGCCCGGTCCGGGTCCGCCGCCATGTGGTGCCGGTCCGGGTCCACCACCGCCGTGCGGCCCAGGCCCTGGCCCGGGTCCAGGCCCTGGTCCTGGCCCCCCTGGCGCAGCGTTCGCGACAGCAGAGCCCACGCCTATGATTTGAAGACCGAAAGAGTTAGTGGCAGGACCACAGATAGCGGCGGTGATCGCCACCCCCGCGACCAGCTGTTTGATATTCATGACGATCCACTCCGTAGGAACCCAACCACGTTCGAGACCGTCCTGCCGTGCTCTCATGGTCCCTCCGGTCCCTATGAGCGACCTGTGTCGCGCGTAGGGGCGCCCTATGACGACGGCACATCGCACTGCGGCAATACGCCGCGAATACTCCTAAGGTGGCGGCTGTGACCAGGGAGGACCGGCGCCGCTGGGACGAGCGGTACACCCGTCAAGGCCCGGCACTCGGCGGTGCGGTTGAGCCGCCCGGCGTCTTCGCCGCCTATGCAGAGGCATTCCCGACCGCGGGAACGGCTCTCGATTTGGCATGTGGCCCGGGGCTCGGCGCAATCTGGCTGGCTCGGCGAGGCTTGAACGTTTCGGGATTGGACGTCTCGCCGGTGGCCATCGCCCAAGCAGGGGACCTGGCCGAGTGCAGCGGTGTCGGCGATCGCTGCCGGTTTGATGTTGTCGATCTCGACAAGGGTCTGCCGGCTGGGCCGCCCGTCGACGTCATCCTCTGCCACAAGTTCCGGGACCGCCGCCTGGACCAGGCGATCATCGAACGGCTTGCGCCGGGCGGGTTACTCGCGATCGCGGTGCTCAGTGAAGTGGGGGCCGCCCCGGGGCCGTTCCGTGCAGCGGCCGGCGAGCTGCCCGGCGCTTTCGCCGACCTCAACGTGATCGCCGCCGGCGAAGGGGACGGTTACGCCTGGCTGCTGGCGCGAGCCTGACGTCAGGATTCCAGCCTGGCCCGGACAACCGCCAGCCGCTCCTCGAGCTCTGCCTCGTCGATGACGCCGCGCATCACGAGCGAGTGCGCCAGGGCAATCAGCCGGTTCTCCGGGTAGGGCAGATTCGAATAGGCGGTCGCCGACAGCGCGTCCTCTTCGTTACGCCGATCGACAAAACTGAGTATTTCTGGGCCGCAAGCGCTTTGATCAAGCGCGTCACAAATGCCGTCGAGGCTCGTTTTCCACGGCGGTACCGGGTTATCGACGCCGTACTTGGCCGCCATGCGGCTCCAGACCTGGTTGCGCTCAGCAATTTTCGCTAAGGGCGCGATGGTGAAGCCTTGAACCGAGCGCTGATTTTCTGAAGTACTCACTTGAGTACTCAGTGGTCGACGGGATGGACGGCGAGGCGGGTCTGGGTGATCGCGTTCGTCGCCACGCCAACCTTGGGCAGCGCGACACCGACCAAGCAATCGCGAGTGATGATTTCGACCAGTCGGTCCTCGTTCCAGCCGTCGGTTCCTTCGGGGCGAACGGGCATCACCATGAACCGATGCTTCTGGTTGGAATCCTCCACCCGGATCTCGACCTCCTCTGGCAGGTAGAGGCCGAACTCCGCGAGCACCTGGCGCGGCCAGCGCACGATGCGGCGGCGGTAGTTGGGTGTGCGGTACCACTCGGGGGAGTTGCCCAGAATCGGTCGCGGATAGCAGGAGCACAGCGTGCAAACGATGACGTGGTGCAGGGTGGGCGTGTCTTCGAGGACATGCAGCGCCGTGAAGTCACTCGGTGTCCCGAAACCGGTGGGTTGTAGCCAGTCGACCCCGACTTCCTTACTGGCGGCGAGCGGGTCCGACAGGGCCAGCTGCTTGTAATCAGGATCAAGCCAGGCCCGGGCAACCAAGCGCGCGCCGGGAGCAGGGCCGATCTGTTCGGCGAATTCGGTGAAGCGCCGATGATCCTCCGCGGTGAAAATTCCCTTCTCGATACACAATTCGCGAAGGGCGATCTCGAGGACTTCGAAATCGGTTATCTCATCCACCATGGGTGCGGCCGTGCGATCGTGATCATGAGCGGTCATGCTGAGGACCTTTCGTGAAGAAGTCAGTGAACGCTGGTTCGTTGTTAGCCGGCCGCCTCGAGCCACCGCTCGGGGATCTCGGTCTGCAGCGTGTCATTGCCGGGTCCGGTGTAGCCGTGCCACAGCTCGGAGAGGTTGAACCGAACGATGTAGAACCACTCGGGCTTTTGGTCGGGCCCGTCCCAGGTCTCGTCCTCGGCTGCGGGGCTTTCGTACGAGACGATCGCGATTTCACCCTTCGCGCCTCGTAGGTACTCCTGAGTGCGGGTATAGAACAGCACGGGCAGCTCCCGTACGGCCACCTTGTCGCCGACCTTGAACTTCGGCTCGCCGGCCTGTCCGGCATACACCTGAGGGTCCCCTTTGCCGACCGCGTGCGTGTGGTGCCGGTTGCGTTCGACCTTGGCAGGGTCACCTTCGAACTTGGGCTTGGCCTCCAAGGGCTTTCCCTGCAGGCCGCCCGCGTAGCGGGCCTTGACCTCGGCCGTGCGTTCGGCCAACTCGCTCAGGCCGACGTGATGTTTGTCGACGAGGATGCGCGCGGCGGCCAGCAGCCACCGGCCGTAGTAGGGCAGTCCGAGATAGATCGCGCGGCCAAGGTCGACGTTGCCGATCCGGCGTCGCTCCTCCGACAACCAGATTCCACGCCAGCCGAGAACCTCACACGTGACGTAGGTGTTCTCTTCCCACGCCTCGTACTGCTTGTTCTCGAATTCGAGTGGGGCGGCGGGCTCGCCACCGACGTCGTGTGGGGTCTTGACGTAGGCGGTGAATCGTTCGTGGTCAATGAGATCGGGCGTGGGCGCTTCTGGAATTTCCGGGTAGGAGGACTTGAGTCGGGCTAGGAGGTCCAGCTGGGTTACCCGGTCCAACGGAGTCGTCATGAGAGCTCCATTCTTTGGCAGGGTCTGGGCTGTGGCCGCCGCCGTGGATCCGCCGTGGCGCAGTCCACCGCTCCGAATACACTTCACTCCTGCTGTGAACTTCGCGCAACCGCCAAGCGAATTCCGGGGCGCAATGGGGCGCGCCTTTGGACTTTTGTGCATACCGGTAATGTCCCGGACATGGAGCGGCGTGAGCTCGAAGCGGTCATTTATGAACGCGAACCGCCGGTTGCGCGGATCATTCTGAATCGGGCCGAAAAAGCCAACACCAAGGACGCGGTCCTGGTTACCGAAGTCGATAGTTGCCTGCACGAGGCCGATCGCGACAAGGAGATCAAGGTCGTCATCCTCAAGGCCAACGGCAAGGGGTTCTGCGGCGGGCACGTGGCTCGCTGGGGTCCGGACGAAAGCCCTTACCCGGATTTCGGAAATACGTTCGAGGACCTGTATAAAGGCACCGCTGACCTGTTCCTGTGGCCAACGCTGTATTTGTGGGAATTCCCCAAGCCGACGATCTCCCAAATCCACGGCTACTGCATAGGGGGCGGGATTTATCTCGGGCTGCTGACCGATTTCTGTGTGGCCTCCGAGGACGCGTATTTTCAGATGCCGCTTGCCCAAAGCCTCGGGGAACCCGGCGGGCACACCATGATTGAGCCGTGGTTGATGATGAACTGGCATCGCACCATGGACTGGTTGCTGCTGGCGCCAACGCTGTCCGCGCAGCAGGCCCTCGACTGGGGCCTGCTCAATAGGGTGGTGCCGCGCGACGACCTCGAGGACACCGTCGAGGAGATGGCACGCAAGATCGCCCAAATCCCGTTGACCACGCTGATGGCGGTGAAGAACAACGTGAAGCGTGCGTGGGAATTGATGGGCATGCGGGTGCACCTCCAGGTCAGCCACATCTTGACCAACATGGTCGGCGCTGCGTCCGATGTTCAGGCGCGGCGAGCCGAGCTCATGCAGTCAGGCATGAAGCCAAGCGAATTCGTCGGCCGCGACGAGACGGACGCCCCGCCAACGTGACGCTGCAGTCACATTCGAGGCCGAGCGTGACGGCAGCGTCACGCTCGGCGCGACTTGCAGGGGACTAGCGGCTCATCTCGCCGGCGATTTTGCGGCCGGCCGCGTGCCGCGCCGCGACGTAGCCGAAGACCATCGAGTTGGCGATGCTCGCACCGGCGCCCGGATACGTTCGGCCCATCACCGTCGCGGTGGTGTTGCCGGTGGCGTACAGGCCGTCGATCACCCGGTCTTGCTCGTCGAGAACCTGAGCGTGCTCGTTGGTGATCACACCCCCACATGTGCCGACGTCCGCCGGGAAAACCCTGGTCGCGTAGTACGGGGCGCGGTCGAGCGGGCCGACGGCCGCGTTCGGACGATAGCCGGGATCACCGAGACAGTCGTTGTAGGCCGACTGCCCCCGACCGAAGTCGGGGTCGAGTCCCTTTACGGCGAACTGGTTGAATCGCTGGATTGTGCGCGCCAGTTCGTCGGCGGGAAGGTCGATCTGGCGGGCGAGTGCGCCGATGGTGTCGGCCCGTTTGACCGCACCGCTCTCGATCAGCTCGGGAGGCAGGTGCTGATTCCGTTTCAGTGGTTTTAGGGGGCTAGCGCTGGTGACATATCTGCGCACGTAACCGTCGTCGAAGATCATCCAGCAGGGCACCGCCTTGTTGGCGTACATCGCCTTGCCGACCTCCACGTAGGAGTTGGATTCGTTGCAGAACCGACGGCCGGTCGAGTCGACGTAGATGGCGCCGGGCCGTTGTCGTCCCGAACCAAGCGACGCGGCAGCGGCACCACCGTTGGCGATGAAAACCGAAGGCAGCCACCACGCTTCGTCCAGCAGATCGGTTTTGGCGCCCAGGCGCATCGCCGTCTGCAGCAC
This sequence comes from Mycobacterium sp., assembly GCA_035511785.1. GTDB lineage: Bacteria > Actinomycetota > Actinomycetes > Mycobacteriales > Mycobacteriaceae > Mycobacterium. Next base: position 6,483 of record DATKEW010000072.1, read on the forward strand.
CTCGCCGGTGTCGCCGGCGTTGGCGATCGACCACTGCGCCTCGTTCGGCTGGTCCCCGCTGTATTGGCGCCGCATCTCCTTGTTGTGGCCGAAGCCGCCCGCGGCCAGCAGCACGCCCTTGCGTGCCTCGATGTTCAGCGTCTCGCCCTCGCGGATGACGCGGGCGCCGACGACCCGGCCATCTTCGACAATGAGATCGTCCATCGCGGCATTGGTCCACAACGGGCCATCACTGATGCCTTCGCTAAGGTCGATCAACGCCTTCAACATCTGGGCGATCAGCGATGCGCCGTTGGTGAGGATCTGGCGCCGGCGGATCCGTGCGGCCGCGGTGCGCAAAAGCACCTTTGTTGCAACCGCGAACGCGCGTGGCGAACGGTTGAAATACTGAACCGAGCGCAGCTCGTTGGTCAGCACCACGTACCCGTAGTTCTTGGCCAACGGCGGCTGCACCTTGTCGTGCCAGCTCCCGAGCTCGGCGGCGTCGAATGGAATTCCCTCGATCGCCCGGCCGGACGCGTTGCCGCCCTTGTGGTTTGGGTAGTAGTCGCTGAAGCCGGCACACCGGATCAGCCGAACACCTTTGCGGACAAGGAAATTGGTCATTTCGTAGCCGGCGGTGAGGAACATTTCGCGACGGGCGGGCGAGGAAGGCGCACCGATGTCGCCGACCACATCCGCCAGATAGGCCAAACCGTCCTCGTGCGAGTCGGCGATCCCCTCGGCCCGCATCAGCGGGTTGTTCGGCAGCCAGACGATGCCGCCCGAAAGCCCGGTGGAACCGCCGACGAGGGCCTGCTTCTCGATGATCAGCGGCTCGAGCCCGCAGTCGAGTGCGGCCAGCCCGGCTACCATGCCGCCACCGCCGCTTCCCGCGATGAGCAGGTCGACGGAGCGGTCCCACCGGGGGGTCATTGCTCCTCCGCGGTGGCGCTCGGGGTGAATCCCAGGTCGACGACCGGGACGTCAATTGTGGTGTTGGTCTTCTGGATCGCGGGCACCAGCGTCTCGTACGGCAGGCCGGCGAGGAAGCCGTCGATGACGCGTTCAAAGTTCGAGATCAGTCCTTCGATCTGATCCGACAGGCGCATGTATTCGAATCCCTTGGAATGCAGTCCTTTTTGCTGCCGTGGCAAGTTGGAGAAGTCTTGGGCGGGGATCGGTGGCCAGCGCGGGTCGTCGGGCGCCATGGGCTGCGGTGGTGTGGGCTTGCCCGCGGAAAGGTCTGAGGGGAAACGGGTGAGTGACCAGATCTCGAACAGGGTCTCCTCGGGCCCCAGCGGACGGATCCGGTACGACGAGGCGCTGCTGTAGGTGGGCAGGATGAAGTGGTGCGGGAAGCAGAAGCCGATCGCGTCGGTGATCCCGCGGCGGACCAGGTCGTTCAGGTCGGGCATGCCGCTGCCCCGAGCCCGATGCCAGCTGACGACCGCGTCGTTGAGGGCGTTGCGCCAGGCGGCCAATGCCTCAACCGGATCGGACGGCAGCGCGATGGTCTGCAGACCCTCGGCGATGCGGATGTCGTTCTCGTGGGTCATGCCACCCATGCCGTCTCCGAGAGTGCGCATGAAGTACAGGCTGCTGGCGACGACGGGGTGCACCGCTTCGGACAGGGCGCCGGTCTGCGCAGACGGCAGCAACTGGGGGTGGGTCTGCGGGACGTGGTAGCCCTCCATGAACGCGGCCGTCGCCAGCTTCCAATTCACCGGTAGCCGACACGATTGCCACCACTCGACGCGCAGCGATTCCACCTTCCAGGCGTCATAGATCGATGCGAACGGCTCCATGCAGTCACGCAACGCGGGGGCGCCGTCATCGAGGTTGATCCACGCGCATCCGCCCCAGAGCTCGCACCTGACCGAGACCAGTTGCAGATCGTCCGGGCGCAGGTTCTCCTCGGCGAACTCCTCAGGCCGCAAAACAAACGTATTGCGTCCGTCTGTGCCCCAGCACCATCCGTGGAACGGACAGACGAAGGTACGCCGATTTCCGTTGCCCTCCACCAGCTTTACTCCGCGATGACGGCATGCGTTGTGGTAGGCCCGCACGTTCTCGCTGTCCACCCGCACCACGATGATCGAATCGTCGAGGATCTCGTACTCCACGAAGTCGCCCGGCTTGGGGATCTCCTCGAGCCGGCACGCCATCTGCCATACGCGCGGCCAGAACATCTCGTTCTCCAGCGCGTAGAACTCCGGGTCGTAGTACCGCTGCTTGGGAATCCGGTCGGCGGTCTGGACCGCCCACGGCACCGGCAGCGGTGTCCAGTTCACGTCGGCTCGCCGCTTACCGATCTCGTTGCCCATCTCCACAGCCATCTCGCCATCCCTTATTTCAGCTCACACGATCCGTGATACCCGCCCCTGCCAGTAACGTTCACGAATCCGCCTTTTGTAGAGCTTTCCGTTCGGGTCGCGGGGCAATTCCGGCTCGAATTCGACTGTGCGCGGGCACTTGTAGCCGGCGAGGTGTGCTCGGCAGTACTCAACGAGCTCGGCCTCGAGGTCGGGCCCGGGCGTGACGCCGTCGACCGGTTGTACCACGGCCTTGACCTCCTCACCGAACTCGTCGTTGGGGACGCCGAACACCGCCGCGTCGACCAGTTTGGGATGCATGACGAGCACGTTCTCCGCTTCCTGCGGGTAGATGTTCACGCCGCCGGAGACAATCATGAAGGTCGATCGGTCGGTCAGGTACATGTAGCCGTCCTCGTCGACGTAACCCATGTCGCCCAACGAGCGCCATCCGCGGTCGTTATACACCGACGCGGTCTTGGCAGGGCCCTTGAAGTACTCGAAGTCGGGTCCACCCTCGAAGTAAAGCTCGCCGGGCTCCCCGATGGGAAGCTCCTGTCCGTCCTCGCCGACCACGTGCACCGGGGCCATCGGTATGCCCACCGAGCCGGGATGGGCGAGCCACTCCTTGGGCCCGATTGTGGTACCCGCGAATCCCTCAGTGCCCCCGTAATATTCGTGGATGATGGGTCCAAACCACCTCATCATCTGGTGCTTGACATCCACCGGGCAGGGCGCGGCCGCATGGATCACGCACCGCAAACTCGAGACGTCGTATTTTTGGCGGACGGCCTTGGGCAGCTTGAGCATCCGCACGAACATCGGCGGCACGAACTGGGCGTGGGTGACGCCGTGCGTCTCGATCAGCCGCAAAACGCTCTCGGCGTCGAACTTGCGCATGATGATCGACGCGGCACCCACACGATTGACCGCCATGGTGTAGTTCACCCCGGCCGCGTGGTACAGCGGTGCGGGGGACAGGTACACGCTTGACCGGTTCATCCCGTACTTGTGGCTCAGCGCCAATTCCAGCACCGCCTGCGCCCACGAACCGTTGCCGTCGGTCGGGAGCCGCCGGCGCACGGCCTTGGGCCGTCCCGTGGTGCCCGACGAGTACAGCATCTCCGACCCGTCCGACAACGGCGGCGCATCGCCCGCCGCCGCGAGGGCGTCCTCGTATGCCCACCAACCGGGCAGGTCGGCTTCGGCACCCCCAACAGCTATGTGGACCTCGACGGCGGTGTTGACGTTGCGGACGTGAGCCGCGAGGCCGCCCATCGAACCATCGACGAACACCGCCTTCGCGTCGGAGTCGTCGATGACGTAGGCGACTTCGTCGGGAGTGAAGTGCGTGTTGACTGCGGTGTAGTAGAGCCCGGAAAGCTGGCACCCCCAGGTGATTTCGAAGAACTCGGGCCGGTTCGGCAGGACCAGGGCCACGCCGTCGCCGCGGCGCAGCCCAGCACCGTGCAGCACCGCGGCGACCCGTTGGCTGCGGGCATGTAGCTCGCCGAACGAGATCGTGCCGCCGTCGATGATCAAGGCCGGCGCCTGGCCGGCAGTGATCGCGTGATCGGCGATATTCACCAGCGGACCTCGAACGGTTTACGTGGCCGGGGCGCCGTCGGTCGACGCGGCCGCCGCGGCCTGGCGTCGGGCCTGCTCTGACGGCAGCACCTTGTCCCTGAACACCTGCTGAATCAGCTCCTGCACATCCTTACTGATCGACGCCAGAGCGACCAGGTCGTTGGAGCTCTGCCAGTGCACCCGCATGCCCATCAGCTCCCAGGCCCGCTTGAGGTTGGCCTTGGTCGCCAGCAGCGTCGTCAACGGCGCCTGGGCGATGTGGCGGGCGATCGCCTCGACGCGGTCGTTGAGTTGCTCACGCGGGACCACCTCGTTGACCAGACCGACCTCCAGCGCCTTCTTGGCGTCGATGACCTCGGCGAGGTACAGGTAATACGCCGCACGCCGCCAATTCATGAAGACCCACGGCTCGATCGAGCACTCACCCGAGGGCATACCGAAGCCCTGCAGTGGGGGGTAGGAGAAGTAGGCATCCTCGGAGGCGATGACGATGTCGGTGGTCAGCCCGTAATGGGTGCCCCCACCGACGCAGTACCCGTGCACCTGCGCGATCGTTGGCTTGGAGAACTCCCAAAGGTTCAGGATCGGCTTGACGAACAGGTCGGTCTGCGGCTTCCAGGTCGTCCCCATGACCTTGGCGCCGGCAACGTAATCCGGGTAGTCGACCGCGTTGTTGCCGATGGCGTGTCCGGAGCAGAAGCCCTTGCCGTTGGCCTTGAGGATCAACACCTTGATGTCGTAGTCACGGTCGGCGTCCCACAGGGCCGCGTCGACTTCTTCGGCCAGCTTCTGGTCCTGGGCGTTGGCCTTTTCCGGCCAGTTCAGCGTGACGCGCGCGATGGGGCCTTCTTTTTCGTAGATGATTCTCTCGCGGGTCTCGTTGAGATCCATATGGCTTTCCCTTTCAATACCTTGCTGTTATGTGGTGATGACGCCGATTTCGGCGCCGATGTCGTAGGTGGTCCCGATCCGGCCCGTCCACCACACGATGCCGGAGGCTCCCGCTTCGATTTCCTGTTCCACCTTTTCTGTGGCGATCACGTAGATCGGGGTGCCCGCGTCGACATGGTCACCAGCATCGACAAGGAAGTCGGTGAGCTCGGCTTCCGAGACGGCCACCGAAACCCGTGGGATGCGAATGACGAAGTCAGCCACGCGCTCCCGCCTTTGCCAGGGTCCGCTGCGCCGCCGCGACGATCCGGGCCGGTGACGGGTACACCTGCGCCTCGAGCGCGGCCGCGGCCGGGTTCGGGACGAACCTGGCGCCGACCCGCTCTACGGGTGCGACCAGCTCGCCGAACAGCTCCGATTGCAGAATCGCCGCGATCTCCGCTCCCGGCCCGGCGAATTGCACTGCATCGTGGACGATTACGGCTCTTCGGGTACGGCGGACGGATGCGACGATGGTCTCGACGTCATGCGGAACAAGGGTTCGGAGATCGACGACCTCCGCACTCACGCCCTGCTCGGCCAGGGTTGCCGCCGCCGCGAGCGCGTCGTGCACGCTGCGTCCATAACTGATCAAGCTCACGTCGGAGCCCGGCCGCTTAATGTCGGCCTGGCCCAGCGGAATTGAGAACCCGGGATCGACGGGGACCGGTCCCTTCTTGCTTTGCAGACGGATCGTCTCGACGAACAGGCAGGGGTCCGCATCGAAGATCGCAGAAGTCAGCAGGCCTTTGCCGTCGCGGGGGGTGGAGGGCACGATCACCTTCATCCCCGGAATGTGCATGAACCACGCCTCCAGGCTCTGCGAATGCGTTGCCCCGGTGGCCAGTCCCGCATACACCTGAGTGCGGATCGTGATCGGCGCGGTGGTGCGCCCGCCGGTCATGAATCGCAGTTTGGCCGCGTTGTTGATCAGCTGGTCGGCGGCGATGCCGATGAAGTCCATGATCATGATCTCGGCCACCGGCAGCAGCCCGTCGATGGCCGCGCCGATCGCCGCGCCCACGATCGCGGCTTCCGAGATCGGTGTATCCACGACCCGGTCGTGCCCGTACTTCGTCGACAGCCCTGCGGTCGGGCCGGACGCCCCGGGATCGGCGATGTCCTCGCCGAGCAAGAACACTCGGTCGTCGGTCCGCAGCGCCTCATCCAGCGCGAGGTTCAGCGCCTCGCGCATCGTCATCTCTTTGTCTTCCATGTCTTTACACCGGAAACTTGATCGGAGTTGCGTACACGTCCCGGTCGAGTTCGTCGATCGAGGGGGAATCCGCGCTCATGACGGTTTTCAGCGCCGCCTCCACGGTCGCAAGGGCGGCTGCGTCAATACGGTCGAGTTCGTCGTCGGTGCAGACGCCGGTTTCGGCGAGGTGGTTGCGGAACCGCGGCACCGGATCGGCCGCCATCGCCGCGGCCAGTTGCTCCTTGGGGATGTAGGGCATCCGATCACCGAAATAGTGGCCGCGGAGACGGAACGTCACGCACTCGATGAAGGTGGGGCCGGCGCCGCCGCGCGCCCGCCCTAGTGCGCCGTCGAGCGCGGATTTCACTGCGAGCGGGTCATTGCCGTCGACCCGAATGCCGGGCATGCCGTAACCGGCCGCCCGATCGGCGACCTGTTCGAGCTTCATCGTGTCGGCGGTCGGGGTCATCTCGGCGTACAGATTGTTCTGGCATACGAAGACCATCGGCAGATCCCACAACGCGGCCATGTTCGCCGCTTCATGAAACGAGCCGGTGTTGGTGGCGCCGTCGCCGAAGCTGACCACCGTGACGCGGTCGAGACCCTTGCGCTTGGCGGCCATCGCCAGACCGACGGCTACCGGCGGTCCGGCTCCGACGATTCCGGTCGAGAGCATCACGCCCTTGTCGGGTTTGGCGATATGCATGGTGCCGCCTTTGCCGCGGCCGGCGCCGACGGTGCGTCCCATCATCTCGCCGTAGATCTCCTCGAGCGGCACCCCCTTGCCGATGAGATCGTGCAGCCCGCGATACGTGGTCACCAGCTGATCGTCGGATCGCAACGAGACACCCATCGCTGCGGCGATCGCCTCCTGGCCGCGCGATGGCCAATACACGCACATGAACTCGCCGGTGCCAATGCCCTTGGACAGCCGGTCATCGGCGGCCTTCATCAGGACCATCAGGCCGTAGAGTCGACGCTCAACATCTGTCGCGGAGTGGCCGTCGATCACTGAGATCCTCCAATTCGGTTGCGGGACAGTTTGGTTGGCGGCACCGGCTGTCACGCACCCGACCAAGGCTTGACCTTGAGGAAGCCGCCGCCGTCCACCCGCAACTGCTGTCCGGTGATGTAGCGTGCCGCGTCGGAGGCCAGGAACACCACCGCCTCGCTGATGTCCTCGGGTTCGACATAGGGGATCGGCATCGCCTGGACCACCGGGAAAACCGGTTCGGCGTCCTCGCGGGTCGGGTCCTTCAAGTCGGGCCGGAAGGCCCGGTACATCGGCGCACTGTGCAACATGTCGGTGTTGACATTCGTCGGGTGCACCGCATTCATCCGGATGGAGAACCGAGCCAGCGCCAGGGCAAAGTCGTTGACGTAGTGCGCGGCAGCGAGTTTCGCAAAGGCGTATCCGGCGCCGCCGGGACCGCCGTCGATCCCGGTTGTGTTCATCGACGACATGAATGCCGCGTTCGACCCGATCACGATGATCGACGCACCGGCTCGCAGATGTTTGAGGCTCGCGTGCACCAGGTTGAGCACGCCGAGCAGATCCACGTCCACCGCGTCGGCGAAAGCCTGCGGCGGTAGGCCCGCAGTGAGCGGGCAGATGCCGGCGTTGGCGACCACGATGTCGAGATGCCCGAACTCGGCGACGCCCTCGTCGATCGCCGTGGCCAACGCCACCCGGTCGCGAACGTCGGCAATCGCGGTGAACGCGCGCTGCCCTTCCTTCTCGACCAGCCGCGCCGTCTCTTCCAGATCCTCCGGCCGGGCCAGTGGGTACTCATTGGTCTCGATGTCTGCGCACAGATCCACCGCAATGATGTCCGCGCCCTCCGCGGCGAGCATCCGCGCATGCGAACGCCCTTGACCGCGCGCGGCGCCACTGATCACGGCCACCTTGCCGGTTACCCTGCCCATCGCCCGTCCTTTGTCGCCGTGCCTATATCAACGACCCACGTTGGGGCCCAAAGCCGTTCGTCACCAGGGTCGGTAAGAGAGCATTGAAAATCGGCGTGCGGCGCCCGACCTGCTTTGCGGTACGCCACGCGCTCACCGCAGCGGGGATTCGGATCGGACCAACGATCGGCTCCATCGCATCTCTTCCACGAAAAAACTGCGCGTGGCTGCAGCCGGGCTATCAATATCCCTTAGAGTAGCTAGAATATCTAAAATAGCAAGAAATGGCGGCGGCTGAGGGGGTTGGCGATGTCGGGCGTGCTCAGCGGTGTCCGGGTTGTCGAGTTGGCGTCGTGGACTTACGTACCGTCAGCCGGTGCCGCCCTCGCGGACTGGGGCGCCGACGTGATCAAGGTGGAAGGCGTCGCCGCGGGCGATCCCGGCCGGGCGCTGGTCGTCGGTGGTTTCACCCGGGAAGCGGCCCGCCCGGACGCCGACTTCATCCTCGAGTTGGGCAACCGCGGCAAGCGCAGCATCGCCATTGACATCAAATCCGGAACGGGGCGCGACTTGTTCGGCCGGCTGCTGGCCAGTGCGGACGTGTTTCTGACCAACTGGCTGCCTGGAGCACTCGAACGGGCCCGGCTGACCGTTGAGGACATCCGCGCATTCAACCCGAAGATCATCATCGCGCGGGGTACCGGGCTGGGGGTGCGCGGCCCGGATCGGGATCGCGGCGGTTTCGACGCCGCCACGTACCTGGCCCGCGGCGGGGTCGCATACACACTGACGCCGTTCGGTTCCGAAACACCCGCTGTCCAGGGCCCGGGATTCGGTGACCTGCAGGGCGGGGCAACCCTGGCCGGGGGTGTGTGCGCCGCGTTGTTCCACCGCGAACGGACCGGTGAGCCGACGATCGTCGACTCCTCGCTGCTGGCCCAGGCGATGTGGTCCATCGCGCCGTCGATTTGTGCAGCCGATTTCTTCGATATCGACGGCATTCCGGGCGCTCCGCCCGGGTTGGCCATCAATCCACTTGTGAACAGATACAAGACCAACGACGGCAGGTGGATTCAGCTGGTCTTCTTGCAGCCCGACAAATTCTGGGCCGGATTCTGCGAGCGGATGGGTCTACCGGAGTTGGCCACCGATGAGCGATTCGTGCCGTCGAGCAATCTGATAGCCAACGCGGCCGCGGCGACCGAGATCGTGGCGAATGCGTTTGCCAGCCATGCCCTCGCGCACTGGCAAAAGGTGCTTGAAGACGAACCCGGTGTATGGGGCGTCCTCGCCACGCCGCGCGAGACGCTCAACGACCCGCAAGTCGAGCCCAACGGGTACGTCGTGACCAACGTCGACGATCACGGCGAGAAATACCGGATGGTCGCGGCACCGGTTCAGTTCAACGAAACCCCGCCGGCTCCGGCGCGTGCTCCAGAGCACGGGCAGCACACCGAGGAGATTCTGCTCGAGCTGGACGTCGACTGGGACGACATCGCCAGGGCGAAGGACCTCAAAGCCATCCTGTGAGGCCTGCCCGGCCGCAGAATTTCGTCGTCAGCGGGGCTACCCCCGCGGGGCGGGCGGCAATCTTGGCGTGCACTGCGTTCATGTCCAGCGATTTCACCTGGGTGATCAGGTTCTCCAGTTCAACCGGAGGCATCGCGCCGACTCGGCTGTAGACCAGCATGCCGTCGCGAAACGCCATGATGGTCGGAACGGAGCGAATCCCGAGCGTAGCCGCCAACTCTGGCTCGGCTTGAGTGTCGATCTTGCCGTGCACGACGTAGGGACGCCTACGCCGAACGGTCATAAATTGGCGCGAAGGCCTGACAGGGGCGGCAGTACCCCGCCCAAAAGTTAACCAGTACAAGTGGGTTCTCCGCGATGGTTGATTCGAAAGTCTCATATGTCAGGCTGATTGCTGCCATCTTGCTTCCCGACTACTCGGGCCTACAAAGCTGACAACTGATACCCCCTGGGGTATATTCCGTTTATGAGAGGTATACCCGCTGGTACCCGGATGGGTAGCGCGACGAGATGGAGGAACTCGTGACTGGTGATCAAGAGAGCATCGCCGCGGTGCTAAACCGGCTACGTCGCGCCCAGGGACAACTTGCCGGGGTGATCTCGATGATCGAGCAGGGCCGCGACTGCAAGGAAGTAGTGACTCAGCTTGCCGCGGTTTCCCGCGCTCTCGACCGCGCCGGGTTCAAGATCGTGGCGACGGGATTGAAGGAATGTGTCACGGGTACCACGGCCGACGGCTCGGCACCCATGAGTGAAGCCGAGTTGGAGAAGTTGTTCCTGGCGCTCGCCTGAGGCGCGGGCGAGCGGGATCTGAACAGGAAGGAAAAGTCGAATGGATATCGCGATCTCGACGCTGCTCCATACCTCTTTCGAAGACGCGGTCGCGCGGACCCGTGAGGCGCTCGCGGAGCAAGGCTTTGGCGTCTTGACCGAAATCGACATGAAGGCCACGCTGAAAGCCAAACTCGGTCAGGACATGGAGGACTACCTGATCCTCGGCGCCTGCAACCCGCCGTTGGCGCATCGTGCGGTTGAGGCAAACCGCCAGATCGGCCTGCTGCTTCCGTGCAACGTCGTCGTGCGCACCGACCGTGACCACACCGGCACGGTGCTCGTCGAAGCGATGAACCCTGGGCTGCTGGTGGAGGTCACCGGCGAGCCGGAGCTGCGCCCGGTCGCCGAGGAGGTCACAGGCAGGCTGCAAGCGGCGATCAACTCGCTGGAACACAGTGAGCCGGTGAGCGCTGGCGAGTAACCGCCGCAGCGAGGGCTGCAACCATCAAGCGACGGAGAATACGGCCATGACAGATCAACAGCATCATGAGGTCCTTGAAGGCCTACTGCCTCAGCATCGCGCGTTGCGCAAGCAGATACCCGAGGTTTACAAGGGGTTTGCGGCTCTGAGTGGCGCCGCCCTATCCGACGGCGCGCTCAGTCGCAAGGTCAAAGAGCTGATGGCAATGGCGATCGGGGTGGTGCAGGGTTGCGATGGCTGCATCGCATCGCATGCCCAGGCAGCTGCGCGCGCCGGTGCCACTGCAGAGGAAGCCGCTGAGGCCATTGGTGTCACCATCCTCATGCACGGAGGACCTGCCACTATCTACGGCGCCCGGGCCTACACTGCATTCTGCGAATTCGCCGGCACGCAGCCGTCATAGCCGTGTGTTGGTGCCTCGCCCGGACTCCCAGAGGCTCACCGCCCCGACGCAACGATGCAACGAACGGCAGGCCGGCGCCATAGCCGGAGTCTTTATATGCCGAGGGATTAGTCGACGAATGACACCATCTGTAGGGACCAAAGTCATTGCGTGCCAATAATCTGCTGATCTTTGCCACCAGCAGTCGTAGGTTTGTGCATGGAGCACACCATGACTCAATTTATGCGCAACAGTGATGCCTTTACCTGGGCGATGGAAAGCGATCCACGGCTGAGATCAACCGTGGTAAGCGTCGTGTTGCTAGATCGATCCCCGGACTGGAACCAGGTGCGCGAACGATTCGATCTGATCAGCACTAAACTGCCCATGTTTCGGCAGCGGGTGGTGGCGTCGCCGCCGCCTGCACCGCCCCGGTGGGAGTACGACAGGGACTTCGACCTGGACTACCACATCCGGCGCGCCGCCACGCCTGTAGCCGGGACGCTCAACGACGTGCTCGAGATGGCCCGATTGGCCGAGATGCAGGACTTCGACCGTGCCCGGGCGCTCTGGGAGACAACGCTGATCGATGGCCTGGAAGACGGCGGCGCCGCCGTTATCTGCAAGTTCCACCATGCTCTCACGGACGGAATCGGCGGCGTTCAGATCGCGATGAACCTGTTCAACCTTTCTGAAGAGGCGTACGAGGATGAACCCCTGCCGCCCGAGCCGGAAGTATCGAGGCCCCCGCGGCTTAGCGGCTACCGCGACACTTGGCGGTACAACATTCGCCTGCTCGATAGTGCCTTGACCGCGGGGGCCAAGTGGGCACCGCGACTGGTGTACGACAGTGTTCGGCGGCCTGCTGCGACGATCCGGTCGGCAGCGGCTACCGGGGCGTCCGTTTACCGCACGGTTCGGCCCATACGTCGGACCGGCTCCCCGTTGATAACGAGCCGCGGGCTGATCCGGCGTCTCGGGGTGCACCAAGTACCGATGCCACCCTTGCGGGAAGCGGCGCACCAGTGCGGTGGAGCCCTGAACGATGCGTTTGTCGCCGGCGTGGCCGGCGGGTTGCGCCGATACCACGAAAAGCACGGCGTCGCGGTCGACGACCTGCACCTCACGATGCCGATCAGTCTGCGGACAAAGGTCGATGAGATGGGCGGAAACCGGATCACGCTGATGCGGTTCGACGTGCCCGTGGGGGAGGCCGACCCAGCAGCACGAATCAGGGCGATACACCAGCGCACCGGCGCGGTACGCGATGAGAGGTCCCTACCCTACACACAGTTGATTGCCGGCGTGCTTAATCTGGTACCGCGGTGGTACATCGGTTCGGTCCTGCGCCATGTGGATTTTCTGGCCAGCGATGTGCCAGGTGTCCCAGTTCCGGTCTTCTTGGGCGGCGCCCCGGTACGCGCGCAGTACGCGTTCGGCCCGACTATTGGCTCGTCCGTCAATGTCACACTGCTCACCTACGTCGACACGTGCGCTCTGGGCATCAACGTAGACACAGCTGCGATACCCGACTACGACGTCTTCCATCATGCTATCGTGGCCAGCTTCGACGAATTGCTAGCGCTTGCAAGCTGATTCGGGCCGCAGCTGAAAGCTGTGATGCGACCAGCTTAATCGCCTTGCGTTGTCGCGGTGAGCGGCCTCGATACGTCCAATCCGGATGAATCGGACTGCAGGTGGCAACTGGTTGATCCCGAAACGGTCACAGGTGCATATCGATGCGCACGACAGTCTGGCACAACGCGATCGATCCACAAATCATTGCACAGGGCACCTTTTCAGGATCACACCCGCGAGTTACGCCTACTCGCACGGATTCTGCTTCCCGCTATCCGGGTAGCGGATTTCGTGTAGGCGCCAATAGGAGGTATCCGCAGCATGACGGCGAACTGGGTTCCCGCCCAGACTACGTGCGGCCCGAACTCTGGTCGCATTCTCGACACCGCGCGGGGCATTCTCATCGGACTTCGGCGGTGCCGCTCAGACGCGGCTTTCGACGAATTGCACAGCGCGGCACTACGTCACAGGGTGCCCGTGTTTGCGATGGCGTGGGCGCTGGTCCACCTGGCGGGTGATGGCGAGAAGACAACCAGCTTCACCGATGCGCAGTCTGCGGCTCGTCACGAGTGGGGACCGTTGTTCGTGGAGTCGGCCGCGGTGACCTGTTGAGTGGCGATGAGGAACTTGGCACGGCCGGGGTCCCGGGGGGTGCCGCGGCCGTTGCCAACTCGACCCGGAGTCAGCGAAAATTCTTCTGAACACCATGTTTTCCCGCTCCGGCTGCATTGGCCGGCGCGATCGCGGGGCATCAGGCGCCACCGAAAGAGTGCGACAATTCCGTCCGCGAGTGACGATCACGCGGTGCACCTTTTCCGATGACGCTTTCCGGTCCTAAGCAGCCGGGGCCCACAGGTCGACGGGCACTATTTCGCGTGCGTGGCCATCGGTTCCCGATAGCCGCTGGCTTCCAGGCTGCCGAGTATCCGCGACGCGATGGCCGCCAACTGAGATCCGGCTCACTTTGAGACACCGGACGAGTTTCGCCTCGACCGCGCGGAAGCCAAGGGGCACATCAGCTCTGGAAAGGGCGCACGACTTCCGCGTCGGTGCGGCGCTGGCACGTATGGAGGCTCAGGTTGTGTTGCGCCCGCTGCTCGATCGCACGTCGGCGATCGAAGCAGTCGACGTCGCCGATGGCTACCCAGCATCCTGGTGCGCCGCCTCGAGCGTCTTGAGCTAGCCGTCACCTGGTTATTGCGGGGGCGGTAATTCGCGCGGTCCTTCGGGGCCGCGAAGTTCACGCGGTCCATCTCGTTCCACCAACTCGAGCTTGTTGTCGCGCTCCGACGACGCCAGCGATCGGCCCTCCACATCTTTGGCGGGTAGCGGCCACCGCGAGTAATACTCGTGGCGATCTATCTCCTGGTGAGCCCGGTGTGACGGCGGGCCGTAGGTCCCCTCGCCGCGGTCTTCGCGCGACGATCGGATCCGGCCAGGGGGGGACGGATCGTCGGCAGCGGCGGATTCCCGCGGCGGCTGGTCGGCGCTAGAGCTCTCGGTGTTGACCGTGACCTTGCGGGTGCGCTTGAGCGAAAACGTGATCTCTTCGACCTCTTCGAACACCTGACGCGCGGTGCGCAGCGGCTGAGTCGTGTTGTCGATCACCCGCGCAACGAACGGCGGCACCAGCGGACGAACCCAGCGAGCCGCGGCCTTGGTGGCGTTTGGAATCGACGGGATCAACGGTTTACCGCGCTCATCATGGGCTTCAACCTCGCCGCTCGCCTCGACCTTCGCCGGCAGGTTCTCCACGTCGTCTGGAGTCGTGACGCGGTCATCCTCTGCGCCGGCAGGCAATTGGACGAGCGCTCGGCTGGCTGCCTCGGCTTCCGCGGCGATCGGCAGGTACATGTCTTCCTCCACTGGCTCAAAGGTGCGCTGCGACGACGCATGCACGGGAGCTTCAAGGGCTTCGGCGACTCGGCGACGCTGGTGCTCCCGGTCGATTTCGATCTGAGCCTCGATAGCGAGGCGGGCCTGGGTGAGTTGGTGTTCGGCCCACAGGATTTCGGCCTCACGGCGAACCTCGGCACGCTTGATCGCGATCGTGGTGTCAGCGTCGAGTTCGGCGCGTTCACGCTCTGCGCGCGCCGTCGCGTGCCGTTCCTGCGTTGTCTCGCCACGCCACAGCCGGAGGATCAGCGGCAGGAGGTAGAGCAGCACGAAAAACGCGATCGTCAGCAGTCTCAGCACCAGCGCGCCGATGCTGGTGAACGTCAGGTCGTTCATCGCGACCCAGCGTGTGCCGAGTCCTCGGCCGGCATCCGCGAGCACGCTGTGACGTGCGTCGGTAAGGGCCTGCTCCGCGCGGGAAACCTTGGCGTCCAGCTCTGGGGCTTGGCGGTCGCGAGCTGCCAGCGCGTTGTCCAGTTCATGCTGCGCGTCGGCGAGAAGCTGGTTTGCCGTTCGTGTTTCGGGCCCGGGTCCGGGAACGCCGGTGATCCGGGTCTGCGGACAGGCCGGTGTGGGATTGTATTCGCAGCGTGCGACTATCAAGGCCTGGTCCTGATGTTCGCGGGCCTGTTGGACCGCGTTGTCGAGCGAAGTGCGCGCGTCTCGCGCCTGTTGTAGTGATGCCGCTGCTTGCGCGACGGCAGGCGACGAGTCAGCGTTGCGCAGGGCCCGCTCGTCGACACGACGCTCGATTGAGCCGGCGAACACCACGAGCGCCGCAAGCTCGCCGACCACAACACCGATCGCTATCGCGACGGCCGCGCGTCCCGCGATGCCGGGCCACCCCCGGTCGGGCCCGCTGGCGGTGCCCCGGGTCACGGCGCCGACCAGCACACCGAAGACGAGGGTCAGCGCGACGACGGCAAGCATCGGCCAGCGCGCCGACTCGGAAACGGCCAGGCTCGCCACCAGCCACGCCAGAACGGCGCCGACGAGCACAACCGCGCCGGCGACGGCGTGGGTGGACCGCTCGTGACGCTCAGCGAGTTCGCGCCAGTGCCCACCGCCAAGCCAGGTGAGCAGCCCCGCGACCCGGGACGCGGCCGAGCGCGACTCAGTAACTTCGTGGGCGCTCATAAGACTCCAAACACCTCCAACTCGTTCAAGCCTCCCAGGACACCGGCCGACACACCGAATCGAAGCGACTGGGTGTGGTGTTGTTCACAACTGGCACCGAACGGGCGCGGCGGACACTGGCGCGCACGACACAGGGTTCCTTCACCCTATCCGGGATCTGACGCGAAATTCCTGCGACGCGGCCAGATCAGCGGCTGTTCCGGCAAATGACGTGAGACGGTATAAGCCTATGCGGAACCACGATTATGTCACCTACGAAGAGTTCGGCCGCAGATTCTTCGAGGTCGCCGTCACCCCCGAGCGCGTCGCCGC
>DATKEW010000073.1:0-3309 GCA_035511785.1 Mycobacterium sp.
CGTAGGGTCGACCGACCGGCTCATACTTCGCGATATCGGCGATCGTGTGGGGGTCGGAGTTTCCTTTGCGCAGCTCGCGAGACCTGCCGTTCAATGGTGGAGTTAAGGGGACTCGACCCCGTGACCCCCACACTGCCAGGACCAGGCGGAACGCGTGACCAGGCACGATACGCCCAAAATGGGTCCGTAGCGACCGTCGTTGGGCGAGCAATTGTCGTCACGGTTGTCGTCAGGACTGTCGTATCAGCCGCCGTACGAGGTATCGCTGCGCGCCACCCACGAATTACCATCGAAAACAAAAGGCAGAAGGAACAACTCGAACAGATAGCGGGCGTGACTGACCTTAACTCGCGCCGAACCCAATAGGGCCAACAAAGGGTGGCCGGACCCCGAGAATTGGTCCACTTTCTTGCGAGAGTCGACTATTGGTGCGTGCATTGGCAGCCTACCGAGCTCGTGGCTGGTCGGCGACGATCAGTGTCCGGCGTCGAATTCGATGGGCATGGTTGTGGGGCCGGTGATTTCGGTGATTTGCTTCCAGGGTGCGGGTCCGCTGCGGTGTGGGTTGGGCATGCGGCGCGTGATGACGGTCAGGGCTTGGGTGAGTTCGAGTCGGGCGAGGTGCGCGCCGAGGCAGTCGTGCACGCCGCCGCCGAAGGTGAGCATGGCCGCCGACCCGTCGGCGCGCCGGACGAAATAGTCCGGTGTGGCCGGAACCGTCCCGCGCCCTCGTGCGGTCAGAACAGCCAGAACGGTTGAGAGGCGATATCGGCCCGGCTAAGTCACCGTGAGCGGTGGTGCGGGTTGTGGCGATGCATCGTGTTGCGCAGGCTCCTGATCAAGCCGCGCGTGTCGTCCGCGGCGCTTATCGGTCTTGGCTGGTGCATTCGAGCATTACCAGATTGACGGCTTGGGTGATGGCGGCGGCGATCGCCGGGCTCAAAACGGTGGTGAACGGGGCGATCTGGCCGATCTCGGCCCCGATCAGGACGAGCTCTGGCATCGTGCGGTTGGGGTAGGCCGCCGGAAGTGCCGCGAGGAGGTTTTCGACGCCTGATCCGTGCATGCCCTGCTGATCGACGGCGGGGACGCAGCCGGTGATGCTGAGGCGATGGAGCTGGCCGATCTGCGCTCCGGTCTTGACGGCGTCGACGAGTACCGCCTTAGTGCAGCCCTCGAAAAGCGGTATCGCGTTGAGGCCGGCGGTGCCGGCGTCGAAGGCGCGGGCGTGCGGTGGTAGGCGGCGCTCGTCCCGCAGCCGCCGCAGGACGTGTAGCCCGAACCCGTCGTCGCCGTGCCACGGGTTGCCGAAGCACAAGACGTGCACGAGCGCATGGTTCATCAGACGTGGAACGTCGTGACCTTGTCGGGTCGGAGAAAGTGCACGGTGCAGACCAGGCACGCGTCGTGGGAGCGGACGACGTGGTATAGCTCGACGGGGTTCTCGAGGTCCTTTAGCTCGAGGCCGATGAAGCTCTCTTCCCAGTGCCCGCGTCGACCGGCCGCGTCGCGCGGCGAGCCGTTCCAGGTCGTCGGGGTGATCACTTGGTAGTTCTCGATCGTGCCGTCGCGGATCTTCACCCAGTGGCCGAGGCTGCCGCGCGCGGCGTTGATCAACCCGTAGCCATCTCCGTCGCGCTTGGGGTCGCAGGGCTCAAACGTCGGCTCGCCGAGGTGTGCGCTGAGCTCCTGCACCGTCTGGCGCATCGACTCGAGCACCCGTACAGGGCGGTGAAACCGCGCGAACTGCCGCAGCCACGTGTTCGGTCCCTGCGCTTGGAAAAGCGAGGTGATGAGCGGATCGCAGCCGACGACCAGGTCGGCCAGCGGTCCGAGTTGCACGACACGATCGTCGTAGCGGGTGGCCTTGGCGTAGCTGT
Source organism: Mycobacterium sp. (assembly GCA_035511785.1). GTDB lineage: Bacteria > Actinomycetota > Actinomycetes > Mycobacteriales > Mycobacteriaceae > Mycobacterium. The sequence goes on from DATKEW010000073.1 coordinate 1,881, forward strand.
ACTGCGGCCCGCCGGCGCGGCGCGCCGGCACGGTCCGGCTGTCCCAGGGATGGCAGGGACGGCCGGGATCCAAGTACCAGGCGTGGCTGACGTCCTCGCTGATCTTCCCCTCGCAGAAGGGCTCAATCCGCTTGCTCTCGCCGTCATAGAACCCTGACGGCAGCAGACACCGGCGGTCGCGGAACGGCGGCTGCCAGCCTTCGGGGTCGTAGTAGCAGCCCATGCTCAGCAGGTGCGGCGTGCCGCCGCCCGTTTTGTGCAGCCCGATCGAGCGGCCGTAGCGGGCAAACACCCCGACTGCGCTATCGCGGTGCGAGGCGTCCTCCTCGAGCCATTCCTCGAAGTCCTCGACGCTGCGCAGCGCAAGCCAGCGCTCGGTCGCGCAGCCCAGGATGGAGCGCTCATACCAGGCCCGGTAGAACTCGACGGCGCCGAGGCACTCGCGCAGCCGCGCCGCGTCCAGTGGACAGGTGACGCCCCCTGGCATCATGTACGTCGAATGCGGCCACTGACCTCCGAAGCAGATCACGACTTGCAGGATCCGATTGGAATGCTCAACGGTCTCACGCGCGATCCGTCCGCGGAACGGCGCGGCGAACAACTTACACACCTGCTCATAGAGGGGATGGTCGGCGTACGCGGCGTTACATAGGTCCGGGGCGAACATCAGAAACGTGTGGCGGGCGTCGCTCATCAGGGACTCCGCCATCAGGCACAGATTGCGGATCCGAGTGCCGTTGGGAGCGATCGGCGTCGCGTAGGCCATCTCGAGTGCTGACGTGGCGGCGTAGAGGTGGGAGGTGCTGCAGATGCCGCAGATCCGCGGCGTGATCACCAGAGCGTCCGCTGGATCGCGCCCTGTGAGGATCTGTTCGTAACCTCGGTACATTGTGCCGCTGCACCAAGCATCGGTGACCACCCCGCATTCGAGCTCGACCTGGATCTCCATGTCGCCCTCGACGCGGTTTACCTCCATCCCCATGCGGATTTTGCGCAAGCCGCCGGTCACAGCGCCACACCCTGTAGATCGGGTTCGGACCGCACCGGTATCTCGGTCGCCACCGGGTGGTGTCTGAACAGTGCGCGGTTGGCCGGGAACCTGGCGCTGATGCATCCGTAGCACACGTAGCCCACCTTGTCGGCGGTTGCGCACTTATGCTCGAGAGCGGTAGCCAGACAGGGCCGGACCGTTGAAGGTTGCTGGTAGCGATTGAGATCCAGGAGCTGCCCCTCCAGCAGCAAGCCCATTGTTTCGATCATTGTCGCGGCGTCGGCCGGGCAGCCGCTGAGATTCACCACCGGCAGTCCGGACTTCGATCGCCAGCCTGAGTCGAGAAGGCCCCCCGGTCGCGCATTGGTGAACTGCAAGCCCACAGACTCCGAAGGGTTGGGAGGTGCGGCGGGAATGCCGCCGAACGCCGCGCAGCTG
>DATKEW010000074.1:0-19898 GCA_035511785.1 Mycobacterium sp.
TTGACATTGGTGCTGCTGATGTTGCCGGTGGTGGTGCGCTCCACCGAAGAGATGCTGCGGTTGGTGCCCGACGAGCTGCGCGAAGCCAGCTACGCGTTGGGTGTTCCCAAATGGAAAACGATTGTGCGGATCGTCATTCCGATCGCGATGCCGGGCATCGTATCGGGTGTCTTGCTATCCGTCGCACGGGTTATCGGTGAAACCGCGCCGGTGCTGGTGTTGGTCGGGTACAGCCGCTCGATCAACCTCGACATCTTCAACGGCAACATGGCCTCGCTGCCCCTGTTGATCTACACCGAACTCACCAACCCGGAGCACGCCGGTTACCTGCGGATCTGGGGTGCGGCGCTGACGCTGATCATCATCGTGGCGGTGATCAACCTCTTCGCCGCGGCGTTCCGTTTCGTGGCAACCCGGCGGCGCTAACCGGTCAGGACTTTGACGCCGCCTTCGCCGGGGCCTTCCTGGCGGCCGCCTTCTTCGCCGTCGTCTTCTTCGCGGGAGCCTTCTTCGCTGTTGTCTTCTTGGCGGGCGCCTTGCCGTCACCCGATCGCGCCTTCACGCTGGCTTCCAGTTTGGCGAGCAGGTCGGAGACATCTTCGGTCTCGTCCAAGTCTTTGGGCTGTTCTTCCGTGGTAAACGCTTCCCCGCCTTCGAGTTTCGCATCGACGAGCTCCTGCAGCTGCTCCTGGTAGGTGTCGCGGTAGCGGTCCGGGTTGAACTCCCCGGCCATCGATTCCACCACCTGCCCGGCCATCTTGAGCTCGGCCGGCTTGATCTCGACCTTCTTGTCCAGCACCGGGAAGTCCGGGTCACGGATCTCGTCGGGCCACAACAAGGTGTGCACCACCATCACGTCGCGCTTGCCGAAGTCCTTGACGCGCAACGCCGCCAGACGGGTCTTGTTGCGGAGCGTGAAATGAACGATCGCCATCCGGTCGGTCTCGGCGAGCGTCTTCGCCAGCAGCACATACGATTTGGACGACTTCGAATCCGGCTCGAGGAAGTAGCTGCGGTCGAACATCATCGGGTCGACATCGCTGGCCGGGACGAACTCCAGCACTTCGATTTCGCGGCTGCGTTCTTCGGGCAAGGTGGCGATGTCGTCGTCGGTGATCACCACCATTTGGCCGTCGTCGGACTGGTAGGCCCGGGCGATGTCACGGTACTCGACGACCTCGCCGTCCAGCTCGCACACGCGCTGGTAACGGATGCGGCCGTTGTCCTTGGCGTGCACCTGATGGAACTTGATGTCGTGGTCCTCGGTGGCGCTGTACACCTTGACCGGCACGTTCACCAGCCCGAACGCGATCGAACCCTTCCAGATGGAGCGCATGCAGTCAGTATGCCCATACCACCCGTAGCAAAACAGCGCGGCGGGCCCGCACGGCGGGGTTTTTCCAGTTTGCGCTGTATCAGCGACAACGTTGCGGGCGGGCAATCCGCCCAGAGCTAATCTCGCGACCCGCCTAGGCGAACCGACCGGGAGGAGAAAACGATTGAGCCTGCAGGGCGGCTCGATCGGGTAGATCGGCGCCCGCGCGGGCGACGGTCAGCGCCGACGACAGGCTCGCGGCCTCGAGCGCGGCGGTCAGTGCGTCAAGCTCGATTCGGCCGAGGGCGGCTCGCCGGTGAGCGCCCAACATGTCTAGTTCCCAGAGCGTGTCGAGCAGCCCGACCATGAATGCGTCGCCAGCGCCGACGGTGTCGACCACCTGGACCGGGCGGGCGGCCACCCGTGCCCGGCCGGTTGCGCAGAACGCCAACGAACCCTGCTCGCCCATCGTCAAAGCGACGATCGCAGGCCCCGACGCCAACCAGGTCCGGGCGGTCCACTCCGGATCGCGTTCGGGATCGATCCAGCGCAGATCCTCGTCACTGACCTTGACGATGTCGCTGCGCTCGACGAGATGCTGGATGCGTTCGCGGGCCAGGTCGCGGTCGACGATCAGCGACGGGCGCACATTGGGATCGAACGTGACAGTGGCCGACACGCGATAGGCGTCGAGCAGTGCCGCGACCGCCAGACACCCCGGCTCGCGCACGGCGGCGATGGACCCGGTGTGCACGAACAGCGGCGGCGCGACCACAGGTGTACCCGAGAGCTGCCAGTCCAAATCGAATGTGTAGGCGGCCGAACCGTCGTCAGCGATCGTCGCCACCGCGGTCGGCGTCCGGGCAGCGGAGGTGCTTCCCGGAACAAGCCGCGCGCCTGAGGCTTTGACGTAATCACCGATGCGCCGGCCGGGTTCGTCGTCGCCGATGTGCGTCAGAAAATCGATGCCGCGGCCCAGCCTGGCCAAGCCGACGGCGACGTTGAGCGGGCTGCCCCCGACATGGTGGGCCGGGACGTCGCCGCTGACCGTGTCGATCAGGGCTTCACCGATCACCAGCCCGCGGGTCATGGACTCGCCCCCTTCGCCTCGCCGTGCAGCAGCACCTCCAGCGTCGCCCGCGCCCCGCGGGTATGCAATGAATCCAGCGCCCAGCGATACGCCTCGACGAAGCGGGGCGCCCGCGCCAGATCCCCGAACAGCGCCTCGTTTTCGATGAAGGCGGTCGGATGCAGCCGCTGCGACCGTGCGAGTGGCACCAGCGAAGCCGCCATGTTGTCGACGACCTCGATCGGTTCGCCATGCTCATCTACCGCCTCGGCATAGCGGGCCCAACTTGCCACCGTCGCCGATGCCAGCCGGATGGGACCGTCGGTGAGCAGGTTGTCGCTGATCACCGGAAGCAGCCATGTCGGCATGCGATCCGAAGAATAAGCGCACAACCGTGCCACGGTGTCACGCACACCCGGGTTGGAAAAGCGCTCGACAAGCCCGCGGGTGTAGGAACGCAGATCGATGCCGGGCACCGGCCGCAGCGTCGGAATGGCTTCGGAATCGAAGTAGACCAGCAGGAATTCGGCGAACAACGGGTCGCGAGCGGCGTCGTGGACCATGCGGTATCCGCACAGCCACGCGAAGTAGCACAGGCACTGGTGACCGGCGTTGAGCAGCCGTAGTTTCATCGACTCGTAGGGCCCCACATCGTCGACGAGCAGGACACCAACCTCCTCCAGCGGCGGCCTGCCGTCGGCGAAATCGTCCTCGAGCACCCAGGCGGCGAACGCCTCGGCCACCACCGGCCACCGGTCGGCGACGCCGAACTCCCGCTCGGCCGCGGCGATGATGTCGGGCGTGGTGACCGGGGTGATGCGGTCCACCATCGAACACGGGAACCGGGTGGTTTCGGCGATCCAATCGGCCAGGCCCGGGCGCAGCAGTTCGGCATGGGCGATGACGGCCCGTCTCGCGACCTCGCCGTTGTGTTCGATGTTGTCGCACGACACGATCGTCGGTGCGGCGATGCCGCCGTCGCGCCGCCGGGCCAGGGCCTCGACGATCAGGCCGAAAACGGATCCACGGTCTCTGACCTGATAGCCGCCCTCGGTGATGGTCATCGAGATGATGCGGGTCGTCGGCGCGGCGAGCAGCTCGATCGTGGCCTGCGGGTCGTCGGGCGCGTAGCGGTAGTCGACGATCGAGCCGATCACCCGCGCCTCCCGGTTGCCGTCGGGGTGTTCCAAGATCAGCGTGTACAGGCCGTCCTGGACGCTCAACACGTCTCGCATCCGGCGGTCAGCCGGCATCACTCCGATCCCGCAGATGCCCCACTCCCGCGCCAGACCGCGCCGCAGCAACCTGTCGATATACATCGCCTGATGTGCCCGGTGAAAGCCGCCGACGCCGAAATGCGCGATGCCGACCTGCACGCCGGCACGGTCGTAGCCTGGCGTCGCGATCGCCAGTCGTCGCACGGTGGTGTTGTTCAGCCCAGCCACGGTGTCGACGGTACCGACCCCAGCTCGCAACGAAGTACGTTGACAGCATGGGTTCGGCGGCGCAGGCGCGGGTCAAGCTGACCAACGCGGACAAGGTGCTCTACCCAGCCACCGGAACCACGAAGCAAGACGTCTTCGACTACTACACCGGCATCGCCGAGGTGATGCTGCCGCACATCGCCGGACGTCCGGCAACGCGCAAGCGCTGGCCCAACGGCGTCGACCAGGACTCGTTCTTCGAAAAGCAGCTGGCGTCCTCGGCACCCGACTGGCTGCCGCGCGCCAGCGTGACCCACCGGTCCGGAACGACGACCTATCCGATCATCGACAGCGCAGGCGGGCTCGCCTGGATCGCACAGCAGGCGGCGCTGGAAGTCCACGTGCCGCAATGGCGGTTCGTCGCCGAGTGGACCCGAAGCAGGTCCGAAGAACTCAAGCCAGGCCCGGCGACACGATTGGTGTTCGACCTGGACCCGGGTGAGGGCGTGACGATGGCCCGGCTGGCCGAGGTGGCCCGCGCCGTCCGGGATCTGATCGCCGATATCGGGCTGACGACGTTCCCGCTCACCAGCGGCAGCAAGGGGCTGCACCTGTACGCGCCGCTGGAGGAGCCGGTGAGCAGCAGGGGCGCCTCGGTGCTGGCCAAACGCGTTGCGCAGCAACTGGAAAGGGCGATGCCCAAGTTAGTCACGTCGACCATGACCAAGAGCCTGCGAGCCGGCAAGGTCTTCCTGGACTGGAGCCAGAACAACGGCTCCAAGACCACCATCGCGCCCTACTCGCTGCGTGGCCGGGAGCATCCGACGGTCGCGGCGCCGCGCAGCTGGGAGGAACTCGACGACCCCGCGCTGAGCCAGCTGTCCTACGACGAGGTGCTGGCCCGGGTGGAACGCGACGGCGATCTGCTGACGCCGCTGGACGCCGACCTACCCGGCGCGGATCGGTTGGCCAAGTACCGCAGCATGCGCGACGCGTCGAAGACCCCCGAGCCGGTGCCTGAAGCGAAATTCACTTCTGGCCAAGGCAATACGTTCGTCATCCAGGAGCACCGCGCCCGCCGGCTGCACTACGACTTCCGGCTGGAGCGAGACGGGGTGCTGGTTTCCTGGGCGGTGCCGAAAAACCTGCCCGAGACCACGTCGGTGAACCACCTGGCGGTGCACACCGAGGATCATCCGCTGGAATACGGCACCTTCGAGGGCAACATTCCCAAAGGCGAGTACGGCGCCGGCAAGGTGATCATCTGGGACTCCGGGACCTACGAGGCCGAGAAGTTCCGCGACGACGAGGTCATCGTCAATCTGCATGGCCGGCGGATCTCCGGTCGTTACGCGCTGATCCAAACCAATGGCGACCAGTGGCTGGCGCACCGGATGAAAGACCAGAAGGTCTTCGCGTTCGACGAGATCGCACCCATGCTCGCAACAGAGGGTTCGGTGTCCGCCATGAAGGCCGGTCAGTGGGCCTTCGAGGGCAAGTGGGACGGCTACCGGCTGTTGGTCGATGCCGATCACGGCGCCTTGCGAGTGCGGTCCCGGCGCGGCCGCGAAGTCACCAGCGAATATCCTCAATTACGTCCGCTGGCAGCGGACCTGGCTGACCATCACGTGGTGCTCGACGGCGAGGCCGTGGTTCTGGCCGAGTCGGGTGTGCCCAGCTTCCACGCGATGCAGAATCGGGGTCGCGGCAGCCGAGTCGAGTTCTGGGCATTCGACCTTCTCTATCTCGACGGCCGCTCGCTATTGCGCGCCCGCTACCTTGACCGGCGAAAATTGCTGGAAACCCTTTCCAGCGCAAGCAATCTCATCGTTCCTAGGCTGCTGCCCGGCGACGGCGCCGAGGCGCTCGAATATTCGCGCAAGCACGGCTGGGAGGGTGTTATCGCCAAGAAACGCGACTCCACCTATCAGCCGGGCCGGCGTTCGGCATCCTGGGTCAAGGACAAGCACTGGAACACACAGGAAGTCGTCATCGGCGGCTGGAAAGCCGGGGAAGGCGGACGCAGCAGCGGCATCGGCTCGCTGATGGTGGGCATCCCCGGCGCCTGCGGGCTGCGCTTCGCGGGGCGGGTCGGTACCGGGTTCACCGAACGCGATCTGGCCAACCTGAAGAAGACGCTGGCGCCGCTGCACACCGACCAATCTCCTTTCGACGCCCGGCTTCCGACGCGCGATGCCAAGGGTGTGAGATTTGTCGAGCCGGTTTTGGTTGGGGAGGTGCGCTACAGCGAATGGACGCCGGATAACCGGCTGCGCCAACCGAGTTGGCGCGGGCTGCGACCGGACAAGGAACCAAGTGAGGTGGTGCGCGAATGAAATGGGTGACGTATCGAGGTGCCGACGGCGAGCGTACCGGGGTCCTTTCCGGTGACATGGTCTACGCGATGCCCCCGGGTGTGGCGCTGCTTGATCTGATCGGATTCGGCGCTGACGGGCTGCGGCAAGCCGGCGAGGACGCGCAGGGTTCGCCGTCGGAGGTGGTGCAACTCGGCGAGGTGACTTTGCTGGCGCCAATTCCACGCCCGCCGTCGATCCGCGACTCGTTGTCCTTCTTGGATCACATGCGCAATTGTCAAGCCGCGTTGGGCGCCGGGCGGGTGCTCAGCGACACCTGGTACCGCATTCCGGCGTTCTACTTCGCCTGTCCGGTAACGGTTTTGGGTCCCTACGACGACGCACCGACGGCTCCCGGAAGTGCTTGGCAGGACTTCGAATTGGAGATCGCCGCGATCATCGGGACCAGCGGCAAGGATTTGACGGTCGAGCAGGCCGAACAGGCCATCATCGGCTACACCATCTTCAACGACTGGTCGGCCCGCGACCTGCAGCGGCTGGAAAGCCAACTTGCGATCGGGCAGGGCAAGGGCAAAGACAGTGGAGTCACCCTTGGCCCCTACCTGGTGACGCCCGACGAGCTCGAGCCATACCGCCGCGACGACAGGCTCGATCTGCAGGTGACCGCGCTGGTGAACGACACCGTGATCGGTTCGGGGTCGACCGCCCAGATGGACTGGAGCTTCGGCGAAGTTATCTCCTACGTCTCCCGCGGCGTGACGCTGCGCCCCGGCGACGTCATCGGCTCCGGCACCGTGCCCACCTGCACGCTGATCGAGCACCTCAGCCCGACGGCCCCGGGATCGTTTCCGGGCTGGCTGCACGACGGTGACGTCGTGACGCTGCAGGTGCAGGGATTGGGGGAGACCCGGCAAACGGTGCGTGCCAGCCGCGCACCGCACCCGCTGCCCGCCCGGCCCAACCCGGACGCCGTACCCGCGCCCCGGGTCAACCGGGCGCCCGCGCGGGTGCCATACAGCCGCGGGCTGCACGAGGTGGCCGACCGCGTCTGGGCGTGGACGCTGCCCGACGGTGGCTACGGCTGGAGCAATGCCGGGCTGGTTGCCGGCGACGGCGGGTCACTGCTCGTCGACACCTTGTTCGACCTGCCGCTGACCCGCGAAATGCTCACCGCGATGAAGCCGATCACCTCTTCTGCGCCCATCACCGACGCCTTGATCACGCACTCCAACGGTGACCACACGCACGGCAATCAACTACTCGACCAATCGGTGCGGATCCTCGCCGCACAGGGAACGGCAGACGAGATCGAGCATGGGATGGCGCCCGAGATGTTTGCCATGACGCAGATTGCCGACCTCGGTCCGGTCGCGACGCCATACGCGCGAGACCGCTTCGGGCACTTCGACTTCAGCGGCATCACGCTGCGCAACGCCGATCAGACGTTTGACCGCAACCTGACCATCGAGGTGGGCGGCCGGCAGATCAATATCTTGAACCTGGGGCCGGCTCACACCGCTGCCGACTCCGTCGTGCACGTGCCCGACGTCGGGGTGCTGTTCGGCGGGGATCTGCTGTTCATCGGGTGCACCCCGATTGTGTGGGCAGGACCGATCGCCAACTGGGTCGATGCCTGCAACACGATGATCGCGCTCGATGCGCCGATCGTGGTACCCGGCCACGGGCCGGTCACCGACCCGGATGGGATCCGCGCGGTGCGTGGCTATCTCGCTCATGTTGCCGAGCAGGCCGAGGCCGCCTACCGCAAGGGTCTTTCATGGGCCGAGGCCGCCGACACCATCGACCTCGGCGAGTACGCGACCTGGCTGGACGCCGAACGCGTCGTCGTCAACGTCTATCAGCGTTACCGCGAACTCGACCCGGATACTCCGCAGCTAGAGATACTTGCCCTGCTGGTGATGCAGGCCGAGTGGCTGGCCAAACGCGGCTCGTGACGGCGAGTTAGATTTTGACCGCGCGTACGAAGCCGATCGTGCTGGACTGAGCCCGTTGCTCGGCGTCGCTCAGCGGAGCCAGCCCGGCAGCGTCGAACAGCTCGGCGAGGCTGGCTTTGGTCGTGTCCCACCCATCCGCCCGCAAGTGCTCGGCGACGTCGGTATGTTTCCCGGGGTAAGTCAGGTCGGCTATGTCGAGATCCAGTCCGAGCTCACGCCAGCGTTCGGTCATGCTGTGCGCCAGTTGTCGATCATCTTCGGATTCGCCCGCGACGTGCCCATAGTCGGCGGCGAATCGGCTGCCCTCGCTGGACAGCGGGGTGATGGAGTCCAGCAACCGAACCTCGGCCTCTGGCGGGAGAAATCCGATGAGCACTCCCTCGGCGAGCCACGCCGTAGGCTGAGCGGGGTCGAAGCCAGCCTTTTGTAGCGCCGACGGCCAATCTTCTCGCAGATCGATCCCGACCGTACGGAGCTCGGCGGTCGGGGCGGCGCCGATCTCCGAAAACGTCGCAGTCTTGAACGCGATCACCTCGGGCTGATCGATCTCATACACCGTCGTCCCGGCCGGCCACGGAAGCCGATAGGGGCGGGCATCCAATCCGGATGCCACGATGACGACCTGGCGTACGCCCGCCTTGCCGGCCGCGGCGAAATAGTCGTCGTAGAACAGGGCGCGGGCGGCGAACGTGTCGATCATCCTGGGGAACCCAACGCCACCTTCGGCCTCGGCGGCGTCCAGCTCGCCGGCGGCGAGCCGGGTGAACACGTCGATGCCGACCGCGCGCACCAGCGGCTCGGCGAACGGGTCATTGATCACCGGCTGGGGACGTTTCGTCGCGGCCGCCCTGGCGGCGGCGACCATGGTGGCGGTGGCTCCGACACTGTTGGCCAAGTCCCACGTGTCGCCTTCGGTTCGCGCCATGCTTTCTCCTTCGATGTGGATGCAGAACCACGGTAGGCCTCGTCGGTAAATACCCATGTCGCATAGGGTTTGGATATGTCAGCAGTGGAACCCCCAGTGGAATTGGAAACTCTCGAGGAAAACATCGCCGGTATCACCTTGAACCGGCCCGAGCGGCTGAACGCCATCGACGGATCGCTGATCGACGGGGTGGACCATGCCCTGGATGTGCTCAGCGGCGGCGAATTTCGCGTCGCGATCCTGACGGGTGCCGGACGCGGATTCTGCGCCGGCGCCGATTTGAGCGGCACCGGCCAGGCGTGGACCAAGCCGGCGAGTCCGTCGACCCCGGCGTTCAAGATCAACTACGACTCCCAGGTCCGCCTGGCCAACCTGTTCACCCGGATCTATGAGCTCGACATCCCGGTGATCGCCGCGGTGAACGGCGTCGCCGTCGGGGGTGGGCTGGCGTTCGCGTTGGTCAGCGATATCCGGGTCGCATCCCAGCAAGCCAGGTTCGGATCGGCGTTCATCAAGGCCGGCTTCTCGTCGATGGACATGGGCACCAGCTATTTGCTACCGAAGATCGTCGGCGCCGGAGTGGCGCGGGAGCTCATGCTGACCGGCCGGATCATCGACGCCGCCGAGGCCCACCGCATCAAGCTGGTACATGAGGTGGTGGCGCCGGATGACCTGATTCCGGCAGCCCTGAAGCTGGCCCGCTCGATCGCCGAGAATAACGCTTATGGCGTGTGGCAGACCAAGATTGGCCTCAACGCGGCGCTGGACGCGCCCAGTTTGCGGCACGCCATCGAGCTGGAGAACCGAACCCAGATTCTCAGCGGCTTTACCAACAACCCGGTCGAGGCCGCCAAAGCGCATCGGGAGAAGCGGGCTCCGGAATGGGATCCGCTGTGAGCCTTAGACCTTCGCCATCACTTTCTCCGCGTACCTTTCCAGGTGACGGATCTTTTTCTCCAGTGGCTCGGTGTCGGGTCCGTTGATGTAGGGATACCGGAAGCCCACGATGGCGTCGGTGACGCCCTTGTCCTCGAGCCGCTTGATGCCGTCCACGGTGTAGGCGTCCGTCGAGATGACGTGAATCTCAAACGGGCCGGTCTTCCCGTCCTCTTCGCGAAACCGCTTGACCCGGCCGATGAGCCGGTCGAGTTCCTCGGGGTCACTGCCTCCGCCGTGCATCCAGCCGTCGAGTCGGGCGGCTCGACGCAGCGCGGCATCTGCGTGCCCACCAACGAGCATGGGGATCGGCCGGGTGGGAGCCGGGGCCATCTTGGTCTTGGGAATGTCGTAGAACTCGCCGTGGAACTCGAAATAGTCGCCGGTGGTAAGACCTCTCACGATCTCTATGCATTCGTCCATCCGCTTGCCGCGCTTGGCGAATGGGATGCCCATCAGCTGGTAATCCTCCGGCCACGGACTGGTGCCCACGCCGAGCCCAACCCGGTTGCCGATAAGCGCGGCCAGTGAACCCGCCTGCTTGGCCACTAGCGCCGGGTGCCGGACGGGCAGCTTGAGGACGAAGAAGTTGAACCGCAGTGTCGACGTCACCGCCCCCAAGGCTGCGGTCAGGACGAAGGTTTCGATGATTTCCTTGCCGTCCAGGAACTCGCGGTTGCCGTCGGGCGTATACGGATACTTGGAGTCTGACTCGAACGGGTAGGCGAGGCTATCGGCGATCGTCATGCTGTGGTAGCCGGCTTCCTCGGCCGCCTTGGCCAGCGGGATGTAGAACGTTGGGTCGGTCAGAGACTCCGCAAAGCTGAACCGCACGTCATCCTGCCTTCCTTGAGAGGGCCGTTACACGACATTAGAACGTGTTCTAGTTTGACCCACGCTCGGGTGCCCTATAAACCGGTTGACGCTGCTCAGAGCTGGTTCTCCGGGCCGATGACCGCCCAGACCGTCTTGCCCGTCGACGTGGGCGTGCTGCCCCACGCGCGCGACAACGCGTCGACAATCGCCAGGCCGGACACGTCGATACCCTCGCTCGGCGACGGCAGCCGCAGGGCGGGGGTGGTGCTGCCGTCGGACACCGCGATGGTCGCCGTAGAGCCATCGGTCTCGACCCGCATCAACGGCACGCTTCCCGTGTGTTCCAGCACGTTTTCCACGAACACATTGACAACCACCAACGCAACCGGGATCAGCTTGAATTGCGACCACGCGGTGAGCCACTCACGGACCAGCCGGCGCGACTCGCGAAGGCTGGTCAGGTTCGCCGGCAGCTCCGCATCGGCACGCCGGACGGTACGACGGGTGAGCTGATCGAGCGCCTTCATCGCCGCTTTCTCGGTCGAATACACCGGCATGAAGCTCGCCACCCCGCTGCGGGTGATCGCGTCGCGGGTCGCGCGATGGGCGCAGACCAGCACGATTGGAACATCGGGCTGAGTGTCGAGCTGCCAGCGTGCGCTGATGAAGGCTGACCAAGCCGATTCCGCGGGCACTTGAAGTGCGGTGATGTTCACGATGACGGCCGAGGGCTTGTCGAGGGTGGCCTTCATGATGCTGTCGCGCAGCGGCGCGGAGTTGCCGGCGTCAAGTACGCCCTCGACGGTCAGGACGGCCATAGACTTATCCGTCCGCGTCACAGCAGCCAGCGCGTTCGGCGACTCACCTACCGCACTCACCGCAGGCACCCCTTTCGGCTCAGGGCTCCATTTTCGCTGACCGCGATCCGTGAGCAAGTCACTCGCGAACGGGTGTGTCCAAATTGCGGTTGGGCCCCCGGTGTTCCTGATTTGGTCAACAAACAGCGGGCCGTCGGGCCTAGGCTTTCCAGCTCCGTCCTGTGGTCCGGTTCCATCTCCTGCTCCTCGTGTTCCGCCCGGCTAACTTTATGAGGAGCCGCCCCCGATGGCGGCAGCAGCTGCTAACTACCAATTGAGCGGCCCCGACGCCGCCGAAAATCGAAAGAGTCTGGCGCTCCGCCGCGGACCGGTGGCCGGGCAGCACGGCGCACGTGAGTGGGGTACGCGCCCCTACCCCGCCCGTACGAAGCATCGCCCGCTACCACGCCGAACATTCTCGTTTATCTCGTCGCCTGCCGCAGCACACGCACCCGCAGGGACCGCCCACTTCGCGCGGCGAACCCCCCCGTGCTGGTTGAAATCAGCCTATCCCGATTACCCATACCTAAAAGTTTGCAAACCCGAAGGATTGCACGACGCGCAGCAAAACCCGCAGAGTGCCCCGGTTATGAATTCAGGGCTCGGTCGGAGCAGTTCAGCGCCCGCTCAGCGCGTATGGCGGAGCGCCCACTCCGGCGACCGAGTGTGTGCCCCACGGTGTCTGTTCGACGATGCGCGCGGGCGCGCTGCGCTCGCCCACCGTCACCGTCACCGTTCGGGTCTGCCTGAGCGCCCCATCGGGTAGTGGTTGCGCCGGTGAACTGAAAATCGTCCCCTGCCAGTGGTAATGGCCGTCGATCGGGTCCACGCGGCCGGTAAGCCGGACACGCACCGGATGGCATGTGCCGGCGACCGTCAGCGTCGCCATGCCGTCGTAGATCTCGTCGACGGCGGCCCCCGATGACAGGTCGAACACCGACAGCACCGGGAAGGGCTGCGCGGGTTCGAAGTGGGCGCGTTCGTTGTACACCTGTTGGCTGCTGCGAAGCACCTCGATGCGGGTGCCGGCGGTGTGCTTTATGAGCGCGACGCATGCGGCGACGTAGCGCGCTTGCGTAGCGATGCCGGGCCCGGTGATGAAGAAGTAGTTGGGGAACCCGTGCACGGCGACGCCGAAGTACGGCTCCATGCCGTCGTCCCAGGCCCGTTGGATGGTCAGCCCGCCGGCGCCGACAAGCGCCGTGCCGGGGGTCTGATCAGGGATCGCGAACCCGGTGCCGTAAATGATGGCGTCAGCGGGGTGGTCGACGCCATCGCTGGTGCGGATGCCCGACGCGGTGATGGCGCTGATTGCCGACCTCACGAGCGCGGGCCCGGACCGCCCGCCGCGGGACGCTGGTCGAGCGTGGCGGCTGAGCCAGCGCTTGACGCGCGTTGTCGGCAATGACAACTCATCGACAACCCGGCGCGCCGCGTGTGCGAAGACGGTGACCGAGGCCGCCGATGCGGTCAGCTGCCCGATGTAGTGGCCCGCGGTGGCGTCGGTGCCGATGACCGAGATGCGCTTGCCGCTTGGATCGAAATCGGGGTCCCACTGCGCTGCATGAAACGACACTCCCCGAAATTCGTTGCGCCCGAACAACTCCGGTATCCACGGAACGTGTTCCGGCCGGTGCGCCGCGATGACGGCGGCGGCGCGAAAGGTCTCGCCGGAGGTTGTCCGCAACTCCCAGCTGTGGGCGTCGTCGTCGAACAGCGAACTGACTACTTCGCGGCCGGGCCGCAGCAGGCCGTCCAGGGACGTCGGCCAGTCATCCGGTTTGCCTTGTGCTTTGTCCAGGATCACGACGTCGGTGATCCCTGCGGCCAGCAGTTCGGTTGCCGCGCTTCGGCCGCGAACTCCCGCGCCGATGACGATGACGCGCGTCGGTGTCACAGAAACTTGGTGCGATTCCAGCCGCGGCGCGCGATGGGACCCATCAGGCCAACCTCGGTCAAAAACGCCGCCAGCGGAGCGAAGCCGGCCACCTGCATTTCGTAACGGTGCGGGCTGTTGCGCGCGGTCACTCGCGCCCGCTTGGCGTCCAGACCCGTCCGCGCATACGGGATCGGATTGCTGAACAGGTAGCGGAAGAAGTACCCACCGAGCCCGTTGATGTTGGCCATGAACCACTTGTTGAGCCGCGGCATCTCGGCCACCCGCCTGCGCGCGCCGTCGCGCGCGAACTGGATGTGCCGGGCCTCTTCGGTGACGTGAATCCGCATGAGCCGCTGGATAATTGGCTGCAGTTGCGGATCGTCCATCATCTGCCGTTGCAGCGAGTCGAAGATCTCCTCACCGATTAGCGCCGCCACCCACAGCATCGAGCCGCGCTGGAACGCCAGCGGCAAGGCGTTGATGATCATTCGGTGCAACCGCCGCGGGCGCACCGGCTTGGCGCCGATGCGCTCGATGGCTTTGCCGAACATGACCATGTGACGGGTCTCGTCGCCCAGCTCGGTCAGCTTGTAATGCGTCGACCGGCTCGTCGGGTCCTCGTGCAGGATGGTGCGCAACAACGACTGATTGAGCATGTTCTCGAACCAGATCCCCGCCGACAAGGTGTTGACCAGTTCCTGGCGGGAGAGCTCGATTTGTTGCTCGCGGGTCATCTCGTCCCACATCGGCGTGCCGTAGAGCGACACGAGCCGGGGCGGCAGATAGAACTTGTCCGGGTCCAGCGGGGCGTCCCAGTCGATGTCGACGACGGGCTCGTAGGACTTTTTGACCGAGCCTTTCAGCAAGCGGTCGGAGAACTCTTCACGACTCGGCCCAGCTGGCTTCACCACGGTGGTCATCGCTGGTTTCCCTTCGTTGCCGCCAGACGGTAGGGAGATCGCAACAGATAGTCGATACCCATGGTACTGGGTACTTGAGGTCCCGGCTAGGCCTTTGAGGTCTCGATTCGGCAATCTGACTTGAGCAAGAACGTGCGTCAGGAGAGTTCAGTGAGTCGGCATATCCACGTCATCGGCATCGGCGCCGGGGACCCCGACTACATGACCGTCCAGGCCATCCAGGCGCTCAACGACACCCAGGTGTTCTTCGCGTTGGACAAAGGCGAAGCGAAAAGCGACCTGGTGGCGCTGCGACGGCAGATCTGCACGCGGTTCATCCGTGAGCCCGGCTATCGCTTCGTCGAGCTACCCGATCCGAAACGGTCGACCGACGTCCAAGACGGGGCCTACCGGGAGGCGGTATCCGAGTGGCACGCGGCACGCACCCGGATCTGGGCGACGGCCATCTCCACCGAACTGGGTCCCGACGGCGTCGGGGCCTTCCTGGCCTGGGGTGACCCGTCGTTGTACGACAGCACGCTGCGCATCCTCGAGGCGGTCGCGGCCGATGTGGACTTCACCTTCGACGTCATTCCGGGAATCACCGCGGTGCAGGCGCTGACGGCCCGGCACCGCATCCCGCTCAATGAGGTCGGTGAACCGGTCCTGATCACGACCGGCAGGCAGCTCCGCACGCAGCGATTGTCCGGCTCGACGGTGGTGATGCTCGACGCTGACTGCTCGTTTCGGGCGTGCCCGGCCGGCACCCGCATCTGGTGGGGCGCCTACCTCGGCACCGAGGACGAAATGCTGGTGGCGGGCACCGTCGGGG
The DNA here is from genome assembly GCA_035511785.1 of Mycobacterium sp. Lineage (GTDB taxonomy): Bacteria > Actinomycetota > Actinomycetes > Mycobacteriales > Mycobacteriaceae > Mycobacterium. The sequence continues at coordinate 15,223 of DATKEW010000074.1, forward strand.
AAGTCGGGGCGCGCATCGCCGCGGAGCGGGCCGCAGCCCGCGCCCGGCACGGCTGGATCATGGACACCTATCTACTCAGGGCCGAGCGCTCGATGGACACCCCGCCGCCGCAGTCGGCAGACTGAACGGGTGCCCGAACTGCCCGAGGTTGAAGCGCTGGCCGACCATTTGCGGCGCCATGCCGTCGGTTTGACGATCGGTCGCGTCGATGTTGCGGCACTGTCCGTACTGAAAACCTTCGACCCGCCAATCAACGCCCTGTACGGTCAGGCCGTAACGGGGGCCCACCGGTGGGGCAAATACCTCGGGCTGCAGGCCGGCCAGCTGTTCTTGATCGCCCACCTGTCGCGCGCGGGCTGGTTGCGGTGGTCGGACAAATTGGCCGCGGCGCCGCTGCGCCCCGGCAAAGGCCCGATCGCGTTGCGCGTGCACCTGGGCACACCGGGTGAGGCACCCGGTTTCGACCTCACCGAGGCCGGAACGCAGAAGCGCCTGGCCGTGTGGCTGGTCCACGACCCGCCGCAGGTGCCGGGAATCGCCGCCCTCGGCCCGGATGCGCTGGATCTCAGCGCCGACGGCCTGGCCGGGCTCTTGGCCGGCAACGCCGGCCGGATCAAGACCGTCATCACCGACCAGAAGGTGATCGCCGGTATCGGCAACGCCTACAGCGATGAAATCCTGCATGTCGCCAAGATCTCGCCGTTCGCGACGGCCGGGAAGCTGTCGAGCGAACAGCTGACCGCCCTGCACGACGCGACGGTGTCGGTCCTGACGGACGCGGTGGCCCGGTCCGTCGGCCAGGGGGCCGCGATGCTCAAAGGGGAGAAGCGCTCCGGATTGCGGGTGCACGCGCGAACGGGGTTGCCCTGTCCGGTGTGTGGGGACACCGTTCGCGAAGTGTCGTTCGCGGACAAGTCTTTTCAGTACTGTCCGACGTGCCAGACCGGTGGCAAGGTGCTGGCCGATCGCCGCTTGTCGAGATTGCTTAAGTGAGTTCTCGCGCGTCGACTCGTTGTGCCGAAAACCCGTTGCCGGGCCCAACAACTCGACGTTGGGTGGTGGGTCGATATGCTGCCCGGGTGACTCGCCAGAAGATCCTCATCAGCGGCGCCAGTTCCGGCCTGGGCGCCGGAATGGCACGTTCCTTCGCTGCCAAGGGCCGCGACCTGGCCCTGTGCGCCCGTCGCACCGACCGGCTCGACGAGCTGAAAGCCGAACTGTCACAACAGTATCCAGGCATCAAGATCGCGGTCGCCGCGCTGGACGTCAACGACCACGAGCAGGTGCCGAAGGTATTCGCCGAGCTCAGCGATGAGCTCGGCGGCATCGACCGCATCATCGTCAACGCCGGCATCGGCAAGGGCGCGAAGCTGGGTTCCGGCAAGCTCTGGGCGAACAGGGCGACCATCGAGACCAACCTGGTGGCCGCGCTGGTGCAGATCGAAACGGCGCTGGAGATGTTCGCCAAGGGTGGTTCGGGGCATCTGGTGCTCATCTCGTCGGTACTCGGCGCCAAAGGTGTGCCGGGCGTCAAAGCCGCCTACGCTGCAAGCAAAGCCGGGATGCGCTCGCTGGGTGAATCGCTGCGCGCCGAATATGCCAAAGGCCCTATCAAGATTTCGGTGATTGAGCCGGGCTACATCGAGTCGGAGATGACGGCTAAATCGGCGAGCACGATGTTCCTGGTGGACAACGAAACTGGCGTCAAGGCGCTGGTCGATGCCATTGAGCGCGAGCCCGGCCGGGCCGTCGTGCCGTGGTGGCCGTGGGGGCCGCTGGTTCAGCTCATGCGGGTGCTGCCGCCCCCGCTGACCAAGCGGTTCGCCTAAACCCTCGAGAGTGAATCTGACGACGGCTGTACGGCGTGTCGTGTCGTCAGATTCACTGTCGGCCTAGGATCGTCAGCTGGTACGGCCTCGTTCGGTGCGGTAGCGACGAACCAGCGCGTCCGTCGAGCTGTCCGATTGCGGCGCGGGCGAGGTCTCGCCGGTGATCACCGAGAGCAGCGCCTTGGCCTGCGTCTTGCCCAGCTCCACGCCCCATTGGTCGAAGGAGTCGATTCCCCAGATGGCGCCCTCGGTGAACACCTGATGCTCGTAGAGGGCGATCAGCTGGCCGAGCACGGACGGGGTGAGCCGGTCGGCCAGAATCGAGGTGGACGGCCGGTTGCCGGGCATCACTTTGTGCGGCACGACGTCGGCGGGTGTGCCTTCGGCCGCGATTTCTGCCGCGGTTTTGCCGAACGCGAGCACTTGGGTCTGCGCGAAGAAGTTACTCATCAACAGGTCGTGCATGCTGCCGGTGCCTTCGACGGTGGGTAGGTCGTCAAGGGGTTGGCTGAAGCCGATGAAGTCGGCCGGCACCAACCGGGTGCCCTGGTGCAGCAATTGGTAGAAGGCGTGCTGACCGTTGGTTCCCGGCTCGCCCCAATAGATTTCGCCGGTGTCGGTGGTAACCGGGGTGCCGTCGGCGCGCGTCGACTTTCCGTTGGATTCCATGGTCAGCTGTTGCAGATAGGCGGCGAAACGGGCCAGGTCGTTGGAATACGGCAGCACGGCACGCGATTGCGCCCCCATGAAGTTGGAGTACCACAGCCCGATGAGGCCGAGCAGGGCTGGCGCGTTCGACTCCAGCGGGGCGGTCTTGAAATGTTGGTCAACGATGTGGAATCCGGACAGAAAATCGGCGAAGGCCTCCCTGCCGATGACGGCCATCAGTGACAGCCCGATCGCCGAATCGACCGAATAGCGACCCCCGACCCAGTCCCAGAACCCGAACATGTTGTCGGTGTTGATGCCGAAGTCGTCGACCAGGCGCTTGTTGGTGGAGACGGCCACGAAATGCTTGGACACCGCGGCGTCGCCGAGGACGCTGGTCAGCCAGCGGCGCGCGGCGGTCGCGTTGGTCAGTGTCTCCAATGTGGAGAACGTCTTCGATGCGACGATGAAAAGTGTTGTGGCAGGGTCTAAATCGGCCAGCTTCGCGACCAGGTCGGCGGGATCGACGTTGGAGACGAAGCGCGCCGAAATCCCGGCGTCCACGTAGTGCCGCAGTGCCTGGTAAACCATCACCGGACCCAGGTCTGAACCACCGATGCCGATGTTGACGACCGTGCTGATCCGTTTCCCGGTAGCCCCGGTCCATTCGCCGCTGCGCAGCCGGTCGGTGAAGTCACCCATCGCGTCCAGCACTGCGTGTACGTCCTCGACCACGTTTTGCCCATCGACGACCAGCTCGGTGTCCCGGGGCAGCCGCAGTGCGGTGTGCAATACCGCGCGGTCCTCCGAGGTGTTGATGTGCGCACCGGAAAACATCTGGTCGCGGTGCGCTTCAAGGTTGGCCGTGCGGGCCAGATCGATCAGCAGCCGCAGCGTCTCACGGGTGATGCGGTGCTTGCTGTAGTCGATGTAGAGGTCGCCGACCGTGATGCTGAGGTCGCGGCCGCGATCGGCATCGTCGTTGAAGAACTGGCGCAGGTGGGTTTGTCCGATTTGATCGTGATGCCTGCGCAGGGCTTCCCACGCCGGGGTGGCGGTGATGTCGGGGATTGTTTGCACGGAGGTCATGGTTCGACCCTATGGGGTCCGATGCGACGGAGCCAGGCGTGGCCCGGCGCCCAGCAGTCGCCCCAGGCTAGTGGCCGAGCCGGCCTCTGCCTAGTCGCAACAGCAGCATTGCGAGGTCCTTACCATCCGGACCGAGCTCGCTGTAGCGTTCGATGACCTTCATCTCGCGGCTGTGTACCAGTCGGGTGCCGCCGGAAGCCATTCGGACCTTGCCGATCGCCTGAGACACTTCGGCGCGCCGCTTCACCGCAGCGAGGATCTCCGCGTCTAATCGGTCGATCTCTTCGCGCAACTCTTTGATGTTGGCGAGTTGTTGGGTTTCGAGCATTTCCATCTCTGCTAACTCCGCGTTCTCGTGATGTGGGGGTTCTGGTCTCATCCGGTATCAGGCCTCACAAAACAGACGAGCCCCGAATCCGGAAGCGGACCACGGGGCTCTGCGAGAGCAGCTAGACCACGGGCACCGCTGGCCGGTACCCGTAGAAAAATCGGCGACGCGCATTGAGCACGAACACAGTGTAGCCATTGAGGGCTGGGGCACGTGCAAAACCCGGCGCAAAGCCAGGTCCACTGCTTCGACCCCTGCCATCACCCGAGCTGTACCGCCGGGTCCCCGGGTGTCAGCAATGCGCGGCTCGTGCAGTTCTAGTTACCGCGTCGAGGCATGTTCACCTTGCCGCGGAACAGGCAAGTTCTGAGCGTCTCGAAAAGATGTCGGGAGAATTTGTTCTGAAATGAAACGCACGCTTGCTCCGGATGTCGGCGGCGTACGCCTGTCCTTGGGCCGTGCAAAGCAGACCGGACCGAGGTGGTGGGGTCACGGACAGGTCCTCACCCACCATGTACCCAGCGGTATCGGCGCCCTCGACCGCATCCAACACACGCCGGTTGGTCAGTCTCCGTCGCCGGGCGGCGGTAAGTTTGGACAGACATGAGTGTGCACGCAACCGATACCAAGCCCGCCCCCGAAGCGGATCGTCTGCTCGACGACCTCAACCCGCAACAGCGCCAAGCGGTGGTGCACCAGGGTTCACCGCTGCTGATCGTGGCCGGTGCGGGTTCGGGCAAGACTGCGGTGCTGACTCGGCGTGTTGCGTACCTGATCGCAGC
>DATKEW010000075.1:0-3164 GCA_035511785.1 Mycobacterium sp.
GTCGTACCGGGTGATCACTCCGACCGGTTTGCCTTGCTCCACCACCATCAACGCGTCCCACTCGCGCAACGCCTTGCCGGCCGCAGTGACCGACTCACCGGCGCCGATCATCCGCAGCGGTGGGCTCATGTGCTGTGAGACCGCGTCGGCCAATTTGGCGCGCCCCTCGAAGACCGCCGAGAGCAGCTCGCGTTCGGAGACACTGCCGGCGACCTCGCCGGCCATCACCGGCGGCTCCGCGCCGACCACCGGCATCTGGGATACGCCGTACTCGCGCAAAATGCCGATGGCGTCGCGCACCGTCTCGGACGGATGGGTGTGCACCAAATCGGGCAGCGCGCCGGACTTCCCGCGCAACACGTCGCCGACAGTGGTCTTCTCGGTCGAGCCGTCGAGCCGGCTGCGCAGGAACCCGTATGACGACATCCATGCGTCGTTGAAGATTTTCGACATGTAGCCGCGGCCGCCGTCGGGCAGCAAAACGACGACCAGCGCATCGGGCCCGGCTTCCTCGGCCACCTTCACCGCGGCAACCACCGCCATCCCGCACGAGCCGCCGACCAGCATCGCTTCTTCGCGGGCCAGCCGCCTGGTCATGTTGAACGAATCGGAGTCAGACACCGCGATGATCTGGTCGGGCACTGCAGGGTCGTAGGCCGCCGGCCAGAAGTCCTCGCCGACGCCCTCAACCAGGTAGGGGCGGCCGCTGCCACCCGAATAGACCGAGCCCTCGGGGTCGGCGCCGATGACGCGCACCGCACCACCGGACACATCCTTGAGGTAGCGACCCGCGCCGGTGATCGTCCCACCCGTGCCGATGCCGGCGACGAAGTGCGTGACCTTGCCGTCGGTGTCGGCCCAAATCTCCGGGCCGGTGGTCTCGTAGTGGCTGGCCGGACCTTCCGGGTTGGCGTACTGGTCGGGCTTCCAGGCGCCGTCGATCTCTTCGACCAACCGGTCGGAAACGCTGTAGTAGCTGTCCGGGTGGTCGGGTGGCACCGCCGTCGGGCACACCACGACCTCGGCCCCATAGGCGAGCAACACATTGCGCTTGTCCTCGCTGACCTTGTCGGGACACACGAAAACACACCTGTAGCCGCGGTGTTGGGCGACCAGAGCGAGACCGACACCGGTGTTGCCCGAGGTGGGTTCGACGATGGTGCCGCCCGGCTTGAGCAGCCCGCCGGCCTCCGCGGCGTCGATCATCTTCACGGCGATCCGGTCCTTGGAGCTGCCACCGGGGTTGAGATATTCGACCTTTGCCGCGACGGTGCCGGCACCGGCGGGGATAACGGAGTTCAAGCGAACCAGCGGCGTACCGCCGATGAGGTCACTGATGTGCTGCGCGATTCGCATGGGTTCATCGTCTCAGGCCATTTCGGACCACGCACACCCACGCCGACAGCCGCGGAGCCCCGGCACATCCAAGTGCTAGCCGGTGGCTTCGCGGATGTACTCCCCGATCTGGCGTAGCGAACGAATTGCCTCCGGCACCATCGGCGCGGCCAGCTGGAAGTCGTGAACCTGGCCGGGCCAGACCCGTACTTCCGCCGGCACACCGACCGCCGCCAGCCTGCTTGCCGCCAACTGCGCATCGTGCAGCAGCACTTCGGATCCGGACACATGGATCAGCGTCCGTGGCAGGCCAGGTTTGATGTGCTCTAACGGCTCGTAGATCTCTTCAGGCCTGCCGTTAACGACGTTCTTCGCGGCTGCGCCAGCAACCAACTCGACGAGCGCATCGAAGGCCTTCGCGGGAAACATCGCGTCGGTCTTGATGTTGGGATGGGCCTGTTTGTATTCCTTTGCTAGCTGCAGCAGCGGCGAGATCGCTACCAGCGCCGCTGGTTCCTCGCCCTCCTCCTGCAGTCGTTGCGCGAGGGCGAGTCCGAGATACCCGCCCGCGGAGTCGCCGGCAAGCACAATCTGCTCGGGGTCGTACCCGCGCTCCCGCACCCATTCGTAGGCGTCGTGGCAGTCGTCGAGCGCCATCCCGACGGAGTGTTTGGGCAGCAGCCGATAGTTGACCACCAGCACTGGTGAATCAGCAAACTTTGAAAGCGCTTCGACCAGCCTTCCGTGCGAGTTTGCTCCACAGGTCAGGAAACCACCGCCGTGGAAGTAGAGGACCATCCGCCGGCTGCCGTCCGCGGGCAGCACTCCGGGGGCACGCACCAATTGCGCTGAAGCATTTGGCAAGTTCACGGTCTCCCGGACGGTGGCCGAAACCGGAACCAGGACTCGGGACGCAAGGTCGATGAGGCCCCATGGCCATGGCAGGTTAGGTGCGTGGCTCCCGGCGGCCAGAATCGGCCGGATCGTCAGCCGCGACGCCAGTGAGGCGACTCGCGCAGCAACGCTGGGCCCCGATTCGAGGACCTCGACCGGCGCGCCGTCGCTGACGGCGAATTTGCGTGACCGAACTCTACGTGCCTTGAGGACGTCGTTTGTGCAAACGACTCTCCGGGGCGGGCCGGATACCTTGCTAGGTGCGGTCATGCTCAACACTTCCTACGCCTTTGTAGTCCGATACAGCATGTGACGAGGCAGCTGAGCGACCGGTTCATCTGGTCCGCCGAGTCGTCCAGCCAACTCGTTGGATTTAGCTTGACAGGCTTACTTATGTAGAACATTTGAAGAAGCTGATTTGATACCACATGTGATTCACAACGTGATCACATTGTTTGTCGGCCGCCCGCGCAAACACCGAAGCCGATCTAAACTGGTGCCGTGACCATTCGGGTGCCGCGTCGTTCGACGATCGCCCTGGCCACGGCGGGTGCACTCGCCTCGACAGGTACGGCCTACCTGGGCGCTCGCAACCTGCTCGTCGGCCAGGCGACGCACGCGCGCACCGTCATCCCGAGGGCGTGGGACATCCCGCCCCGCGCCGACGGCGTGTACAGGCCCGGCGGCGGGCCGGTGGAACGGTGGCACCGCGGCATGCCGGTGGATCTGCATCTGATGATCTTCGGGGACTCGACGGCCACCGGGTATGGTTGCATGAGCGCCGAAGAGGTACCGGGCGTGCTGATCGCGCGCGGGCTCGCCGAGCAGACCGGCAAGCGGATCAGGTTGAGCACCAAGGCCATCGTCGGCGCCACCTCGAAAGGCGTTTCCGGCCAAGTCGACGCGATGTTCGTGGCCGGAGCGCCGCCGGACGC
>DATKEW010000076.1:0-9698 GCA_035511785.1 Mycobacterium sp.
TCAACCTGGTCATCTCCAATGTTCCCGGGCCGACGGTGGATCTTTACCTGGGCGGGGCGCGCCTCGACGGGATCTACCCGCTCTCGGCGATCGCCGACGGACAGGGGCTGAACCTGACCGTGTTGGGATCCAACGGCAAGCTCAACTTCGGGGCACTGGCAGACCGCGACCTGGTCCCCGACGTCGACCTGATAGTCGACGCGCTCACAGACGAACTCACCGCCCTGTCCGACGCGTTCGGGGCCCGCTGATGTCAACTCCACTCTCGCGGTTCGACATACCCACCGAACCCACGGAGAGGAACGCTCCCCCGTCGTGGCTCTACCTGACAGACCCCGCCCGCGCGGCGGCCGAGTTCGGGCTGCTGATGGCCGCGCTGCCGCTCAAACAGCGGCTGCCGGTCGGCGACGGGCACCCGGTTCTCGTGTTGCCGGGCCTGCTCGCCGACGACGTTTCCACCTGGACGCTGCGGCGCATCCTGCGCGACCTGGGATACCGGGTGCACGGCTGGCGGCTCGGACGCAACCTCGGCCCGACGGCGGCCACCGTGACGGGACTTGAGAACCGGTTGCGGGATCTGCACCGCCGCTACGACACTCCCGTGAGTTTGATCGGCTGGAGCCTCGGCGGCGTCTACGCCCGCATGCTCGCCCGTGACACTCCGGCCACCGTGCGCCAGGTCATCACGCTTGGCAGCCCGATCCGCCTCACCCACGAAGGCCAGTCCCGGGCCCGCCGCGCCTACGACCGCTACGCCCACTTGCATGTCGTGCCAAGGGAGCTGCCGCTGGAGTACGGCGGCGACCCGCTGCCGGTGCCGGCCACCTCGATCTACTCCCGATGCGACGGCATCGTCGCCTGGCAGGCCTGCCTCGACTCGCCGTCCGCGCGTGCCGAGAACATCGCCGTGCTCGCCAGCCATTTCGGCTTCGGTCACCACCCGGCTGTGATCTGGGCCGTCGCCGACCGGCTCGCACAACCTTACGGACAATGGGCGCCATTCCGGCCGCCCCGCGCGCTGCGGCCGCTTTATCCGCGAGCGGACACACCACCCGAAGCGGCCCCACGATATGCTCGTGGAATAGCTCAGTGAGCTTCAACCTCTGCGTTCGACGCTGCACGAAAGCCCGTGTGCCGCTGACTAATCTGCTTGATTAGCCCCGCACTCGGGCGGCACGCTCCCCCGCCGACTTCGATGCGCTCGGGGCCGAAATCCGGCCCAACCGCGATCATCCTATGAGTCGTCGAGCGCGTCGATGTTATGCGCCGCAACGTTGCGCACTTGTCGGTGTCTCCGCGGACAGGTTGGCCGCCGGATGACCTCAATTTATGTAACTTAGATTGCGCAATCTATATTGCGGAACTAACCTGGTGGCATGGCTCGTCCAGTGTCGCGATCCGCCGCTACCACCGCGCGCGAGGTAAAGGTGGTGTTCAGCCGTCTGCGTCGGCGCATCCAGGCGCTGGCGCTCAGCGACGATCTAAGCGGCTCACAGGCCGCGGTGCTGACCCGGCTCCACAAGGAGGGCCCGTCATCGGCGAGCGTTTTGGCCAGCGCAGAGGCGGTCAGCCATCAAGCGATCGGCGCGATCCTGGGCGTCCTTCAGACGCGGGGTTTCATCGAACGCAGCCCCGACTCCGCCGACGGTCGACGACAACTGATCTCGTTGACCGCTGCCGGGGTGGCGCGAGCCGAACACACCACCTCGGCGCGCGAGGAATGGCTGGCCCGTGCGCTGCAGGACCGACTGACCGAAGACGAACGCCGAGCCGTGCGGCAGGCGATGGCGGTTTTGAACCGGCTCGCCGAATCTGATTCGGCAACAACTGATTAGGAGACCACGATGGAAATAGGTTTTCATTTCGTCAACTTCGACGTGCCAGGCGGAGCGCAGGCGCTGCCGGCCACGCTGGCGGCAGCGGCACAAGCGGCTGAGCAGGCCGGTGCGGCCTGGTTCACCATGGCCGACCACTTCTTTCAGATGGATGACCTCTGGCCCGCCGAATCGCCGATGCAGGAGGTCTACACCTCGCTGGGGTATCTCGCGGGACAAACCGAACGAATCAAGCTGGTCGTGCTGGTCAATGGTGTGATGTATCGCCATCCGGGACTGCTGGCCAAGACGGTGACCACCCTGGATGTCCTGTCGCGAGGACGGTTGGTGTTCGGTCTCGGGGCTGCCTGGTATGAGCGCGAGCACAGCGGCCTGGGGGTGCCCTATCCCGCAACGGGCGAGCGCTTCGAGCGCCTGGAGGAGACACTACAGATTTGCAAACAGATGTGGAGCCCCAACAACGGGCCCTACGACGGCAAGCATTACCACCTGGCCGAAACGCTGTGCTCCCCACAACCGATTCAGCGGCCCAACCCGCCGATCCTGATCGGTGGCACCGGGGAGCGCAAAACGTTGCGTCTCGTGGCGCAGTACGCCGACTCGTGGAACGGCAGCTTCCAAACCGTCGACGAAGCGGCCCACAAGATCGACGTGCTGCATCGGCACTGCGACGCGGTTGGCCGCGATCCACGCGAGATCCAAAAGACGGCGATGATGCTCATCGACCCGATGGCCGACCTCGACGGATTCCTGCGTACCGCAGAGCAATACGCCGCGTTGGGCTTCGACTTGATTAATGTCATGCCGCCGGTGGACGAGACGGATCTGGTCGGTTTCGCCAGCCGCCTGGGTGAACACGTTATACCGCGGACGGCGCAAATTGACTGTGGCTGAAACCCACACGATTCGGCGGACAACCTGCACGCGTCATGAAGGTCGCGCCGGGTCAGCCGGCACACATCGGGTGTGGCATTCAGACGCGGGGCGAGGTCTCTGCCAGCTGTCCGATTCACATCTGGGTGTCGTTCGCGTCACGTTGGAATGAAACCCAATTCGGTAAGCTTGCTGCGGTTCTGGTCGAACCACTGCTGCTCCTTGCCCGGCTCGGGCAGGATAAGCCCGGCCTCCATGACATTTTGAGGGTTGACTTCGTCGAGCGCGACGAGAACTTCGGCCTCCGACTGGCCGGTGAGACGTGTCCACATCTGCGACAGATCACGCAGCATCCCCTGTCGTACCTCAAGGTCACGGCCATGCCGGATGGCGCCGAAAATGTAAGAGTGGGTTGACGGTTGGCCGGCGACAAAGCAGTCGCCGTCCGACGTTTCCTGGAACAGCACATTGACGTACAACTCCGGGGCGCCGGTGGCGCCACAGTGAATGCTGGTAATCTCCTCGGCGATCTTCGCCTTGACAGAGTTGGTTAGCAGGCCCTTCGGGCCGTAGCACCGGTAGACAGGCATGATGCCTCCTAATCGTTGGCTAGGGATAGGTTAGTTCTCGGTAAGTCCCGGCCTGCACCTGCGCGGCTTAGGGCCTGGCGATCCCCGATTTTTGTGACGTAGGCGGCGTGCTCGTGACGCTGTCACCGGCCGGCGAAGACCGCACGTCCCGGACCGGACTTCAGAAACGTCTTTATGCCGCCGCGGGCATCCTCGGTGTCGAACAGACCAACCGCGGCCTCGAGCAGCAGCGCGTCGGCGCCAGGGATGCCGCCCGCGGTATATGCCCGGGCGAGCTCCTTGACGACCGCAAAGGCGCGCGTCGGGCCTCCCGCGAGTCTGCGGACGAATTCCTCAGCGGCGCTGTGCAGCTCGTCGGCCGCTAAGACACGGTCGATCGCTCCCCACGCCGCGAGTCCCTCAGCGGTGTGCAGGTCCCCGCCAAACGCTATCGTCCGCGCGCGACCCAGCCCGGCGCGCGCCGCGATCCGCTCGATGCCGCCGGCCAGCGGGACGATGCCCAGCCGGGTCTCCGGCAAACCAAGCATCGTGCCCTCCGCCGCCCAGACCAGGTCGCAGAACAGTGCCAACTCGAAACCACCCGCCATGCAGGTCCCGTGCACCGCGGCGAGAGTCGGGAACGGGAGCTGGTCCATCCGCCGGCCGAGGTCGAGGAACGAGGCGATCAGCGGGCGCAGCTGCGCGGCATCCATGCCGGCGAACAGCGCGACATCTGCGCCGGCGCTGAACACCTTGCCCTCACCGCGTAGCAGCAGCGCACGCAATCCATCCGCGGCCTCGACCTGACGGATCGCTGCGAGCAGATCGCCGATCAGCTCCTCGCCGATCAAGTTCAGCGGCGGACTGTCGAGTATGACCGTCCCCACCGCCCCGTCCTGCACGAAGCGGACCTTCGGCTTGGCGCCCATCACCGCACGCTTTCCGTGGAGTTGTGATGTGGACATAACAACGGAAGCGAATGCAGCAGTTTGGCTTTCGTGTCGTGCACGGCTCACTCCCCCAAGGCCGTGGAGGTTTCGGCCTTGGTTAGACGGGCGAGCTGGGAGCGTACCTCCGCGACCAGATCGATGTTGGTGAACGCACGGCCCCACAGGCCCCACCCGCCGTCGGCCGCCTCGGTGAGCACTACCCAGATCCGTTCGGGTGGTGGTGGATTGCCGGCCGCGCCGGTTATCACCTCGGTCAGGCCCGCCACGGCGGCGATCTGCTTGTCGCGGTTCAACGCGCTGAGGTTGGTGAGCACCTGCACCCGCACGTGATCGGAACGACCGTCTACGTCGGAGATCGCGTCGGCGGGAAGCTCGTGGATAAACGCCGCGGTGTTCTCACGGAACATGGGAATGTTGGGTACCTCTTCGATCGCCATCACGGTGGCCGCAACGCGTTGGGCCAGCGCGTGCCTGTCATCGAACATCCCGGCGGGGGCGTACACATCGATCATCGGCATCGGGTCACTCCCTTTGGTCAGCGATCACTCGCTCGTCGCATCGTCAACACGAGTATCACCTGGCAGTCGCTGGCGCTCACTCACCTGAATGAGTGACTTGCCGGGCACCCGACGACCGCGACGATTTGCCCTGCGTCCGGTGAGTGAGTACTCTCTCACCATGCCCACCTCCGGACGTGACCGGCTGCTGGCCGAAGCGCTGAAGCTGTTTGCCGCCAAGGGGTACGCGGCGACGTCGGTGGCCGACATCCAGCGCGCATCCGGCCTCGCGCCGGGCTCGGGCGCCCTGTACAAGCACTTCGGTTCCAAACGAGAGCTGTTGGAGGCCGCGGTTGCGCACCGGATCGACAGCATCGTCGCCGCGCGAGAGCAGTACGACGCCGGGGAGTCGGGCAGTGTCGAGCAAGCCGTGCGAACGGCGGGCCAGCTGATTTGGAACAATCTGCGCGACAGTGAGGATTTGCTCAAGGTCATGTTGCGCGAGCCCGATGAGGTCGGCGATCTCGACAAGAAAACGTGGCAGGTCATCACCGACAACGCCTATCAGCGGTTCGCCGATGAATTGGCGACGTCCAATCGCACGGGCCGCACGTGCATCCCAGACCCGGAGGCGACCGCGGCTGTTGCGATCGGGTCGCTGTCCTACGCCGCGACGCTGCAGGCGCTGACCGGCCGCTCGCCGGGAAACATCGACGACGACCGTTACTTCGAGGCCTGGGTCAACCAGACGGTCAGCGTCCTCGCGCAATACACCAACCGCAAGAAACGTTGACCACCAATACTTTCAGGAGCAAGCAATGACGTTCTCACTACAACTGAGCGACGACGTTATCGAGGTCCGCGACTGGGTGCACAAATTTGCGACCGAGGTCATCCGCCCCGCCGCGGCCGAATGGGACGAACGAGAGGAAACCCCATGGCCGGTGATCCAGGAAGCCGCGAAGGTGGGCCTCTACTCCCCCGATTTTTTCGCACAGCGGGCGACCGAGCCGACCGGGCTGGGCATGCTCACCGCGTTCGAGGAGATGTTCTGGGGCGACGCCGGTATCGCGCTGTCCATCATGGGCACCGGGTTGGCCGCAGCTGCGTTGGCGGGCAATGGAACTCCTGAGCAGGTAGGCCGCTGGATTCCGGAGATGTTCGGGACGCCCGACGAACCCAAGCTCGGTGCGTTCTGCTCGTCGGAGCCCGATGCCGGTTCTGACGTCGGCGCGATCCGCACTCGTGCCCGCTACGACGAAGCAGCCGGTGAGTGGGTTCTCAACGGCACCAAGACCTGGGCGACCAACGGCGGTATCGCCAACCTGCACATCGTGGTGGCATCGGTCTATCCCGAACTGGGCACGCGTGGCCAGGCCACCTTCGTTATCGGGCCGGACACCAAAGGTCTGGCTCAGGGCCAAAAATTCAAGAAGCACGGGATCCGCGCCTCGCACACTGCCGAGGTGGTCCTTGACAATGTCCGGCTGCCCGAGGACCAGATCCTCGGCGGCCGGGAGAAGTTCGAGGCGCGGATCGCCAGGGTGAAATCCGGTGCCTCCACCGGTGGGCAGGCGGCGATGAAGACCTTCGAGCGCACCCGGCCCACAGTCGGGGCGATGGCCGTCGGCGTGGCACGAGCGGCGTACGAGTATGCCCTCGAATATGCCTGCCAGCGCGAACAATTCGGTCGCAAGATCGGTGAATTCCAGGCGGTGGCGTTCAAGCTGGCAGACATGAAGAGCCGTATCGATGCGGCTCGCCTGCTGGTGTGGCGGGCCGGCTGGATGGCGCGCAACAACCAGAGCTTCGACGCGGCGGAGGGCTCGATGGCCAAGCTGGTGGCAAGCGAGACAGCGGTCTACGTCACGGACGAGGCCATCCAGATCCTGGGCGGCAATGGGTATACCCGCGACTACCCCGTGGAAAGGATGCACCGCGACGCGAAGATCTTCACCATTTTCGAGGGAACCAGCGAGATCCAGCGGCTGGTGATCTCGCGGGCGCTGACCGGTCTGCCCATCCGTTAGGCCCCGCTGTGCGGTGGCGGTCGGCCCGCCGCCGACGGCACGAGACATGATGGCCGGATGACCACCGAGATCCGTGTCCTCGACAGCGAGGACGACCTCATCGCTGCGGCCAACCTGTTCCGCACCGCCATGGTCGGGTTCCCACCCCTGTCGAACCTTCAGCCCGGCCGGATCAGCAAGCTGCTCGAACCCGGGCGTACCGTCGGAGCGTTCGCCGGAAGGCAACTCGTCGGCACCGCTGACGCCGTGACGAGCGGGCTCACGCTTCCTGGCGGAGCGATCGTGGGCCACGCCGCCGTGTCGCACATCGGGGTGTTGCCGTCGTTCACGCGAAAAGGTATCGCCACCGCCCTGATGGACCATCAGCTGCGCGACATTGCCGCCCGGGGTGAGGTGGTCGCAACGTTGCGGGCGTCAGAGGCGACGATCTATGGGCGGTACGGCTACGCCGTGGCGAGTTCATCGCAAACCCTCGAGGTCCAGACGGCACGGGCCGCCCTGCGTCCCGGTGTCGGGGGCGCCGGTCCGGTGCGACTGCTCGACGCAGCCCAAACCTGGGATGTCCTGCCACGGATCTATGCCGAGAATCGTCCGTCCCGGCCGGGAACCATTGACCGCCCGGAGGTGTGGTGGCAGGGCCTGCGGATGCGCAGCGAATCATCTTCGGGGCCTTCATATGTCGCGGTGTGCGGCGAACCGGGATCCGAGTCGGGTTTCACCCGGTACCGCCCCGTCGACACCGAAAAATGGTTCATCAGCGATCAGCGCACCATCGCCGTCGAGGATTTCTTCGCGCCCACCACCGACGCGTATCTCGGGCTGCTGCGTTTCCTGCTCGGGCTCGATCTCGTTGACCGCGTCGTGTTCTGGATGCTGCCGGTCGACGATCCGCTGCCCTGGCTGCTCGTCGATCGGCGGGCCACGAAGGTTACCGCCGTGCACGACGAGACGTGGCTGCGCGTCGTCGACGCCCGGCAGGCACTGGCGGCACGCCGATATGGCGGAGACGGCGAGGTCACCATCGCCGTCAATGACCCACTGTTGCAGGCCAATTCAGCCAGCTTCACGGTCAGCCGCGACGGTGCCGAGCCGACGGACCGGCGCGCCCACCTGCACGTCGGTATTGAGGGGCTCGGCGCCGTTCTGCTTGGCGGCGCGACCTGGCGCAGCCTCGCCGCTGCCGGGCTGGCCCGGGCCGAGGATCCGGCGGCGCTTGCCATGGCCGATCAGCTGTTCGCGACGCGCGAGGCGCCGTACGCCGGGTTCTTTTTCTGATCGTGGAGGTGAAGCGCCTGTGATCGTCGTCATCGGCGCCGGGATATGCGGGCTCGCCGCCGCCCACGAGCTGTCCCGGCGCGGGGAGCGCGCAATTGTGTTCGAGCGCGGTGAGCCATTCGCCGAGCAGTCCGCTGGACTGGCGCGGATCTTTCGCATCGCGCACCGGCGCCCGGCGGTATGTCGGCTCGCGATGCAGGCCCGCGTCGGCTGGCAGCGCTGGGAGGCCGAGTTTGGCGCCGGGCGGTTGCTCGGCTCCGAGGGCTTTATTGCCGCCGGCGGGTGCGATGACACCGCGGCGGCAATGACGGATGCCGGCGCCGAGTTCTCCTGGCTTGACCGGTCGGAGATCGCGGCGCGGATCCCATTTGTGGCCGCGCCATGGGAGACCGGCGTATTCGATCCGCTCGGCGGCAGCCTGCGCATCCGCCGTGCGCTGGTCGCTTTGTCGCAGCGCGTCGCCGTCTCGCGCGCCGAAGTCGTATCGATCGCCGACGACGGCTCGACGACGCTTGCAGACGGCACCCTCGTGCGAGGCGACGGCGTGCTCATCTGCGCGGGGGTCCAAACGCCGGCGCTCTTCGGCCCGCTCAACATCGAATTCGCCCCGCACACCCGCTTCACCTACGAAGGCGCCGACGCCACCGGCGCCGCGTGCCTGTCCGCACGCGAGGGCTACGGGTTACCGCTTGGCAGCACGGGCCGCTGGGCCTTCGGGCAGGAGGTGCCGGATGCCGCGACCGTGCGCGCACTGTTCCCGTCGCTCTCGCCCGTGGGTCGGGTGGACTGCGTCACGGCCCGCGCCCCATGGCTCGACCCCGGCGGCGACGGCTGGACCGTGGCCCGGCGCGGCCGCGTCGTCGCGTTCGTGGGCAGCAACCTGATGAAGTTCGGGCCGCTGCTCGGTGAACTGCTCGCTCAGGCCGTGCTGAGCGACGAGCTACCCACCGAACTGATCTGACATGGGCGGTACGGGGATTGCAGCGCGGCGCATTTGCGCCTGCGCCGGAAGAACCGCGGTCATCAGACGGGTAGCCAACCCGGAAAGTTTTTCGGAGACCGCCCGACGCCGCCGGGCTGTTCTCCTTTGAGCTGGGCATATGACTATGCGGAACGTACTCTCCGCTTTGCAACGCCGTGGAGGTGTGACTTGCGCGTGCCGCGTCGGCGCGCACTGACCGGCCGGGTTCAGCCGCCGGAATCGACGTCAACAGCGCGGTCCCGGGGGCGGGGAGGAGGTGCCGCTCGGTGGGATCGCCCGGCGCGCAGGAGTTGGCGCAACCAAGGTACGGGCATTCCTCGACCAAAGGCGCGCTTCTTCAGGCGGCGATCGACGACCGGATGCGTCGCATCACCGACGAGGGGTCGCCAATCAAGCGGAGCAGCCGCCCCGGTTAGGGCAGCGTGCCGAGGAGCCAACAAGCCCTCGGCCGCAAAAGGTCTGGTAGGCGACCTCCAACACGCGGGCCCGGTTGCCTCGTGGGCCTTCTGAGGAACTGTTGAGCGCCGCCCCAGCACGCGGGCACCGCGCGGAGTGACGTAACGGTCCCCGACGTGAAGACACCGAGGTTTGCCCTCGACGGCCCTCGGGCAAAGGGGAAGTGAACGCCGTCGCGTACTTCCCAAGTCATTTGTGGCACAGTCAATATCATCCGGTTGCCGGCGGCCC
>DATKEW010000077.1:0-3138 GCA_035511785.1 Mycobacterium sp.
GGAGGTAGCGGGGTCACGGGAGGTAGCCAGAATTGAGCACCATCTTTGCTAACCGCAACCTGCGGCTGTCCCGGGCGTCGGTGATCATCGGGTCGCTGGTGGTGGTGCTGGCGCTGGTCGCGGCATTCTTCGGCTTACGGCTATTCCAGAAGCTGACGAACAACACGGTGGTCGCCTATTTCCCGGCGGCGAACGCGCTGTATCCGGGGGACAAGGTTCAGATCATGGGCCTGCCGGTGGGCGCGGTCGACACGATCGAGCCGGTCGGCGGCAAGATGAGGGTGACCTTCCACTACGGGAACAAGTACAAGGTGCCCGCCAATGCCTCGGCGGTGATCCTCAACCCCACCCTGGTGGCCTCGCGGGTCATCCAGTTGGAGCCGGCCTACAAGGGTGGCCCGGTGCTCGCCGACAACGCGGTGATCCCCGAGGAGCGCACCCAGGTCCCGACCGAGTGGGACGAGCTGCGCAACAGCATCACCAACATCATCTCCAAACTCGGCCCCACACCCGAGCAGCCGAAAGGCCCGTTCGGAGAGGCCCTTGAGTCGTTCGCCGACGGGCTGGCCGGCAAGGGCAAGCAGCTCAACACCACGCTGAGCAGCCTGGCGCAGGCGTTGACCGCCCTCAACCAGGGCCGTGGCGACTTCTTCGCGGTGGTGCGCAGCCTGGCGCTGTTCGTCAACGCGCTGCACCAAGATGACCAGCAGTTCGTCGCGCTCAACGAGAACCTGGCGGATCTGACCACGCGGCTCGCGCACGACGACACCGCCGTCGCCAACGCGACACAGCAAATCGACAGTGTGCTATCCACCCTGCGGCCATTCCTCGACAAGAACCGCGAGGTGCTCACCACCGACGTCAACAACCTGGCCACGTTGACGACCGCGCTGCTGCAACCGGATCCGCGGAACGGGCTGGAGACCGCCCTGCACATCCTTCCGACCGCCGGCGCGAACCTCGCCATGGTCTACCACCCTGCACACGGTGCTGCCCAGGCGATCCCGGCGATCACCAACTTCGCGAACCCGATGCAGTTCATCTGCAGCTCGATTCAGGCCGGTAGCCGGCTGGGCTACCAAGAGTCCGCCGAACTGTGCGCGCAATATCTGGCGCCGGTCCTTGATGCGATCAAGTTCAACTACCCGCCGTTCGGCTTGAACGCGTTCAGCGTCGCCGAGGTGCTGCCCAAGGAGGTCGCCTACTCCGAGCCGCGGCTGCAGCCGCCCAACGGGTACAAGGACACCACCGTCCCGGGGATCTGGGTGCCGGACACGCCGTTGTCGCACCGCAACACCCAGCACGGCTGGATCGTCGCCCCGGGCATGCAGGGCCAGCAGGTGGGGCCGATCACCGCGGGCCTGATGACCCCGGACTCGCTGGGCGAACTGATGGGTGGGCCCAACATCGCGCCCGTTCAATCAACCCTGCAGACCCCACCGGGACCGCCGAACGCCTACGACCAGAACCCGATAGCGCCAGTCATCGGCCAGCGCCCGCCGCAGGTTCCGATCCCGCCGCCGCCGCCGGGGCCGGACGTGATCCCGGGCCCGGTCGCACCGACGCCACCCCCCGTCGCGGCGCCCGCACCCAACGCCGGCGGCCCGCCGGTGCCCGCTGACACGGGAGCGGGCCAGTGAGGCCGGCGATGGGCGCCGTCGGCGCCAAGAGCCCGGTGAACCGTTGGGCACCGAGGCGGGCGATGAGCGCGGTGAGCGCGCCGGGGTTGGCGCGCCTGATCCGCCGCCGGTCCCGGCAGGGGCTGGCGCTGGTGGTGGCCGCGCTGGTGGCCAGCTCGTGTGGCTGGCGGGGAATCTCCAATGTGCCGATTCCGGGCAATCCGGGCACTCGGGCGGGGTCCTACACCGTGTATGTGCAGGTGCCGGACACGCTGGCGATCAACGGCAACAGCAGGGTCATGGTCGCCGACGTGTTTGTCGGCTCGATAAAGGCCATCCAGTTGAAGAACTGGATCGCCACCCTGACGCTGGGTCTGGACAAGGGCGTCAAGCTGCCGAAAAACGCCACCGCCAAGATCGGCCAGACTTCGCTGCTGGGTTCTCAGCATGTGGAGCTGGCCGCACCGGCGAACCCGTCGCCGCAGCTGCTCAAGGACGGCGACACCATTCCGCTGAAGAATTCGTCGGCGTTTCCCACCACCGAGCAAACCCTGGCCAGTCTGTCGTTGATCCTGCACGGCGGCGGCATCCCGAACCTCGAAGTGCTGCAGAACGAGGTCTACAACATCTTCAACGGGCGAGGCGACCAGATCCGGGCCTTCCTCGGCAAGCTGGACACCTTCACCAACCAGCTCAACCAGCAGCGCGATGACATCACCCATGCCATCGACGCCACCAACCGGCTGGTGGTCTACATCGGTGGCCGCGCCGACGTCGTGGATCGGGCGCTGACCGACATCCCGCCGCTGATCAAACATTTCGCCGACACCCAACAGCTGCTGGTCAACGCCGTCGACGGTTTGGGACGAGTCAGCATCGCGGCCGAGCACCTTGCACCGGTACGCCCCGCCCTGCACACCGACCTGCAGCACCTACAGTGCCCGTTGCGGGAGCTCGCCCGGTCCTCGCCGGATCTGATCGGCGCGCTGAAAGTGGCCATTACCAACCCGTTCGACGTCGACACCGTACCGACGCTGGTCCGCGGTGACTACACCAACATATCGCTGACGATTGACGTGACCTACAGCGCCGTCGACAACGCGTTCCTCACCGGTACCGGGTTGTCGGGAGCCCTGCGCGCGCTCGAGCAGTCGTTTGGGCGCGATCCCGAGACGATGGTCCCCGACGTCCGCTACACGCCGAACCCGAACAACGCGCCCGGCGGACCGCTGGTGGAAAGGGCGGACACAAGCCAATGCTGACTCCCTTCATCCGACGCCAGCTGATCGTGTTCGCCATCCTGACGGTGAGCTCGATACTCCTGCTGGGCGTGTATTACCTGCGGGTGCCGAGCCTGATGGGGGTCGGCCGCTACACGCTTAAGGCCGAGCTGCCGGCGTCGGGTGGGCTGTATCCGACGGCCAACGTGACCTATCGCGGCACCACCATCGGCAAGGTCACCGACGTGCAGCCCACCGAGCGGGGCGCCGAAGCGACGATGAGCATCGACAGTAGCTAC
>DATKEW010000078.1:0-3359 GCA_035511785.1 Mycobacterium sp.
ATGAAGTCCGCCCGCGCCGCGGCCATCGCCTCGCGCGCACGCGGGCCGATGGCGACCGGCTCCCCGCCCTCCGACACCCGCCGGTAGTTCTCCAGCGTGAAGTCGTCCCTGCCGTTGATCACCACGGTCATGCTCCGGAAGGTAGCTCGTGCCTGCAGGGGAAGCAACGCGAGGGAGTCGCCCGTGTCAGCCGAGCCGGAGATGATCGACGGCACGCGATGACCTGTGCGGCGAGGGGCCCGCGACGGGGGGCGGCGGTGGCGGTGCACCCGGACGGGCGGGAGCGGGCCCGGCGGGCCAGGGAGGTGATGCGCGGTGGCCGCGTCCCGGCCGGTGTACGGGCAGACCACGGGGGTGAGGGCCAACCGGTCGGTGAAAATCCACGCCCCTCGTGCGCACTGATAAAAGTCGGGTCTCAGCGCGGCTTAGCCGCCGGGCACGGACATAGGTGCCGACTAGCCGGGAGGCGTCGTGGCCGGGGACTCCGGCTCTCCAAGCTGGTGTATTACGACCGCCTATATCGCGGACGAGTTGTTCAGTCTGGACCTGCTCAATGATGGAGACCGTGATTTGAGTGGAGACGATTCGTTCCACCGTGAGGCCGAGTGGGGCCGGGTGCTAACAATTGGGCCCGCCGACAATCCGTTCGCCGTGATAGACGCATCGCCCAAGCGGGTCATCCCGACGAGACGCGAACAGGTCGAGGAGTTCATCGACGCCGTGCTCGCCGCACTCGCTGGACGATGACATACTTGCCCGCGGTCAAGCAAGACCGGCTGCCCCCGGCATCCGCGGACTGCTTACCAACGATGACGTGAGCGCATCACGACCACTGTGGAACACATTGGGATACACAGCAACCCAGTTACAGAAAACACCTGGCATGGTTCCAGAAGCTCAATACACCAGCCGGCGGCGCGTAGGCCACGAAGCCGCGGCGCCGCGCCACCGTCGTAAAGCGTTACGGGTGGTCTCTTCGCGCTCTCGCGCTCATCGACCGGGGCCGGGCGGGCCGGCAAAGGCCTGAGCGATCTGCAACCAGCGCTGCGCGTCGGGACCCTCGGCTGTGATGTCGAGAGCGCTGAGCGGGCGCCGTTGGGTCACCAGGAAACAGAAGTCCTCAGCGGAGCCCGTGACTCGCTGGGCGGCGTCGGGCGGTCCCCAGGACCAGGTGTGGCCGCCGGGTCCGCGCAGCTCGAACAGGAACGGTTCCGTCGGCGGAGCCAGATTGTTGATGAAGAAGGCGTAATCGCGGGTGCGTACCCCGAGATGCGCGATCGACCGCAGTCGCTCGGTGGCGGGTCGTTTGACGCCAAGGGCGTCGGCGATGTCAAGTCCATGCGCCCAGGTCTCCATCAACCGCGCGGTGGCCATCGAGGTTGCGCTCATCGGTGGCCCAAACCACGGCAGTTTGCGACCGTCGGGCACCCTGAGCAGTGCCTCGTGCAACCGTCCCCGGGTGACTCGCCAGTTGTTGAGCAGGTCGGCCGGCGCCAGGGTCGCCAGTTCCTCGGCCGCCTCGTCGACGAGGCCGGCCGGGTTGGCTTGAGCGGCCTCCTGCACTTTTGCGAACCCCGCCTCGTCGGTGATTGCGGTCAGCGACACTTGATCGGTCCAAAACAGGTGTGCGATCTGGTGGGCGATGGTCCAGCCCAGCGCCGGCGTCGGATCGGCCCAGCGCTGCGGTGGAAGTGGCGCCACCAACGCGTCGAGGTCATCGCATTCGGCGCGTAGGTCCGCCACTATCGGCCCGGCATCGGCCATTATTGCCTCCGATCGTTGGCGTAGACGGTGAGGCCCGGTTGGCGGGCGGGCGCGGGGGTGCCGCCGTCCGACGACAGCCACCCGCCTACCGGCAGGTCACCGGAATTCGGTGCCCAGCAGGATCTGTCCGTGGTCGTTCTTGATGCCCGCGTCGAGCGCGTCCAGCAGCGGCTTCCTCGCCTTGAGCTTGGTGTGCCGGTGCGCCACCAGGTTCAGCTCGAGCATCTCCTTAGCGACCTCTCTGCTCGCGTCGGTCAGCGCGTCGACACCGACCACCCGGTCTAAGAAGCCAGCATCGACGGCGGCGGTGGGGTCGAACATCTCCGCGTTCAGGACCGCCCTGTTGAACGCCGACGGGGTGAGCCGGGCGCGGGCCAACTCGATGCCGACTTGGTGCATGGTCATCCCGACAGCGGTCTCGTTGAGCCCGATCTTGAAGTCGCCGTCGACCCCGAGCCGGTAGTCGGTCGACAGCAGGATGAATGCGCCGTTGGCGATCGCGTGACCCGAACACGCGGCGATGACCGGGTGCGGGTGGGAGAGCAACCGACGCGAGAAGCTGGACCCCGCGGTCACCAGCTCCGCCGCGGCCTCCGGTCCCGACCTCATCACCTTCAGGTCGTAACCCCCGGAGAACACACCGGGTTGGCCCGTGAGGATGACCACGGCACCCAGAGCCGCGGCCTGGTCGAGCGCAGCGTTCAGCGCGTCGAACGTCTCCATCGACAGTTCGTTGACCTTGCCACTGTTCAACGTCAACCGCGCGATTCCGTCCGAGATTTCTACGTCAACTGGTGTGTTCATGCCGCCTCCTGATGGGTTGGTCGTGGTCGGCTGCCCTACAGCAGCCCTTGTAGCCGGCCACGGATGATCTCCTCCGCCCCGGCCATGATCCGGTCCAGCAGCTCCTGCACGGTCGGGATGTCGTCGATTAGGCTGGCCACCAGGCCACACGACCAGGCGCCGGCGTCCATTTCACCGTCGCGCATCACCTTCGGGTAGACGCCGGCCACCTCGGTGATGATGTCCTCGAACACCAGCTTGTCGCCGAGGGTTCGCTCCTTCTCCAACAGCCGCTCGACCCCGGCGTTGGTCAACACCCGCTCGGTATTGCGCAGCGGCCGCATGATCAGCCTCGTGTCGTACTCACTGGCGGCCAGGATCGCCTGCTTCACGTTGTCGTGGACCGGCGCCTCCTGGGTGGCGATGAACCGCGTCCCCATATTGATCCCCTCGGCGCCCATCGCCAGCGCCGCCACCAGGGAGCGGGCATCACCCATCCCGCCCGAGGCGATGTAGGGGATCTTCAGCACGTTCCCAGTCAGCGGCAGCAGGATCATGCCCGGGATGTCGCCCTCGCCGGGATGCCCGGCGCACTCGAAACCGTCGACGCTGACCGCGTCGCAGCCGATCTCCTGCGCCTTAAGCGCGTGCCGGACCGAGGTGCATTTGTGAATCACCGTGATACCTGCCTCCTTGAGGGTCCGCAGGTACTGCTTGGGGTTGTTGCCGGCGGTCTCGACGATCTTGACGCCGCCGTCGATGATCGCCTCGATGAACCCCGGGTAGTCCGGCGGCGTGACCGACGGCAGGAA
>DATKEW010000079.1:0-3213 GCA_035511785.1 Mycobacterium sp.
TTCGTCGGCGGCCATTCGACCGGGCGACCACCGTTGCGTCGATGTTCATCGGGCAGGCTCCGTCGGTCCATCCCCGCCAGTCCTCAGTTCCTCGAACAGCCCTGCGCGGGCCAACAGCAAGCCGCTGACCATCAACACCCAGACGGGGAACGCCATCGTGATCCACATGCTGATGTTGCCGGCCAACAGCAAGCCAACGGCAGCCAGATAGCTCAGGCCAACCAGCCAGCGTGGCATCAGGCCCGTCCGAAGCCAAATCGTCGCCAGCGACATCATGAACACCGCAGCCATCCGGACCGCATAAGTCTGGCTGGCCGCCAGCATTACCGCCTTCCCGAACCGGATGGTCTCCGCATGCGCCGCCGGATCGGTGACCCCGGCGTTACTGGCCACCAGGCCGGCCGCCACAGCGGTCGAGACGAACATCATGGCCAAGAACAGCACGCCGCTGCAGATGAAGACCGACGAGAAGAACTTGTCTTCATAGCGCCCTAACCCGTCGCGGATCACCCCGATGAACCACAAAAAGCTAATGCCCGCGAACGGCATCAGCGTCCTCGCGGTCATGATCCCGCTGCCTTGACTGTTCAGCCATTCGGACGAACCTGCTTCGCGCTCAGGCATTTTGGTGCCAATCAGGATCAGCACGGCGCCAAACAGCAGCGCAAAGATCACACCGGCCACCGCGGCAGCACGGGGCGTCGTCAGCGGGCGCGGGCTGGGCTTAGATGACATTGCCATCACGTCATCGTCTCACCGGACCGCCCCCAGCCGGGCTAATTCACGACGAACTTCGACTCGCTAGAGTCCTGTGGCCCGAGGTTGGGCTGGAAGGGACGATGAAACTTACGGCTGTCGGAAGCGGCATTCCGCGGAGGACATCGTGCGCAAGTTGCGCCGCGCGGACGAGCTGACCGCTGCAGGTAAGACCGGTGAGGAGATCGCCGCCGAACTCGGTGTCTCGCCGGCGACGCTGTACAACTGGCGGCGCACCTACGGCGGCATGGACACCGATGCCGCCAAGGAGCTCAAGGAGCTGCGCGAGCAGAACTCCCGGTTGAAGCGGCTGTTGGCCGAGGCTGAGCTGGAGAAGGACGCTTTGCGTGAGGTGGCCACTGGAACAGTCTGTTCGAGGCCCGTGTGGTCATCGGCGACTTCAAGGAGGAACACAATCACCGACACCGCCACTCGGCGCTGGGCTACCACACGCCGGCCGAGTACGCTGCGGCGTGCAGGCACACCCACACAACGGTGGCCTGCGATATCAACTGAATCCGGATCAAACAAACCCACTCTAAACCCAATGCCGTTAACTTTGTAGGCGGGTGAGTCGGATTTCTGGTGGTCCTCGGTGGTTGATGTTGTTGTGGTGGGGGGCTTTTCGTGGGAATTTGGTGCCGCTGGCTCGTTTGGTGACGCGCGGGTAGGTGCGGTGGCGTCTGGCCGGGTTGGGCCGTTGGAGGATCTCGGCGGTGGCGTGCCGTGTGCACAGGGCGAGCCGGTCAGGGGGAAAAACCCGCCTGCCCGGTGACGTGGCGGCGGACGATGCGCAGGGTGCGGATGAATGACATGCGTAGCGGGTCGAGGCCGTCGGGGTCGGCGGCCTCGTACATCAGTGCGCGGATCGCATAGTGAGTCAGCAGCAGCGCCCAGATTTCTTGGCGCACCATGTCGGGACTGTGCGAGCGCAGGACCCGGTAGCTGCCGCGTTGGCGGGTTTCGATTTCAGCGAGGCTGGTTTCGAATTCCCAGCGTTGGTGATAGACCGCGGCGAGCTCAGCGGCGGAGACCAGCTCGGGATCGAGGATGGTGGTGATCAACCGGATAGGTGATCCGCTCTGGCTGTCGCGGTTGGCGATGTCGTATTCGATGACCCGCACTGTCGGGCCTTGCGGGACGGTATCCAGGCCGCGGGCGCGGTGGCGGCGGATGCGTTGACGTTCGATGTCGGTGAGTAGCACGCTCAGGTAGGAGCCGTCGGCGAGTTCGGTGACCACGTGCAGCTTCAGCGCCGACTGCACCCGCCACAGCAGCTGGGCGCCGGTAGCGGCGGCCTCGTCCCAGAATGCTCGGCTGTAGAACCCGCGGTCGGCCAACAGCAACATGTCGGGCTCCAGACTGTTCAGCAGTGGCCGGGCGAGTTCGCGTTCGTCGACCAGGACGCCACCGAGGTGCGCGTCGATCACCGCATGGGTACCGCATTCGCCCAGGCCGAGCACTTTCACCTTCGGGTACGGGGCATCCAGACCCAGGCTCACACCCCGACCGAACTCGTCTTCGTTGTCGGCGGTGTCGGGGACATCGAGTTGGACACCGTCGATGGCCATCACCCGCAGACCGGCCAGCCAGGCGCCGGGGGTACCCGCACCGGCCAGCGGCCGGGCCACTCGCGCGTAGAGCTCTTGTAGCGGTTCGGCGCCCAGGCGGGCCCGGGCCTGGCACAGCGCCGAGGAGGTCGGCACTTGCCAGTTGTCGTCCCAGGACCGCAGGAACCGCAGACCGTCGACGAGTTTGCGCATCACTTCTTCGTAAGCGTCGTCGAAGAACAGCGTCATCGCCAGCACGAAGTACACGACTACCCGGGCCGGCAGCAGGCGGCGGCGACGCTCGGTGCGACTGGTCTCGGCGAGCGCCTCGTCGACAAGATCGCGATGCACCAGCCTGGTCAGCACACCCAGGCCGATCCGGTCGGTCAACCGGTTTGACCGACCGTGCTCACCACCTGGATCCCCGTCGGCCACAGGTGTTAAGAATACGTGGAATCTGTTGCAGCACAATACTTCTGCAAGCCAATCTGAGCGCCGAAAACGCCGCCGGCCACCAATTCACCTTCGCTGGATCAACCTACTTCACGCAATCCAAATCATCACTACCGCAACCACTTCCAGCCAAATACGCGTTGACCTGCGACGACGCCAAAGTTAACGGCATTGACTCTAAAACCGGGTGGACTCGTTAACGGGGACTCGCCACGTGGAATGCCCCATGTACGAGAACAAACGTCAGCATCTCAAGACCGTTCACGCGCTTGGGTCGGGCTTGACGCGCTGCCAGAGGTCGTTGAGGGGGATACTGTCGAAAAGTACTTGCATATTTATGATTTGATCCTCGCGCAGGTGCATGAGCCATCCGTACGTGTTGCGGTACCGTAGCCCGTCGAGTGCTGTGCCCTCGCCATCGAAGAACGCGATGACAGTGTTGCCGTCGGCGTGG
>DATKEW010000080.1:0-38142 GCA_035511785.1 Mycobacterium sp.
ACGATCAATTTCGCGCCGTGATCCGCAGCGATCGCGGCTGCGCGTTCCACCGCACGCATCGACGTGTAAGAGCCATCGGTGCCGACCACGACGGTCTGATAGGCGCTCATTTCCCACCCAGTGTATGTGTTGCCGCAGCCCAGCAAACGGGCCCGTCCGGCTCCTGACGATCTTGCCACCCGCTGTAGAAGGTCTTCAGCAAGTGGTGGCACCGATTGTCTTAAGTACCGTCTAGCGGGATGCGTCACCAGTCGCCCGCGCCGTCGGTCCCGCTGTTGCCGGCAAGCGCGGCGTCGCAGTGCGTCAATCTAGGAGAGGGCGAGTGGCTGGCGGCTGAGGAGTACGTCGGCTGCGGCGCGGTGATAGAAATCGCCGTACGCCGCCTCGGTGATCGCTGGCACCTTGCGCTCGAATATCCAGTGGTAGTCATTGTGCAGGTCGTAGATGTAGAACCCCCGCTCCTCAAACGGCATCAGCGTGGCTTCGATTGGCGGTATCACCTCAAGGGCCACGACCAGCTTGGGATGGGAGAATCCGGCGGCGATTTGTGGCGTGATCGCCGTTTCCGCGCCCTCGATATCAACCTTAATGAAGGAGACCCGCGGAGCGTCGGCACCCACGATGGAGGTGAGCGTGTCAGCGGCCACGGTCACGGGAATCCAGGTCCCCGGTGTCCAGATCCCCGTTATGCGGCGGTAGCGATTTCCTTTGGCGGGTGGGGTGAGCCGGGACCACTCGGCCAATTTGGAATTCAGGTAAAACGGGGTCTCGCCCTTCTGAGGGGCGCATGCTGCCTCGACGACGTCGACGATGCCAGTAGCCCCGTTGAGCGCTAGGTTGGCGCGCAGCCGCCGCACGGTGTCGGGTGCGGCCTCGATCGCGATGACCTTCCCAGACGGCCCCACCCGCTGGGCGAATAGAAGGGAGAAGTAGCCCATGTGGGCGCCGACGTCGACGCAGACATCGCCTTCCTGCACGTGCCGCAGAATGAATTCGGAGAGCACCGGCTCCCAGACGCCGCGAGAGCGCAGAGTTGAGTTGAGCCAAAAGGCGCCCGGTCCGGCGACGAATTTTGTCCCATACTCGGACTCCAGCGGGGTCTCGTCGGACTCGATGCCGAGCGCCGGGAGCAGCAGCTGGCACCCGGTCACGTACAGATATTTGGCAATCCATGGGAGGCGGTCATTAGCGATGCAGGCGCGCATAGAGTGGACCAGGAAGCCGCGTCCACGTTCCTTGACGGAGTCGAAACTGGGCATCCAATGCTTCCTTAGGTTGGGCAGCGCGGCACCGCAAATTGATTCCAACACCCTACCGAACCGACGTGAGCAAGCTGTTCGACCGCAGCTGACTGGAAATGGCTCATCGGCATGTGGTGGCGGCAGAGGAGCTTGAGGTTCGACGGATGCGTGGGACCAAGCGGGAACGGCATGGTGTGGTCGATGTCGCAGACCTCGGCCGGCTGGTCGCACTCGGGGAACCGGCAGGTTAGATCCCGGAATCGAATGAATTCGGCCAATGCCGCCGAGGGCCGATAGCCGGACTCTGGACCGGCCTGCGGTGTGACCAGGGGCTTGATCTTGGCGACTCCGGCCAAGTCGCGCAACAGCGTCGACGGCACCGGACCGAACCCGGGTAAATATCCGGGAGCTTGCGAGTCACCTTTGACCGCGGTCTCTTCGGCCAGCAGGTGAATTACGACATTGGGCCACGTCTTGCACTGTGCCGCCACACAATTCGGTTCGCCGCATTGGCACCGAAGGACATCTACCCCGGCGGCCAACGCGCCCATGGCGTCGGCGCGGCGCTGGGCCTTCGTGCGCGGATCATCGCGGCATACCGTGGCGGCCAAAGCATCAAGCTTTCGCTCCAGTGCAGCGCCGTCGGTAGCGTGCAGCTGCGCCCAGACTGCGGCTAACCCAAGGTCTGTAGGCGCGATCTCGACGTAGCGGTTGTCGGTGCGATTGCCCGGAACTCGCACGCCGGCCGGGTCGAACCGGGCGACCCACATATCTATGCGCTCGGCGGCTTTCGGCGCCGAAAGCCGCATCCACCGCGGCGCATGCCTGGCCATTGCCGCGTCCAGCTTCGCGACCAGCTCGGGATCCTCGACCAGCTCGGTGCGGTACACCACCGCGGCCATGAGCCGGAAGTCAATTGCTCCGCGGGCGAAGACTTCGGCCACGCGGGGCAGCCGCTCCCGCAGCACAATCGCATAGCGCAAGCGCGCCGCGGCGCGTCCACGGCTGGTGCGCAACGCAACGGCCACTTCGGCGACCACATTCTCGTGTCCATCGACGGCCCAGTTGAACCGCTCGGCATCGTCTGCCGGCGCCCGACGCGCATACAACTCACCTATCGCCGCCAATTCCCGCGCACACATCGCGTTTTGCGCGCGCGCTGCCGCGCTGACGGCATCCACCACACCAGCATCGTCCACGGTATCGAACATACATTCGATTATAGAAGACAACACTGACGCAGATTTTTTGGCAGGGAGGACAAGTTGCGGGCGGTGTTGTAGGTGTTGGCTGGGGAGATGAGCACGGCGGACATCGCATCCTGCGGCCCACTGTGCCACTATCGGACGACCTGAAGACGTCCGGCCAGTGGAGTCATAGGGTAGGTATGCGCGTGCGGAGAGTGTGAAACCAGACCGACCCAGAAGGGGTGAGCATGTCGCGCCATCGCGTCGTCATCATCGGAAGCGGATTCGGCGGACTGAACGCGGCCAAGGCGCTCAAGCGGGCCGACGTGGACATTACGCTGATCTCCAAAACGACCACCCACCTGTTCCAGCCGCTGCTGTATCAGGTGGCCACCGGGATCTTGTCCGAAGGCGACATCGCCCCGACCACCAGGCTGATCCTGCGTAACCAAAAGAACGTGCGGGTGTTGCTGGGCGAGGTCAACGCTATCGACCTCAAGGCGAAGACGGTCACGTCGAAGTTGATGGCCATGCAAACGGTGACGCCCTACGACAGTCTCATCGTGGCTGCGGGTGCGCAGCAGTCGTACTTCGGCAACGACGAGTTCGCCACCTTCGCGCCCGGCATGAAGACGATTGACGACGCCCTGGAACTGCGCGGCCGCATCCTCGGCGCGTTCGAGGCCGCCGAGGTGAGCACCGACCTGGCCGAGCGGGAACGCCGCCTGACGTTCGTGGTGGTCGGGGCGGGACCGACCGGGGTCGAGGTCGCCGGCCAGATCGTCGAGGTCGCCGAGCGCACCCTGGCCGGGGCATTCCGGACCATCACGCCCAGCGACTGCCGGGTGATCCTGCTCGACGCCGCGCCCGCGGTGCTGCCGCCGATGGGGCCGAAATTAGGTCTCAAGGCGCAGCGACGGCTGGAAAAGATGGGTGTCGAGACCCAGCTCAACGCGATGGTGACGGCCGTCGACTACAAGGGCATCACGATCAAGGAGAAGGACAGCGGCGAGCGCCGCATCGAATGCGCGTGCAAGGTGTGGGCGGCGGGCGTGCAGGCCAGCTCGCTGGGCAAAATGATCGCCGGACAGTCCGACGGAACCGAAGTCGACCGCGCCGGACGGGTGATCGTGGAGCCCGACCTCACCATCAAGGGGCACCCGCACGTCTTCGTCGTCGGTGATCTGATGTCCGTGCCCGGCGTACCGGGGATGGCGCAGGGCGCGATCCAAGGGGCGCACTACGCCACGACGGTGATCAAGCAGGCCGTGAAAGGCCAGGACGACCCGGCCAACCGCAAGCCGTTCAAGTACTTCGACAAGGGCAGCATGGCGACCATCTCCCGCTACAGCGCCGTCGCACAGGTCGGCAAGCTGGAATTCGCCGGCTTCTTCGCCTGGTTGGCGTGGCTGGTGCTGCACCTGTATTACCTTGTCGGCCACCGGAACCGCATCGCCGCCCTGTTCGCCTGGGGGATCTCCTTCCTGGGTCGCACTCGCGGGCAGATGGCAATCACCAGCCAGATGATCTACGCCAGGGTGGTAACGCAGTTGATGGAGGCGCAGACGCAAGGAGCGTTGGCGGCGACCGAACGCGCCGAAGAGGCCGAGAAGCAGGCCGGTTAGCTCAACGCCTGATCGATATCCGCGATCAGATCATCGGTGCCTTCCAGCCCCACCGAGATCCGAACCACGCCGTCACCGAGGCCGATCGCAGCGCGACCCTCGGGGCCCATCGCCCGGTGAGTCGTCGTCGCCGGATGAGTGACAAGCGATTTGGCGTCGCCGAGATTATTGGAAATGTCGATCAGCCGCAGCTTGTCCAGCACTTCAAAGGCCCGCTGCTTGGCGACGCGCTCCGCGCAGTCGAGCTCGAAAGTGACCACGGTCCCGCCGCCGGACATCTGGCGTTTGGCCAGATCGTACTGAGGGTGCGACGCCAGATAGGGGTAGCGCACCCAGCCCACCGCCGGATGAGACTCCAAGAATTCTGCAATCCGGTGCGCCGACGAATTGCTGTATTCAACCCGAACCGCGAGCGTCTCAAGGCCTTTCAGCAATACCCAGGCATTGAAGGCGCTCATCGCCGGGCCGGTGTGCCGCATCAGCTTCTGCACCGGACCGTCGATGTACTCCTTGTCGCCGAGGATTGCACCACCCAGCACGCGACCCTGACCGTCAATGTGCTTGGTGCCCGAGTACACCACCACGTCAACCCCGAGCGGAATGCCCTGCTGCAGCAGCGGCGTGGCAAACACGTTGTCCAGCACGACCTTTGCTCCCGCGGCATGGGCCAGCTCGGTCACCGCGGCGATGTCAACCAGTGACTGCATCGGATTCGACGGGGTCTCGAAGAACACCGCCTGAGTCGGCACCGAAAGCGCCTGCTCCCATTGCGCGAGGTCATCGCCGTCGACGAAGACCGTCTCCACGCCCCAGCGCGGCAGGATCTCGTTGCACACCACGAAACACGACCCGAACAGGCTGCGTGCCGCGACCACCCGGTCACCGGCGGCCAGCAGCGCGCCCAGCGAGGTGAACACCGCGGCCATGCCACTGGCGGTGGCGAACGCCGCAGGCGCCCCCTCGATCAGGCGCAACCGCTCCTCGAACATGGTCACAGTCGGGTTGCCGTAACGCGAGTACACGAAATGGTCCAGCTCGCCCGCGAACGACTGCTCCGCAACCGAGGCCGAGGGATAGACGTAGCCGGAGGCCAAATACATCGCCTCGGCGGTCTCTTCGAACTGGGACCGCAAGATCCCGCCGCGCACGCCGATGGTGGCCTGGCTAACGCCGTCGGGCAGCGCCTTGGGCGTGCGGACCGAACGGTCGTCGGTCATGCGCGCCGCTTTCCCGCGCAAGCGGGAGGTGCCCCCACCTCATCGCTCCGCTCTGCATCGTCGCCGGCGCGGGTCATAACTGTTTCCAGGGCAATCCGATTGCCCGCCAACCCGTTTCACCGCGATGACCGTGAGCATTGAGATGACCTTCAAAGCCGTCCAGCACGTTGTAGGCGGGGGCGATGCCGGCCTCGGTCGCGAGCTCGGCGGCTCCGATGGAACGGTTGCCCGAGCGACACAGGAAGACCAGCGGCCGCTCTTCGTCACCCACCGCGGGCGGTACCCGGTCCCGCAGTTCGTCCGCGAAGTTCTCGTTGCGCGTCCCGTCGGTCGTATTCCATTCGATGTACACCACTTCCCGGCCGAGGCTGGACAGGTCGGGCACACCGACAAACCGCCATTCGGCGTCGGTGCGTACATCGACCAGCACCGCCTGGGGGTTGTCGCTGAGCATCTTCCAGGCCTCTAGGGGCGTGATATCTCCTGCGTAGCTCACCCGCGTGAGTCTCGCACATTCAGGGCAGCCGCCACCTGTCGGGCGCGTTCGCGTGCGGTCGCCACATCTGGCGCGGTGGCCAGGGCCACGCCCAGTTGGTGCCCGGCACCGGCGGGCACCGATCCGCGCCCGAAAACGAGCAGATCGCTTTCCGGGACACCAAGCGAACCGCTCAGCGCGTCGGCGCCGGGAGACCCACCTTCGCGACGGCCCGGCGGTATCTCGCGCGCGGCACCCGGCGAAATCATGATGGTGTCCACCGGCAGGCCCAAAATGGCCCGTGCCTGCAGGTCGAACACCGAAAGCCGCTGGCTGCGCAGGGTTACCCAGGCAGTGTGCTGCGGCAATGCGGTGACGTCGGCGAAGTACACCTCATCGCCGTTGATCATCAATTCGACGCCGAAGACGCCCCGCCCGCCGAGCGCCTTGACGATTCGCGCGGCGATCGATTTGGACGCGTCCAGCGCGGCGGTGCTCATTTTCTGCGGTTGCCAGGATTCCAGCGCGTCGGCTTCGGCGCGGCGATGACCGATGGGTGAGCAGAACTCGATTACCGGCCCGTTGGGGCTTTCGCTGCGCACCGCGAGGAGGGTGATTTCAAACTCGATCTCGACCACCGTTTCGGCCAGCACCCGCCGGTGCTCTGTTTTTGCGTGCGCTCCCACCGCACGCTGCCAGACAGGCTCGATGTCGTCGGGCCCCGCGACCACCGAGCGTCCCTGGCCGGCCGCCCCCATCACCGGTTTCACCAGCAATGGAAACCCCGCGTGTGCGGCCACCGCCTCGAGCTCGCCCACCGATCCGGCGAACCAGAACGGCGCGGTGGGCAGACCCAGCTGGTCGGCGGCCAGCCGGCGCAGGCCCTCGCGGTCGGCGGTGAGCCGCACGGCGCGGGCGCTGGGCACCAGTTGGGCGAGCTCGTGGTCGGGGCCGGCAGCCAGCGCATCGAGGGCATCAACGGAGACCGCGTCGGCGGCGGTCACCACGAAGTCTGGCTGCAGCCGTCCGATCGCCGCCGACAGTTCGCCGGCGTCGGTCATCGTGATTACCAGCGACTGGTCGGCGACCCAATGCGCGGGCGCATCGGCGTGCCCATCGACAGCGATCACCTGGGCGCCCAGCCGCTGCAGCGCGATCGCCAGCTCCCAGCCGAGCTCGCCGGAACCCAGCAGCATCACTCGGGGTCTGACGCCGGAGACCTGCGGTTTCACGACTATCGCCGTCGTTTTGTCGTCGCCGGCAGCCGCTGGCTGCTGATGCCTGCCAGTGGGCTCGTGCCGTCCTTCGGTCAAGCCGTCAGTCACCGCTCAAGGATAGGTCGGCTACGGGAAGGGCCGAGGAATCGCCGGTCAGGGCTGGCCGGGGAGCAACCGCACCATCAGGCCGTTGCCTTCCGCCAGCACGGTGTCGTCGCCGTCGACCAATTCCGCAGACACAAACGCCTTGCGGCCCTCGGTACTTGTGACACGACCGCGCACCGCCAACGGCGTGTCGATCGGCGTGACCTTGCGGTAGTCGACATGTAGGAACGCCGTCCGGCTGATCGGCCGTCCGGCAGCGTGCGAGATCATCCCGAACATGTGATCGAACAGCAGCGGCAGCACACCGCCGTGCACCGCGTGGTTGCCACCGACGTGAAACCGGGTGAAATAGCCCGTCATCTCGACACCGTCGGCGGCGTACCGCGTCAACGTCCACGGCGGCAGCAGCAAACTGCCCATCCCGGGCAGGTCGGGCGTCCGCCCGGCCGGCGCCTTGCCTTCATCGGCTTCAAACGGGCCCAGCAGTTCCACCAGCGCCGCCGCGCGATCGGCCGCATCGTCCCAGACGTCCTGAGCATCTTGGCCGGGGTCGGCGGATACGGAGAGGTCCTGCAATCGGCGCATGGCTGACACGAACCGGCCGAACCCGGGGCCGGGGCTGGCCTGGCCGTATTCCGGAAAGCCGCCGTGATGCTCGTACTCCGGGTCGAGTTCCGTCGGATTCGGTTCAGATACCGTCACGGGCGGGCCTGCAGGACGTCGCGGCGCACGATGGTCTGATCCCGTCCCGGACCGACACCGATGCACGAAACCGGTGCTCCGGCAAGCTCTTCCAGTCGCAGCACGTAGTCACGAGCTTTGGCCGGCAGGTCGTCGAAATCCCGCGCTTCAGAGATGTCCTCCCACCAGCCGGGCAGCTCTTCGTAGATCGGTTCGACCCGCGCGAGATCGCTCTGGGTCATCGGCATATCCCGCGTCTGCGCGCCGTCGATCCGGTAGCCGACGCACACCGGCACCGTCTCCAGGCTGGAGAGCACGTCGAGCTTGGTCAGGAAGTAGTCAGTGATGCCGTTGACCCGGGTGGCGTAGCGGGCGATGACCGCGTCGAACCAACCGCAGCGCCGGCGCCGTCCGGTGGTCACACCGAATTCGCCGCCGGTCTTGGACAGGTATTCGCCGTTCTCGTCGAACAACTCGGTAGGGAACGGGCCGGACCCCACCCGGGTGGTGTAGGCCTTGAGGATTCCCAACACGGTGGTGATCCGGGTAGGTCCGATGCCGGACCCGACGGCCGCGCCGCCCGCGGTCGGATTCGACGACGTCACATACGGATAGGTGCCGTGGTCGACGTCGAGCAGCGTGCCCTGCGAGCCCTCCAGCAACACGGTTTCGCCGGCCTCGAGTGCGGCGTTGAGCAATAGCCGGGTGTCGGCGATGCGGTGCCGGAATCCGTCGGCCTGTTCCAGCAGGACTTCGACCACATGGTCCGGCTCCAGCGCCCTGCGGTTGTAGATCTTGACCAGGATCTGGTTTTTGAGTTCCAGCGCGGCCTCGACCTTGTGGGCAAGCAGCTCCGGATCCAGCACGTCGGCGACGCGAATCCCCATGCGGGCGATCTTGTCCTGGTAACAGGGCCCGATACCGCGGCCGGTGGTGCCGATCTTCTTGTTGCCCATGTAGCGTTCGGTGACCTTGTCGATGGCGACGTGATAGGGCAACAGCAGATGCGCGTCGGCGGAGATCAACAGCTTCGAGGTGTCCACACCGCGGTCTTCGAGGCTCTGCAATTCGCTGAGCAGCACACCGGGATCGACCACCACGCCGTTGCCGATCACGTTGGTGACGCCCGGCGTGAGCACCCCGGACGGGATCAAATGCAGCGCGAAATTCTCGCCGGTCGGCAGGACGACCGTGTGCCCGGCATTGTTGCCACCCTGATAGCGCACCACCCACTGCACGCGCCCGCCGAGCAGGTCAGTGGCCTTACCTTTGCCCTCGTCGCCCCACTGGGCGCCGATGAGGACGATTGCCGGCATGACATGCTCCCACCTGGTCTTGCGTGCTTATTGTGGTCCAGCCGGTGACCTACCCTATCCCAGCCCTATCCCAGCGATTTGCGAGGAGCGTTGTGAACACGGCCGAGAGCACGCCCGGCGTGGCGGTCTTGGTGTTCGGCGACGGACGCGTGCTGGGGCGACTGAACGGCCTGCCCGCCCGCCGAGCCGAAGGCCCGGCCGACTCGGCCACCATCGACGGCGCGATCGGGCCACACCGGCGGCTAGTGGTGGTCGGCGCCGACGCTGACCTGGCCGCGGTGCTGAGCCGCATGCTGCGTGCACAACGACTCGACGTCGAGGTGGCGTACGTGCCGCGCCGCCGCACCCCGGCGACCCGGGTCTATCGCCTCCCCACCGGACGCCGCGCGGCCAGGCGTGCGCTGCGCGGTACCGCCGGGCGGGTGCCCCTGATCCGCGACGAGACCGGGTCGGTGATCGTGGGCCGGGCCGGCTGGCGACCGGCCGACGACCGGCAGCTGATTCATGGCGAGGCCGTCGTCGACGACACGCCGCTGTTCAACGGCGACGTCGCGGGCGTGTGCGTCGAGCCCACACTGGCCATGCCGGGCCTGCGCGCCAGGCTCCACGGCGCCAGGCGCAGGTGGGTCGCCGGCCGCGCCGTCCAGCTGGGCAGCACCGGGGTCGCTGTGGTGCGCGACGGTGTTCCGGCGCCGCGCACCGCGCGCCGATCCACGTTTTACCGCCACATCGAAGGTTGGCTGCTGGTCCGGTAGTTTCGACCGGTGAGGTTGCGATGAGGGACATGAGGGTGCACGAATCGGTGCGCCCCAGCCTGATCTTTTTGGCCCTGCTCGGATTGACGGCGGTCGGCGGCGTGCTGGCCTGGCTGGCCGGGTCGACCGTGCGGCCCCTGTCCTATGCCGGAGTGTTCATCTTCGTGATCGCCGGCTGGCTGGTGTCGCTGTGCCTGCACGAATTCGGGCACGCACTGACCGCTTGGCGGTTCGGCGACCGCGACGCCGCGGTGCGTGGCTATCTGACGCTGGATCCGCGGCGCTACAGCCATCCGGCGCTCTCGCTCCTTCTGCCGATGGTGTTCATCGCGCTGGGCGGAATCGGCCTGCCGGGTGCGGCGGTGTATTTGCGGACGTGGTTCATGACGCCCACCCGCCGCACCCTGGTCAGCCTGGCAGGTCCCGCGGCCAACCTGTTGCTGGCGGTCCTGCTGCTGGGGCTCGCCCGGTTGCTTTTCGATATGGACCACTGGGTGCTGTGGGCCGGCGTGGCGTTTTTGGGCTTCCTGCAGATCATGGCGGTGGTGCTGAACCTGTTGCCGATCCCTGGCCTGGATGGTTACGACGCGCTGGAGCCGCACCTGAGCCCCGAGACCCAGCGCGCGGTGGCGCCCTTCAAGCAGTACGGCGTGTTCATTCTGCTGTTCGTGCTTTTGGCACCCGGGCTGAACCGGTGGCTCTTCGGGATTGTGGACTGGCTGTTCGATTTCTCCGGTGTCTCCCCTGTGCTGGCGCACTACGGCGACTCGCTGACCCGCTTCTGGAGCCGCTGGTTCTGACACTTGCAATATATGCGTGATTACGCATATATTGCTGGCTATGGGCGCCGGCCACAATCACACACCCGCCGAGACCGACGATTCTCGGATGATCCCGCGGATGATCATGGCCGCGGCGATTCTGGCGGCGTTCTTCGTCGTGGAATTGACCACCTCGCTGCTGATCAACTCGATGGCGCTGCTGGCCGACGCCGGGCACATGCTGACCGACGTCGTCGCCGTGTTCATGGGGCTGGCCGCCGTGACGCTCGCCCAGCGCGGCAGCTCGTCGCCCGCCCGCACCTACGGTTGGCATCGCGCCGAGGTGTTCACCGCGGTAGCCAACGCCGCGCTGCTGATCGGCGTCGCGCTGTTCATCCTCTACGAGGCCGTCGAACGGCTCAAGGAGCCTCCGTCGGTTCCCGGCGTGCCGATGATCGTGGTGGCCCTGGCCGGCCTGGCGGCCAACCTCGTGGTGGCGCTGCTGCTGCGCTCACATTCGTCGCAGAGTCTGGCCGTCAAGGGCGCCTACATGGAGGTTGTCGCCGACAGCGTCGGCAGCCTGGGCGTGCTGATCGCCGGCGTGGTCACCGTTACCACGCACTGGCCATACGCCGACGTGGTGGTCGCCGTGCTGGTCGCGCTGTGGGTACTGCCGCGGGCCATCTCGCTGGCCCGCGACGCCCTGCGCATTCTTTCCGAATCGTCGCCGACCCACATCGACGTGGAGGAGCTGCGCTCCGCGCTGGGTGCCGTCGACGGCGTGACCGAAGTGCACGACCTGCACGTGTGGACACTTTCGCCCGGCAAGGACATGTGCACCGCGCACCTGACCAGCGACGGCGACTCCGCCCGGGTACTGCATGACGCCCGTGCGGTGCTGTCGGCTCGCGGGCTCGACCACGCCACCGTCCAGATCGAGGGCCCGGGCGGCACCGGCGGGTGTGAGGAGAGCTACTGAAGCCCCAGCGCTCCGCGGGCCGCGGGGTCGCAATCGTCGAGCAGATCCAGGCAACGTGCGTACTCGTCGGTCTCGCCGATCGTGTCGGCGGCTTTCGCCAGCGCCGCCACGCACCGCAGGAAGCCCCGGTTGGGTTCGTGCGAATACGGCACCGGGCCGAACCCCTTCCAGCCGTTGCGGCGCAGCTGGTCCAGGCCGCGGTGGTAGCCGGTACGCGCATATGCGTAGGCGGTGATGGCCTTGTCGTCGGCCAGCGCCTCCTCGGCAAGCGCCGCCCAGGCCACCGACGCAGACGGATGCGCCGCGGCGACGATGCCCGGGTTCTCGTTGGCGAACAGCTCGGCCTCGGCGGCGCTGTCGCCAGGTAACAGAATCGGATCAGGTCCCAGAAGATCACCCATCGGCGTCATGTTGTCTATTCTGCCGTTCTATCGCGGGTCGTTAAGCTCCAACTACCCACTCGTAGGAGGACACCAGCACTCATGCCCAACGCACCCGAGCCCGACCGCGGCGGCACGCCGAACCGGCCTGGGTCCGATCCACAGGAATTCCGGAGCGGGCCGCGCGGCGAGCGGGCCGCGGAGCCCGGCGAGCAGGAAACCGAGGGCTACCCCCTGATTCCCAGCGACGCCGAGACCGAGACCGTGGTGATCAACAAACCCGAGCCGGCCGGCGATCCCGAGCCGAATCCGCAAGGACAGCAGCGCGAACGTCGTTTCACCGCACCCGGATTCGACGCGAAGGAGACGACGGTCATCGCAACCACCCCCGAGCCCGCCACCGAAGTGTTCACCACGCCCCCGGGGGCGGCCGGTGTGCCGGGACAATCTGGAATGCCACCGAAAGCTGCGGTGCCACAATCGATTCCGCCTCGGGAGGGCGTAAATCTCCGGGCGCCAAGGCAATTCAACTGGGGTTGGGTGCTGGCGTTGGTGGTCATCGTGTTGGCGTTGGCGGCGATCGCGATCCTGGGCACCGTGCTGCTGACCCGCAGCAAGCACCTGAAGGTCTCGCCGGAAGACCAGGTCCGCCACACGATCCAGGAATTCGACATCGCGGTGCAAAGGGGCGATCTGACGGCGCTGCGCAGCATCACGTGCGGCACCACCCGCGACGGCTATGTGGACTACGACGAGCACGCGTGGGCCGAAACCTACCAGCGGGTTTCAGCGGCCAAGCAATATCCGGTGATCGCGAGCATCGACCAGGTGGTGGTCAACGGCCAACACGCCGAGGCGAACGTCACCACGTTCATGGCCTACGACCCGCAGGTCCGCTCGACACGCAGCCTCGACCTGCAGTACCGCGACGATAAGTGGGAGATCTGCCAATCCCCCAGCGGCTAGCCGCTAGCCGCTGACCGACTTTCCGGCGCAGTGCAGGTCGTTGCAGGCCTCGATCACCCGCTCTGTCATCGCGGCTTCGGCCCTCTTGAGGTAGCTGCGCGGGTCGTACACCTTCTTGTTGCCCACTTCGCCGTCGACCTTGAGCACGCCGTCGTAGTTGGTGAACATGTGGCCGGCGATCGGGCGGGTGAACGCGTATTGGGTGTCGGTGTCCACGTTCATCTTCACCACGCCGTAGCGCAGCGCCTCCTCGATCTCCGACTTCTCCGAGCCCGAACCACCGTGGAAGACGAAGTCGAACGGCTTGGCGTCATCCGACAAACCCAGCTTGGCCGCGGCCACCTGCTGCCCCTGGGCAAGGATGTCCGGACGGAGCTTGACGTTGCCCGGCTTGTACACGCCGTGCACGTTGCCGAAGGTCGCGGCGAGCAGATACTTGCCGTGCTCGCCGTGGCCCAGCGCGTCGATGGTTTTCTCGAAGTCTTCCGGGGTGGTGTACAGCTTTTCGTTGATCTCGTTGGCGACGCCGTCCTCTTCGCCTCCGACCACGCCGATCTCGATCTCGAGGACGATCTTGGCGGCGGCGGCCTGTTTGAGCAGCTCCTGGGCGATGGCCAGGTTCTCGTCGATCGGCACCGCGGAGCCGTCCCACATGTGCGATCCGAACAGCGGGTCCTTGCCGGCCGCCACCCGTTTCGCCGAGATCTCCAGCAACGGCCGCACGTAGGTGTCCAGCTTGTCCTTCGGGCAGTGGTCGGTATGGAGCGCGACATTGATCGGGTATTTGGCCGCGATGGTCCGGGTGAATTTGGCCAGCGCTACCGCGCCGGTGACCATGTTTTTGACCCCGAGCCCGGAGGCGAACTCCGCGCCGCCGGTGGAGAACTGGATGATGCCGTCACTGCCGGCGTCGGCGAAGCCCTTGATGGCGGCGTTGACGGTCTCGGAGGAGGTGCAGTTGATGGCCGGGAAGGCGTACGAGTTCTCCTTGGCGCGCGCCAGCATCTCGGCGTAGACCTCGGGCGTTGCGATAGGCATGCCCCAGTATCGCAACAGCACGACTGCACGCGACACCCAGTCCGGGCGGTGTCATTTTCCGGCCTGAAAGGTAACGCCGGTATGTTGAAGCACCATGCACACCGCCGTGGTGGCCTTGCCGGCCATCCTCGACCCGATGTACTGGCTGGGCGCCGACGGCGTCTTCGGGTCCGCGGTGCTGCCCGGGATCCTGGTCATCGTCTTCATCGAGACCGGGCTGCTGTTTCCGCTGCTGCCCGGGGAGTCGCTGTTGTTCACCGGCGGGCTGCTGGCCGCACACCCGAACCCGCCGGCCGGCATCTGGGTGCTGGCGCCCTCCGTCGCGGCGGTCGCGGTGCTGGGCGATCAGACCGGGTACTTCATCGGACGCCGGATCGGACCCGCGCTGTTCAGAAAGGAAGATTCCCGGTTCTTCAAAAAGCACTACGTGACCGAGTCACACGCGTTCTTCGAGAAATACGGGCCCTGGGCGATCATCCTGGCCCGGTTCGCACCGTTCGTGCGGACCTTCGTCCCGGTAGTCGCCGGGGTGTCGTACATGCGCTACCCGGTGTTCCTTGGATTTGACATCGTCGGCGGCATCGCCTGGGGCGGCGGCGCGACGCTGGCGGGCTACTTCCTCGGCACCGTGCCGTTCGTTCACCACAACCTGGAAAAGATCATCCTGGCCATCCTGTTCGTATCGCTGATGCCGGCGATGATCGCGGCTTGGCGGGGCTACCAGGGACGCCGTCGCGCGCCCAGGCAACCGAAGAAAGAGGGCGACTCAGGGCACCCGACTTCTGCGGTACGCAACGAAAGCCTCTAGTAGTTCCGGCCTGTCGAGCGAACTCTGCTGCACGGCGTCGCCCGGCGCCGCCCCTAGCAGAATCCGCTTGATCGGGATTTCCAGCCGTTTGCCGGTCAGCGTCCGCGGGATACCCGGAACCGGCAGGATGGCGTCCGGCACGTGCCTCGGCGAGGCATGGCGACGGATCTCCGCGACGATGCGCGACTTCAGCGCCTCGTTGATTTCGACACCGTCTACCAGGGCCACGAACAGCGGCATCCAGTAGCCGCCGTCGTCCTGCTCGACGCCGACCACCAGGCAGTCGCGCACCTCGGGCAGGCGCTCGACCGCGCTGTAGATCTCAGCGCTGCCCATCCGGACACCCATCCGGTTGAGGGTTGCGTCCGAACGGCCATGCACCACAACCGATCCCCGGTCGGTGATGGTGATCCAGTCGCCGTGGTACCACACACCCGGGTACTTGTCGAAGTAGGCGGCCCGGTAACGGCTGCCGTCGGTGTCGTTCCAGAAGGACACCGGCATCGACGGCATCGGTTGGGTCAGCACCAGTTCGCCCTCTTCCCCGATGACCGGGCGTCGCTCGCCGGACCAGGATTCGATGGCTGCGCCCAGGCAAATGCATGACAGTTCGCCGGCGACCACCGGCAAAGTCGGACAACCGCCGATGAACGCCGTGCACACGTCGGTGCCGCCGGACAGTGAGATCACCGGAACCGACCGGCCCAGTCCCTCTTGCACCCAGCGGAATCCGGACGCCGGCAGCGGTGAACCCGTGGAACCCACCGCGCGCAACGCTTCCAGCGGGTACGACTTCCCCGGGGTGAGCTCGTTCTTGGCACAGGCCAGCAGGTAGCCGGCGCCGGCCCCGAGCACCGTGACACGGGCGTCGGCGGCGACTCGCCACAGGCCGTCGGTCGTCAAATGCGTTGGGCTGCCGTCGTAGAGCACGATCGTGGAGTCGACCAGGAGCCCCGACAGCAGCAGGTTCCACATCATCCAGCTGGTGGACGAGTACCACAGGAACCGGTCGCCGGGATGCAGGTCCAGTTGCAGGCTCAAATACTTCACGTGCTCGAGCAGCACACCGCCGTGACCGTGCACGATGCCCTTCGGCTTGCCAGTGGTTCCCGACGAGAACATGACCCAGAGCGGGTGCGCGAACGGGACCGCGGTGGTCTCCAGGGCGGCATCCGACTCCACTGCCGTCGCCCACGGGACCACGGCGGCGTCGCTTTCCAGGTCAAC
The DNA here is from genome assembly GCA_035511785.1 of Mycobacterium sp. GTDB lineage: Bacteria > Actinomycetota > Actinomycetes > Mycobacteriales > Mycobacteriaceae > Mycobacterium. The sequence goes on from DATKEW010000080.1 coordinate 15,979, forward strand.
TCCGAGCCGCGGCACCACCACAGTGGCCCGCAGCGTTGGCATCGCCTGCCGGATCGTGGCGAGCTGTTCGCGGCGGTCGATGCGCTTGCCGTCGTACAGCGAGCCGTCGCTGGCCACCAGCACGGCCGGCTCGACCTGACCCAACCTGGCTATCACGCCGTCGACGGACACGTCCTGGTTGCACACCGCCCAGATCGCGCCCACAGCGGCCGCGGCCAGGGCCGCGACGACGGCCTCACCGACATTAGGCAGGTATCCGACCACGCTGTCCCCGGCTTTCACCCCGAGGCTCCGCAGATAGGCCGCGAACGCCGCCGTCTCGTGCTCCAGCCGAGCCCACGACCACTCGGTTGAGCCGTCCTCGCCCACGGCGATCAGGGCGGAGCGCTCGTCAGTGGCGTGCCGGAACACCTCGGCCGCGTAGTTCAGCGTGGCACCGGGAAACCACTCGGCGCCTGGCATGGAACGGTTGCCCAGCACCGCGCGGGGCGGGCTGTCCGCCCGGATGTCGTAGAACTTGAAGACCGCGTCCCAGAACCATTCGATGTCAGCCACCGACTTCGCCCACAGTTGGTGGTAGTCGGCGAACTGGCCGCGTCCGGTCTCGGCCAACCAGGCCAGGAAACGGGTGAGGTTGGCTCCGGCCAGCGTCGCCTCATCGGGGATCCAGCCCCCGGGTTCGCTCATGTCTCGCTGCCTGCTGTCACGGCGGTGACGTTACAGGCGGCCTCCATCAGCATCCAGCCCGACAGCTGCACCGACAGATCCCGCTCGGCGGCCTCGGAACCGGTCACCGCACCCGCGACGAATTGCGCCTCGTTGCCGTCCGCGGCGGGCAACTGTGCGTCGCGGTCCCAAAACGGCCCGAATACGGGCAGCCCGTTCACCGTTTGCCGGTAGTCCCACGCCGATTTCGCGCTCGCCAGCACCAACGTGCGGGCGATGTCGCGGGCCACGGCGTCCTCGGCAGAGTCACCCGGCAGCGTAGTGGCCACCAGCGCGAGGTAGCGGGCCGTGATGCCGGCGAACAGGCCGCCGTCCCCGCCGCCGGCGCCCCGCAGCACACCCGATGGCGCCATGTGCTCATTGACGGCCGCGACCAGGCGATGCACGCGCGCCTTGTGCCGGTCCCTGGCCTCCGCACCGGTGCGCGCCGCCAGCTCGGTTTCCAGCCCGAGTACCACGCCCTGGCAGTAGGTGTACTGCGCGCGCACCAGCGATCCGCCCTTGATGCCGTCGAACACCAGGTGTGTCTCCGGGTCAATCAGCGTGCGGTCGATCCAGTCGCCCATCTGCTCGGCCCGTTTCAGCCGGTCTGGATAGCGGGCCAGGAAGATCCCGGCCGGGCCGTTGGCCGGGGCGTTGAAGAACTGGTCTTGCTTGCGCCACGGGATGCCGCCGCCGTCCTCGGGCACCCACGCCTTGACGAACTGGTCGGCGAGCTTGGGCAGCGCGCGCTTGCGTTCGACCCCGGCCACCCGGGCAGCCCGTTCCAGCGCCAACGCCAGCCACGCCATGTCGTCGTAATAGCTGTTGGTCCACGAGAGGTTGTTGCGCAACCGGTGCGAGCGCACCTGGCGGTTGATCTTGGTGCGCCTTTCTGGCTGCGGATCGCGCAGCTGCGCGTCGACCAGGCAATCCAGCAGATGCGCCTGCCACCAGTAGTGCCAGGTGCCGAACAACCGGTCCCGCCGCGTCGACGGCCATGCCACCACTCCCAGCTGGGTTCCCGGCAACGCCCACAGCCGTTTCAGGTGCCGTTGTGTGATGGCGGTTTCGGCGGTGGCCGCCCGGTTCGCCCATACCTGTTCCATGTGATTGATCCTGCCCCAGCCCCGGCGAAAGCCGACCGGCGCCGTTAGCGTGCTACGACGGAAGCGCAGTCGCGCGCGTTGATCAGTTGGTTGAGGGTACCGGGCCGGTAATGCTCAACCTGTGGCTTTGTGGTGGCAAAGCAGCTCCGGACAACCTCATCATGCGACCGCCATCCATGTGATGTTGCCGCCATTATGGCGACTGCGATCAGCGCAATGCTCACTGCTATCCCAAACATTCTGGGGCCCAAGGCCATTGGCTTGCGGTTTTCATTTTCGACCGGTGCGCTGCGCAACAGGAGTGCGGTAACCACTGCGCCGGCGAGGAACAGCGCGCAGCTGACGCTGAACGCGACGCTGTAGCCGTGGATTGCGGCGGCGGGCCGCAGGGCGGGGCTTGGGGGCCGAGGGCTGGTCATGTAGCGGGTGAGAGCCGACGCGAAAATCGTTGACAGCGCCGCCGTTCCGATGGCCCCACCGATCTGCTGGCTGGTGTTCACCATCGCCGAGGCGACGCCGGCGTCCGCGTCGGTGATACCGGCGGTGGCGGTGGCGATCGCGGGCGCGAAGGTCAGGCCCATGCCGAGACCCAGGACCACAAGCGGCCCGAGCACATTCTCCGCGTAGGTGGAATGAATATCCAGGTGCGCCAGCCAAAACATGCCGCCGGCAGCGATGAGCATCCCGGGCGGAACCACACGGCGCGGGCCCAACCTCGGAATCAACCGGGCGTTGGCCACACCGGCCGCCACCGCGACACCACCGGCCAACGGCAAGAACGCCACGCCAGTCTTCAGCGGGCTGTAGCCCAGGTTTTGCTGGGCATAGTAGGTCAGAAACAGGAAGACGCTGAACATGCTGCAAAAGGCGACCATGATCGCAAGGTATGCGCCAATACGGTTGCGGTCCATGACAATCCGCAGCGGCAGCAATGGGGCCGCCGCCCGCGCCTCGATCACCGCGAATGCAATCAGCAACACGCCGCTCGCGATGAACATCGCAATGGTCAACGGCGCGCTCCAGCTGTTCGTCTCGGCGTTGGACAAGCCATAAACCAGGCAGAACAGCCCAGCGGAGCCGGTGATGACGCCTGGCCAATCGAGCCGGACCACACTGCCGCGGGCGTCCTTGGCCTCAACGAATGCCAGCACCCCCGCGGCGGCGACAACTGCGAAGCCCAAGTTCACGTATAGACACCACCGCCACGACAGCCACTCGGTGAGCGCGCCGCCGAGCAACAACCCCACGACCGCGCCGCCGGCCGCGATCGCGCCGTAAACAGCGAAGGCCTTTCCGCGTTGTTTGGCGTCGGTGAAGGCGACATTGAGAGTGGACAGGGCCGCGGGGGCCAGCACCGCTGCGAAGACACCCTGGAACGCCCGCGCGGCCACCAGCATCGCAAAACCGCTCGCTGCACCACCAATTGCCGAGGCGGCAGAAAATCCAAGCAGGCCGATCAGCAAGGTGCGGCGCCGCCCGACGATGTCGGACAGTCGTCCGCCCAGCAGCAACAGGCTGCCAAAGGCCAGTGCGTACGCGGTGATGACCCATTGCCGACTTTCGGTGCCGAAATGCAGGGTCCGCTGGGCCGAGGGCAGCGCGATGTTGATGATCGTGGTGTCGAGCACCACCATCAACTGCGCAATGCCGATGACCGCCAGCACCAGCCATAGATGCGATTCGCGGGATCGATGCTCGCGATGAGGGGTACTGCCTGGCCGTTGCTTTCGACGGAGGTCGGTTTCCGTGCTAGCTCCCATGATTTGTCTGGTACCCGCTGCGGTGCGATCGAAAGCCGCCGCCGCGGTGATCGGATGCCAGCGCCGAAAACAGCTGGCGCAGCCCCTCCAGGGAGTGCGCCGGCAGGAACAGGTCGCAGTAAGGCAGGGCCGCGGCCATCGAGCCGGCCAGCGGCTGGAATTCACTGCCGGCGGCGCGTGGATTGAGCCAGACCAGCAACTCGGCGCGGCGACGCAGCCTGGCCATCGCGTGCGCGAGCGCCTCGGGAGGATCGCTATCCCAGCCGTCCGAGGCGATGATCACCACCGCGCCGCGCAACACGTTGCCATGCGGCGGGGCCAGCAGCGCACCCACACTGCGGCCGATGAACGTGCCGCCGTATCGGTCGGTGACCTTTGCGTTGGCGTGTTCGAGCGCCACCTCGGCCGAGCGGTGCGACAGCACCGAGGTGAGCCGGGTCAGCGACGTCGAGAACGCGAAGACTTCGGGTCGGATCCGCGCCCGGCGCAGCACCGCCGCCCGCATCAAGTGCAGGTAGATCGCGACATACGGCTGCATCGAGCGGCTCACGTCGCAGACCAGGACGACTCGCCTGGGCCGGCGGCGAGGCCGTGTTCGCGCCAAGATCACCGATTCCCAGCCGGTCGCACGCGAGGCGTTCATGGTGGCCCGAAGGTCGATCCGCTTGCCGTGTGCGCTGGGCTCGAACCGCAGGCTGCGCCTCCGGGGCCAACGTGGCACCGACGCCTCCAGCCACGTACCGAGCAGACGCAGGTCTTCGGGATCGAAGCGGTCAAACGGCTCGTCGGCGAGTGCGGCCAGGCGGCTGGGCAGCAGATCGGGCAAGAGGACGCTCGCCTGTGCCGTACCGCCCTGACCGGTGACGGTCCGGGTCGCCCAGGGCAGTTTATGGGCGCCGGCTGCCGATGGGCTCCCCGCACGGCGCACGGTGCCGGCCGCCGGTGTTTTGGGGCCCGGAATCGGAAGGAGCGGCTCGGGGCGCGTTGTGCCGTCGGGCCGAGTGGACCCGAACACCTCGGCGAAGACCACGTCGAAGGCGCCGAGATCTTCCATTCGGTTGACCAACGTCAGCCTGGCCGCCCAATACAGCGCCGACGTGGTGTCGGGTACCAGCTGCCGCAGCGCCTGCACGAAATTCGTTTGGCCACTGGCGGATACCGATACCCCGGCGCTGCGCAATCGGGACACCAGCGCGGCCGCGAACGCCGCCAGATCGACGCCCGGCAACAGCAATGGGGTGTTCACGCGCCGCTAACGTCTCCGCCGCAGCACCCAGATCAGCAATAGCGCCGCGAGCACCGCTACTGCCACGGCGCCGTACTTCTTGAGCTGGTCGCCGCCGGCGAGCTCCAGCAGATCGATGGGCTCGGGTTCGGGCGCCGGGGCCGCATGGCGCGGTCCGGCCGCCGCTGTCGGCGAGCCGGGCGCCGCGCTGGTGGCGGGGCTGGCTGCGCTCTCCGGGCTTTCCGGGCCCGGCGGGGTCTCCGTCTTGTCTGCGGCCAGCTTGGCTTCCAGCGACTCGACGAACTGGCCCAGCAACTTCTCCGACACCTGCTGCAGCATTCCGCTGCCGAACTGGGCCAGCTTGCCGACGATCTTCAGATCGGTGTCGACAGTGACATCGGTGCGCTCTCCGTCCCCGTGCAGCTGGGCGGTGACCGTGGCGGCCGCGTTGCCGGTGCCGCGCGATTCCTTGCCCTTGGCGTCGATGACCGCGCGGTGCTGATCGCGGTCCTGCTCGACGAACCGCACCTTGCCGCTGAATTCGCTGGTGACCGGCCCGACCTTGACCCTGACCTTGCCGAGGTAGTCGTCGCCCTCATGGCCGGTCAGCTGCGCGCCCGGCATCAGCGGGATCACCTGCTCCAGGTCGGACAGCACGTCCCAGGCTTGCTCGATCGGCGCGCTGACGGTGAACTGGTTGGCGATCTTCATCCTGTGGGTCCTCTCATGTGTGGCTGTACTCGATGAACGCGTCGCGAATCAGCGTGCGGTCGTCGGGCGTCTTGGCCAGCGCTCCCAGGCTGACCAGGGCCGAGTCGTCGACGAGGTCCGCGACGCCCAGCGACACCAGGGCGGCCACCCAGTCGATGGTCTCCGCCACCCCGGGCGGCTTGTCGAGGTCGAGATCGCGTGCGCCGCCGACGAATTGGGTGGCGTGCTCGATCAGCGGCGCGGTCGCGCCGGGCACCGTCCGGCGGACGATGGCAGCGGCCCGGGACGGCTCCGGGTAGTCGATCCAGTGGTACAGGCACCGCCGGCGCAGTGCGTCATGGAGATCGCGGCTGCGATTGGAGGTGAGCACCGCGATCGGCGGACGCTCGGCGACAAAGGTGCCCAGCTCGGGGACCGTGACCGCGGACTCCCCGAGAAACTCCAGCAGCAAGGCTTCGAATTCATCGTCGGCTCGGTCGATTTCGTCGATCAGCAGCACCGGGGCCCTCGGCCCGCGATGCCGCACGCAATGCAGGATGGGCCGATCGACCAGGTATGTCTCGGTATAGAGATCGGCTTCGGAGATGCCGGTCCCCCGCGCTTCGGCCAGCCGGATGGACAGCAGCTGCCGCTGGTAGTTCCAGTCGTACAGCGCTTCGCTGGCGGTCAGTCCCTCGTAGCACTGCAGCCGGACCAGCGGTGTATCCAGCACCGCGGCAAGGGTTTTCGCCGCAGTCGTCTTGCCGACGCCGGGCTCGCCCTCCAACAGCAGCGGCCTGCCCAGTGTGACCGCCAGATAGATCGCCGACGCGGTCCCGGTGTCGAGCAGATAATCCTGTGCGTCGAACCGACGGACCACATCGTCGGGGCCGGTAAAGGTCATGGGACCGATTCCAGTAGCCGCCGGTAGTCGTCCCAGGTGTCCACATCGAGCGGAACCGGGCCGTCCACTGCGAGTTCGCGCACCGGATGCCGGCCCGACCGTATGAGCTTCCAGACTGCCTTGTCGCCGTGCAGTTGAACGAGCTCGCCGAACATGCTGCGGCCGAACCAAAACGGGTGCCCGATGCCGTCGGCGTAGCGGCACACCATCACGGCACCTGACCCTGTGGCGATAATCCGCCGCAGGGTAGCCGACTCAACGCCAGGCTGATCGCCGAGCATCAACACGATGCCGGCCGCGTGCGGGTGCACTCGCGCCAGTGCGACGCGCAGCGATGCCGAACACCCCGTGCCGAAGTCCCCGACGGCCACCACGTCGATCCCGTCCAGCGACACCGCGTCGCGTACTGCCTGAGCCGCGCCGCCCAGGGTGACGATGAGCTGGTCGAACCCGGCGCTGCGAGCGACGTCGAGGGTCGCTCCGAGCACGGTCGTATCCCGGTATGGCAGAAGCTGTTTGGGTGTACCCAGTCTGCGGGAGCCGCCGGCCGCGAGCACGACACCGGTGACCCACCGCCCGGTCATGCGCCGTCTTTCCCGGCGGCAAATGCCGCCCGGCATCCCGGTCCGCAGAACCAGTAATCCGCGGCGGCCAGCCTGAGGTGCTCGGTGGTGGGCCCGATCGTCACCGTCATGCCGCACACCGGGTCGACGGCCTCCCGCGGGCCGCCGCCAACCGAAACGGGCAGGCTCAGACTGCCGCCGCGGATACCGGCGATCAGTTCGGCGGCGATCGATACCGCGATCTCCGCCGGCGTCTTGGCGCCGATCGGCAACCCGACCGGGGTGTGTATGCGGGCTCGTTCGGCGTCGGAGAGTTCGAGTTCGTTCAAAATCGCGGCGCCCCGGACCTTGCTGGCCACCAAGCCGATATACCCGACGCCGTTATCCAGTGCCGTGCGAATGATTTCGGCTTCCGGCCCGCCATGGCTGGCGATCACCACCGCGGTGGTGTCGGGCAGATCCGTGTCCCGCCCGGCGTCTCGTCTGGCTTCAAAGCCCAGCACGCCACACAATTGGACCAGCGCGTCCGCGATCGGCGTGGCTCCGTAGACCCGGATCAGCGGGGCCGGCAGCTGCGGTGTCAGGAAGATCTCCAGCGAACCACCCGACAGGCACGGGTTGACGACCACACAGGCACCGGGGGCCTCGGGAAAGTGCACGTCGCCGTCGGGAAGCACCCGCAGCAACACGCTTTCGCCGGCCTGCAGCACCCCCATCGCGGCCTTGCGGACGGAGTTCTGCGCGCACTGGCCACCGACGAAGCCCTCGATTGTGCCGTCCGCCAACAGGATTGCTTCGTCGCCCGGGTATGCCGAGGTGGGCGGCTCGGCGCGCACCACCCTCGCGTGCACAAACGGTGTCCGTGCCGCCACCAGCTGCTGAGCTCGCTCGCTGATCGTCATCCATACCTCTAGATCGGCGGTCTGGCACGGCCCTGCATGGCCTCCCAGACTCGTGACGGTGTCAACGGCATATCGGCGTGCCGAACGCCGAACGGCGCCAACGCATCCACCACCGCGTTCACCACGGCCGGCGGCGACCCAACCGTGGCCGATTCGCCAATCCCCTTGGCGCCGATAGGATGATGCGGCGACGGTGTCACGGTGTGCCCGGTTTCCAGGTGCGGCACCTCCAGCGCGGTCGGGATCAGGTAGTCCATCAGCGAGCCGCCCAGGCAGTTGCCGTCGTCGTCGAACGCGATCATCTCCATTAACGCCATCCCGATGCCGTCGACGATGCCGCCGTGCACCTGGCCCTCGATGATCATGGGGTTGATGCGGGTGCCGCAGTCGTCGACGGCCAGGAAGCGCCGCACCTTGACCACCGCGGTGCCCGGATCGACGTCCACCACACAGAAATACGCGCCGTACGGGTAGGTCAGGTTCTCCGGGTTGTAGCAGACCTCGGCGTCCAGGCCTCCCTCGATGCCCTCGGGCAGATCCCCGGCCCCGTGCGCGCGCATCGCGATGTCGGCGATGGTCACCGACGCCGACGGGTCACCCTTGACGTGGAACGAACCCTTCTCCCACTCCAGGTCGGCCACCGAAACCTCGAGCATGCCCGAAGCGATGATCTTCGCCTTGTCGCGGACCTTGCGGGCGACCAGCGCCGCGGCCCCACCCGACACCGGAGTCGACCGGCTGCCGTAGGTGCCCAGCCCGAACGGTGTCTGATCAGTGTCGCCGTGCACCACCTCGATGTCGTCGGGCGGGATGCCCAGCTCCTCGGCGACGATCTGGGCGAACGTCGTCTCATGGCCCTGGCCCTGTGTCTGAACCGAAAGCCGCACAACGGCTTTGCCCGTCGGATGCACGCGCAGCTCGCATCCGTCGGCCATGCCGAGCCCGAGAATGTCCATGTCCTTGCGCGGGCCGGCGCCGACGGCCTCGGTGAAGAAGGACATCCCGATGCCCATCAATTCGCCGCGCTCGCGTTTCTGCTTCTGCTCGGCCCGCAGCGCGTCATAGCCGATCATGTGCATGGCCTTGCGCATGGTGGCCTCGTAGTCGCCCGAGTCGTAAACCCAGCCGGTCTTGCTCTGGTACGGGAATTGCTCGGGCCGCAGCAGGTTTCGCAGCCGCAGCTCGGCGGGATCCATCTTCAGCTCGTACGCCAGGCAGTCCACCAGCCGCTCGACGAAGTACACCGCCTCGGTGATCCGGAAGGAGCACGCGTAGGCCACCCCGCCGGGTGCCTTGTTGGTGTACACCGCGGTCATGTGGCAGTAGGCGGCCTCGATGTCGTAGCTGCCGGTGAACACCCCGAAGAACCCGGCCGGGTACTTCGTCGGCGCCGCCTGGCCGTTGAACGCGCCGTGGTCGGCCAGCACGTTGGACCGGATCGCCAAGATCTTGCCGTCTGCCGTGGCGGCGATCTCGCCGACCATAATGTAGTCGCGGGCGAAGCTGGTGGAGGTCAGGTTCTCGCTGCGGTCCTCCATCCATTTGACCGGCTTGCCGAGCAGCAGCGAACCGACGATCGCGCACACATAACCGGGGTAGATCGGCACCTTGTTGCCGAAGCCGCCGCCGATGTCCGGTGAGATCACCCGGATCTTGTGTTCGGGAAGACCGGCGACCAAGGCATACAGCGTGCGGTGCGCGTGTGGGGCCTGCGAGGTGGTCCACAGCGTCAGCTTGCCGGTGACCGGGTCCAGATCCGCAACCGCGCCACAGGTTTCCATCGGCGCCGGATGCACCCGGGGGTAGATGATCTCCTGTTTGACGACGACGTCGGCCTTGGCGAACGCCGCGTCGGTAGCGCCCGCGTCGCCTGTTTCCCAGTCGAAGATGTGGTTGTCGGTCTTGCCGTCCAGGTCGGTGCGGATGACCGGCGCGGACGGATCCAGCGCCGTGCGCACGTCCACGACCGGATCGAGCGGGTCGTAGTCGACGTCGATCAGCTCCAGCGCGTCGCGCGCCGAATACCGGTCCTCGGCAACGACGAACGCCACCTCCTGCCCCTGGAAGCGCACCTTGTCCGTGGCCAGCACGGCCTGCACGTCGTTGGACAGCGTCGGCATCCAGGCCAGACCCTTCTCGGCCAGGTCGGCGCCGGTGACCACGGCTTTGACCTTCGGATGTGCAAGGGCGGCAGTCACATCGATGCCAGTGATGCGGGCGTGCGCGTACGGCGACCGCAAGATCGCCAGGTGCAGCATGCCCGGCAGCGCGACGTCGTCGACGTAGGTGCCGCGACCGCGGATGAATCGCGGATCCTCTTTGCGCATCATCCGGCCGTGGCCGCATGGCTTTTGGTCGTTGTCGGCCAGGTCTTCCGGCGAGGGTGGACGTGACTCGATTGTGGTCATGACGTGGCCTCCACAGCTGCGCCCGTGGGATGCTGTGCGGCCCATTGAATGGAGCGCACGATGGTGGTGTATCCGGTGCACCGGCAGATCTGTCCGGAGATCGCCTCCCGGATGGTCTCCTCGTCGGGGTTGGGGTTGCGATCCAGCAGGGCGCGGGCGGTGATCATCATTCCCGGTGTGCAGAAGCCGCATTGCAGCCCGTGGCACCGCATGAACCCTTCCTGCACCGGATCGAGCTGGCCGTTGACGGCGAGCCCTTCCACGGTCCGGACGCTGTGCCCGGACGCCATGACGGCAAGCATCGTGCAGGACTTCACCGGCACGCCGTCGACGTCGACCACGCATGTTCCACAGTTACTGGTGTCGCAACCCCAGTGGGTTCCGGTGAGCCGCAGCTGATCACGCAGAAAGTGCACCAGCAGCATCCGGGGTTCGACGTCGGCGGTGACCTGCTCGCCGTTGACGGTCATATTGATCTGCATGATCAATTCCCTTCCGGCGCAAGGGTGTTACCAACCCGTTGGGCCGCACTGCGCAACGTGCGGATGGTCAGTTCGGAGGCCAGGTGCCGCTTGTACTCGGCGGTGCCGCGCATATCGGTCGCCGGGTCACAGGCCGCCGCGGCGCGGCGGCCCGCCTCGGCGAAGGCCTCGTCGGTGGCCGGCCGGCCGACCAGGGCCGCCGAGAGTTCGGCCAGTGCGGCCGGGTCCGGGTTCACCGCGGTCAGGCCCACGCGGGCGGCGGCGATTGCGGCACCGTCGAGTGTGATTGCCGCTCCGGCCGCCACGACGGCCCAGTCGCCAACCCGCCGCTCTACTTTCGCATATGCGCTGGACGTCTTGTGCCGCACCGGGATCCGGACCTCTACCAGGATCTCGTTGTGGGCGAGCGTGGTCTCGTACGGCCCGGCCAGGAAGTCGTCGATCGGTATTTCGCGTTCACCCGACGGCCCACGGGCCAGACACACCGCATCCAGCACGCCGCAGACCGTCACCAAATCCTCGGCCGGATCCGCCTGGCACAGCGAACCGCCCAGGGTGCCGCGATTGCGGACCACCGGGTCGGCGATGACTCGTTCGGCATCGCGGAAGATCGGGCACACCGCGGCCAGGGTGTCGGACTCCAGCAGCTCGCGGTGACGGGTCATGGCGCCGATGCGCACCAGGGTCGGGTCGGTGATCACGTACCCGAGCTCGAGCGCCAGGTCGTTGATGTCGACGAGGTATTCGGGGTTGGCGATGCGCAGTTTCATCATCGGCAGCAGGCTGTGCCCGCCGGCGACTACGCGCGCCCCCTCCCCCAACCGATCCAGCAATCCAATGGCGTGGTCGACGCTGGTTGCACGCTCGTATTCGAATGGTCCGGGTACCTGCATGCGCCACAGTGTCGGCCCACCTTACCTGGGCGTCAATAGCGAGTTAAGGAATCGTTGAAGTCGCCCCGTGGTCGCCTCCGACCTGCGCGTCATGGTGGATCCTCCCGACGATTTGGGTCAGTGGGCGGCCCCCGCCGCCCCAGCGTTTGGCGATGATGTCGGCCGCGATCGAGACCGCCGTCTCCTCCGGGGTGCGGGCCCCGAGGTCCAGTCCGATGGGACTGGACAATCGGCTCAGCTCGGCGTCGGTCAGCCCCGCCGCCCGCAGCCGGTCCATCCGGTCCTCGTGGGTGCGGCGCGAGCCCATCGCCCCGACATACCCGGTCTGGGGCAGGCGCAGCGCCACTTCGAGCACCGGGACGTCGAACTTCGGGTCGTGGGTGAGGACGCAGATCACCGTGGTCTGGTCGACGGCGCCGGCCTTCGCCTCGGCCGCCAGATAGCGGTGCGGCCAGTCGACCACGACATGGTCGGCGGTGGGAAAGCGTGCCCGGGTGGCGAACATCGAGCGGGCGTCGCAGACGGTGACCCGGTAGCCCAGCAGCGAACCCTGCTGGGCCAGCGCGGCGGCGAAGTCGATGGCACCGAACACCAGCATCCGGGGGCGCGGAGCGTAACTGGATACGAAGACCTCCATGCCTTCGCCGAGCCGCTGCCCGTCGGGTCCGTATTTGAGTACCTCGCTGCGGCCCACCGCGAGCAGACCGCGCGCGTCGTCGGTGACGGCGGCGTCGGCGCGCGCCGAACCCAGTGATCCGGCCGCGGGTCTACTGGGGTCCGGCCGGACGACGAGCCGGCGCCCAATCCACTGCACGTCCGGGTGGGCGATGACCGTCGCGAGCGCGACCGCCCGGCTCTCGCCGATGTCGTCGGCGACCGCGCCAAGTTCGGGAAACGTTGCCCGCGACATCGACTCCACGAAGATGTCGATGATGCCGCCACAGGTCAGGCCGACCGCGAAGGCGTCGTCGTCACTGACCCCGTAGCGCTCCAGTCGTGGTGTCCCGGTTCGCGCCACCTCGGCGGCGAGTTCGTATACGGCGCCCTCCACGCAGCCACCCGACACCGACCCGGTCACCGAGCCGTCCGGCGCCACCACCATCGCGGCTCCGGGCGGCCGGGGCGCGGACCGGAAGGTTCGCACCACCGTCCCGAGCCCGGCGGTGTCACCGGCATGCCAGATCGACATCAGCTCGGCAAGCACCTCACGCACGCATCCAAAGTAGGCTCACATCATGACTCCGGCTCAACTTCGGGCCTATTCGGCGGTGGTGCGCCTGGGCTCGGTGCGAGCCGCCGCCGCGGAACTCGGCGTTTCCGACGCCGGAGTCTCGATGCTCGTCGCGGCACTGCGCAAGGAGCTCGATGACCCGTTGTTCACCAGGACGGGTGCCGGGCTGGCGTTCACGCCCGGCGGACTGCGGCTGGCCAGCCGGGCGGTGGAAATCCTGGGTCTGCAGCAACAAACCGCGATCGAGGTCACCGAGGCGGCCCACGGGCGCCGGCTGCTGCGGATCGCGGCGTCTACCGCATTCGCCGAACACGCCGCGCCGGGCCTGATCGAGCTTTTCTCGTCGCGCGCCGACGACCTGTCGGTGGAGTTGAGCGTGCATCCGACAAGCCGGTTTCGCGACCTGATCTGCTCGCGCGCTGTCGATATCGCGATCGGCCCGGCCAGTGAAAACTCGACCGGGCCCGACGACACGCTCTTCGTGCGGCCCTTTCTCAAATACCAGATCATCACCGTCGTGGCCCCGAACAGCCCACTGGCCGTGGGCATTCCGGCACCCGCCCTGTTGCGCCAGCAGCAGTGGATGCTCGGCCCGTCGGCGGGCAGCGTGGGCGGCGAGATTGCAAAGATGTTGCGCGACTTAGCAATTCCTGAGTCACAGCAGCGAATCTTTCAGAGCGACGCCGCCGCGCTCGAGGAGGTTCAACGGGTCGGCGGTGTCACTTTGACGATCGGTTTCGCGGTCGCCAAGGACCTGGCGGCCGGGCGGTTGGCGCACGTGACGGGTCCCGGGCTGGACAGGTCGGGCGAGTGGTGCGCGGCGACACTGGCGCCGTCGGTGCGCCAGCCCGCCGTGTCGGAACTGGTCCGCTTCATCACCACGCCGAGATGCACCCAGGCGATGATCCGTGGATCCGGTGTCGGGGTGACGAGGTTTCGCCCGAAGGTTCACGTCACGCTCTGGAGCTAGTGGTCGTCGCGTGTGCGTCTAGGGCCTTGGCCGTGCTCTCAGGGCGGGAAATCCGCCAAAATCCCGCCGCCAGCGCACACTCGAAGCCGTCAGCGCACACTCGCCGGGCAGCCGGTCACCAGGCGCGGGACAGGTCCCCGTGCTGGCGGATCCAGGCATGCATCGCGATCCCGGCGGCGACGCCAGCGTTGATGCTGCGCGTCGAGCCGAACTGGGCTATCGACACCGTGATTGCCGCACCCGCCCGGGTGTCGTCGGTGACGCCGGGACCCTCCTGACCGAACACCAACAGGCAGTCGCGTGGCAGCGCGGTCTCCTCCAGGCGCGCCGCACCCGGAACGTTGTCCACCGCCACCACGGTCAAACCGGCGTCCGCAGCGAAGTCCAGCAGTTCGGCGGTGCTGTCGTGATGGCACAGCCGTTGGTAGCGGTCGGTCACCATGGCGCCGCGGCGGTTCCAGCGCCGCCGGCCGACGATGTGCACGGTGTGCACCGCGAAAGCGTTGGCGGTGCGCACCACCGAGCCGATGTTGGCGTCGTGGCCGAAGTTCTCGATCGCCACATGGAGCGGTTGGCGGCGCTCATCGATGTCGGCGATGATCGCTTCCCGGGTCCAGTAGCGGTAGGCATCGACGACATTGCGAGTATCGCCGTCGCGCAACAGGACTGGGTCATACCGCGGGTCATCGGGAAGGTCTCCCCGCCAGGGCCCGACGCCGCTGGCCGGCATCCCCCATTCGGTAGGTCCGGGTTCGCTCATCGCGCTGTCCACACACCGGCATGAGTGCCGTCTATCGCCACCCTCGCGTAGAGAGTGCACAGCGACGCGTTGACGTGCACCGCGTCCAGCGACGCGTCGGGCAGGATCAGCACCCACGACCCGTACGCGGCGCAGGCCGGGTTCAATCCCTGGCCGGGCACGGTCGGCGATGCGAGCAACATCATCGGGCCGCCGCGCTTGGCCGAGTCGTCGCGATACCGGGCCGCGACGGAGTCGGCTTCCAGCCCGAGCAGCATATAGCCGTTGCCCTTGAATGCCCCCGGATCACCCAGTTGCGCGTTGGTGACCGGGGTTCCGTCGGCGCGCCACGCGGACAGGCCGGCGGTCTTGACCACCAGGCCGGTGTCGTTGGCGTTGGTCGGCATCAGCCCCACCGGAAACGCCGCCGGGTAGGCCGCCAAGGTATTCGGGATCCGGTCGCGCGGTGAGTAGCTGTACACCCAGCGGACCTGACTGTGATCCTTCAGCGGGCCCAGGCACACCGTGCCGGTGAGCCGGTCGGGGGGCGCCGACAGCGGCGAGCCGATGTCGTGCACGCTGGGCATCGCGTTGTCGCAACTGCCTAACCCCGAAGCCTCCATCGAGTGCGCCAGCGCGCCGTAGAGCCCGAACCGGATGTCCTCGGGTTTGGCGTGCGGTGCGTGCGGGTCCCTGGCGGACGCCACAGCAGCCGAGACGTCGATCAGCACATAGTCGCCGTCCCAGCGCAGATTCGGCACCGACATGTTCCAGCCCAGCAGCGCCAGCGATTCACCGAGCCGCGCACCCTGGGCGCCGTACGGGTTGACGGGATGGTTGGAACCCGAGCAGCCCAGCAGACAGCAGGCCAGGCATGCAACCGTTGCAGCAATGAAAGTGCGCACTGTGATCCCGCGGGCGGCCTAGTCCAGCCCCAGATCGGCAAGGCCCAGCACGGTGCGGTACAACAACCCCTCGGCTTCGATGGCCTCGGCGGCGCCGGTGGCGCGGTCCACCACGGTGGCTACACCGATCACATCGCCGCCGGCGTCTTGCACCGCGCGCACCGCGGTCAGCGCCGATGCGCCGGTGGTGCTGGTGTCCTCGACCACCAACACCCGCCGACCGGCGACCTCCGATCCCTCGATAAGGCGTTGCAGGCCATGGGTTTTCGCCGACTTGCGCACGACGAACGCGTCGATCGGGCGCCCGGGCGCGTGCATGATGGCCGTCGCCACCGGGTCGGCGCCCAGGGTCAGGCCGCCGACGACCGCGTAGTCCCAGTCGTGAGTGAGCTCGCGCATCAGCGTGCCGATCAGCGCGGAGGCACGGTGGTGCAGGGTGGCGCGGCGCAGGTCGACGTAGTAGTCGGCCTCCTTGCCCGATGACAGCGTGACCCTGCCGTGCACCACCGACAGCCGGCGCACCAGCTCCGCCAGCTCCGCGCGGTCAGGTTCGGCCACGGCCGCCGCCGACTCTTGCTGTTACGGCCCGCGCCAGGCCCCGCGGAATCATCCGCCCGGCGGTAACGATCGCCTTGTATTGCACGCCCGGAATACTGATCACCTTGCCGACGGCGATATCGGCCAGGCTTTGATCGACCACGTCGTCGACCTCGAGCCACAGAAACGACGGCAACTTGGGCATGTCGAGCCCTGCCCTGGTGTGAAATTCGGTGTGCACGTACCCCGGACACACTGCGTGCACACCGACACCCGTGCCGTGCAGGCCGACTGCCAAGCCCTCGCTGAACGAGATCACCCAGGCCTTGGACGCGGAATACGTCGACCCGCGTCCCGGCACCATCCCGGCAACACTGGCGATGTTGATGATGGTGCCTTTGCCGCCGTGGAGCATGGCCGGCAGGGCAGCACGGGTGAGGTGCATTACCGCGGTCACGTTGACGTCGAGCTGCGCCTGGAGCAGCTCGGGATCGGTCGCCCAGAATTCGCCGGATGTGGCGAACCCGGCGTTGTTCACCAGGACCCGCACCCCTGCGGCGAGCCGGCCCGCGACCTTCTCGCGGCCGGCCGGGTCGGCGAGGTCCGCGGGCAGAACCTCGACGCGGCCCGCCCCGGCTTCCAGCTCGCCCGCCAATTGCTTCAACCGGTCAACGTCGCGGGCTACCAGAACCAGGTCGTAGCCGTCGCGGGCGTAGCGTCGCGCATAGCCGGCGCCGATCCCGGACGTGGGCCCCGTGATCAGGGCGACGGGGCGTGGCATGAGCGACAGTGTACTGACCGGACCCTGACCGCCCGGTTCGCTGTCAGAGCTGGTAGTTAGTGGCCTGATGGCCGTTGCGTCCCGCGGGCGGCGGACGCCGAACGGCTTCGGAGCGACCTTCTGAAGGGCCGGGGTCTCGGCGGACAGGCTCGGCCGCGCGACGAGCGGCCTGAACATCCGAGCCCAGCAGCCCGGCCACATCCTGCTGCGTGCGCCGCGACGGCAACTCCGCACGACCGGCCGGCGCCAATGGACGGCTCGGTGACGCATTGCGAAGTCCCTCCGGCGCTCCTGCCTCCTGAGAGGTCTCGTCCGGCAGCGGCGGCAGCACCCGCAATAGGTCGTTGAACTGGCGGACGGTGCGCAGGCCCTCGTCCCATTGGGTGCGCGTGCTGGAAACCGGCAGGGCGACCAGCGTCCAGTTCTGCTCGTTCCACATGATCTCGGCGCAGTCGGGCGCGGTGTGCGCGAAGGTGACCATGCGCCGGTCGCAGGCCCGCCGGGCCGCGTCCAGATTGGTGGAGTACACCATCCGCGGCCCGATCGCACCCAGCAGCCAAATGTCGCTCTCGCGTGGCTCTTTCAGCCCCTTGAGCCGCAGGTCGACGACGACGTTGGTGCCCACCTTGCGGTGCAACGCGATCACCGTGGCGACTTCCTCGAGGTCGAAGATGTACACCGCCTCGCCGCGAATCTGACCCAGCACCACGTTGTGGGCGGGGACATCGCCGACCGTCGACATCACGCCGCGCTTCCAGCGCTTCAGGATGTCGGTTGATTCGCGCTCGTAGTCGAACCCGTGCGACCGCGCCCAGGATCTACGGCGCCGGCTGCGCCCGCGGCGTCGATCGATATCGACGTACAGCAACACCACCGCGCCGACAAAGCACAGCGCGGATAGCGTGAACCAGAGGGGGACCATCCCAAACAGGGTATCTGCAATCAGGCCGGAATACAGAAACCGACCAGGTCACAACCCCATCACAGGATGCACAATCTGCACCGTGAGGTCGGTTAGCCCAGAATCAGCGAGTCGCCGTCCGCACTGACGTTGACGGGCACCACGTCGCCGTCGTGCACATCGCCTGCAAGCAGCATCTTGGCCAACTGGTCACCAATGGCCTGCTGCACCAGCCGACGCAACGGCCGAGCGCCGTACACCGGGTCGAACCCGCGCTGCGCCAGCCATCTCTTGGCCGGTAGCGACACCTCCAGCTGCAGCCGCCGTTGCGCGAGACGCTTACCCAGCTGGGCCAGCTGGATGTCGACGATCTGCACCAGCTCTTCGGGGTTGAGACCGTCGAAGACCAGCACGTCGTCCAGGCGGTTGATGAACTCCGGCTTGAACGTCGCGCGCACCGCGGCCATCACCTGCTCCTCGCTGCCGCCCGATCCGAGGTTGGACGTCAGGATCAAGATGGTGTTGCGGAAGTCGACCGTGCGGCCCTGCCCATCGGTGAGCCGGCCTTCGTCGAGCACCTGCAGCAGCACGTCGAACACGTCGGGGTGGGCCTTTTCGACCTCGTCGAACAAAACGACGGTGTAGGGCCGCCGGCGCACCGCCTCGGTCAGCTGGCCGCCCTGGTCGTACCCGATGTAGCCGGGAGGCGCACCCACCAGGCGGGCCACCGAGTGCTTCTCTCCGTACTCGCTCATGTCGATGCGAACCATGGCCCGGTCGTCGTCGAACAGGAAGTCGGCCAGCGCTTTGGCCAGCTCGGTCTTGCCGACGCCGGTGGGTCCGAGGAACATGAACGAACCCGTTGGCCGGTTGGGGTCGGCGACCCCGGCGCGGCTGCGGCGCACCGCGTCGGACACGGCCTGCACGGCCTTCTTCTGCCCGACCACGCGCTTGCCCAGCTCGTCTTCCATCCGCAGCAGCTTGGCGGTCTCGCCCTCCAGCAGCCTGCCGGCCGGGATGCCCGTCCATGCCGATACCACGTCGGCGATGTCGTCGGGTCCGACCTCCTCCTTGAGCATCACGTTCTCGCGTGCCTCGGCCTGCGGCAGCGCGGCGTCCAGCTTCTTTTCCACCTCGGGGATGCGCCCGTAGCGCAGCTCGGCGGCCTTGGCCAGGTCGCCGTCGCGCTCGGCGCGCTCGGACTCCCCGCGCAACGTCTCCAGCTGCTCCTTGAGCTCGCGGACGGTGTCGATCGCGTTCTTCTCGTTCTGCCACCTGGTGGTCAGTTCGGCCAGCTTTTCTTTCTGGTCGGCCAGCTCGGAGCGCAACTTCTCCAAACGCTCTTTGGACGCCTCGTCCTCTTCCTTGGCCAGCGCCATCTCTTCGATCTCGAGCCGGCGCACCAGCCGCTCGACCTCGTCGATCTCGACGGGCCGCGAGTCGATCTCCATCCGCAGCCGGCTGGCGGCCTCGTCCATCAGGTCGATGGCCTTGTCCGGCAGGAACCGCGCGGTGATGTAGCGGTCGCTCAGGGTGGCCGCCGCAACCAGCGCCGAGTCGGTGATCCGAACACCGTGGTGCACCTCGTAGCGGTCTTTGAGGCCGCGCAGGATGCCGATGGTGTCCTCCACCGACGGCTCCCCGACGAACACCTGCTGGAAGCGCCGCTCCAGCGCGGCGTCCTTCTCGATGTGCTTGCGGTACTCGTCGAGCGTGGTGGCACCGACCAGCCGCAGCTCGCCACGGGCCAGCATCGGCTTGATCATGTTGCCGGCGTCCATCGCGCTCTCGCCGGTCGCGCCGGCGCCCACGATGGTGTGCAGCTCGTCGATGAACGTGATGATCTGTCCGGCGGAGTTCTTGATGTCGTCGAGCACGGCCTTGAGCCGCTCCTCGAACTCGCCGCGGTACTTCGAGCCGGCCACCATCGACCCGAGGTCGAGGGCGATCACGGTCTTGTCCCGCAGGCTTTCCGGCACGTCGCCGGCGACGATGCGCTGCGCCAGGCCCTCCACGATCGCCGTCTTGCCGACGCCGGGCTCACCGATGAGCACCGGGTTGTTCTTGGTGCGACGGGACAGCACCTGCACGACGCGGCGAATCTCGTTGTCCCGCCCGATAACCGGGTCGAGCTTGCCTTCGCGGGCACGTTCGGTCAGGTCGGTGGAGTACTTCTCCAGCGCCTGATAGGTCGACTCGGGATCGGCACTGGTAACCCGGGCACTGCCGCGCACCTTGATGAACGCCTCCCGTAACGCTTGCGGCGAGGCACCGTGTCCGGTCAGTAGCTTGGCGACGTCGGAGTCACCGGTGGCCAGCCCGACCATCAGGTGCTCGGTGGAGACGTATTCGTCGTCCATCTCGGTGGCCAGTTGCTGGGCGGTGGTGATGGCGGCCAGCGATTCGCGGGACAGCTGCGGTTGCGAGCTGGCACCGCTGGCCTGGGGTAGCTGGTCGAGAATGCGCTGTGTTTCGGCGCGGATAGTGGCGGGCTCGACGCCGACAGCCTCCAGTAGCGGCGCGGCGATCCCATCGTTCTGCGTCAGCAACGCCAACAGCAGATGGGCAGGCCTGATCTCGGGATTACCGGCAGCTGTCGCCGCCTGGAGGGCCGATGTCAGGGCCGCCTGCGTCTTGGTTGTCGGGTTGAAAGAGTCCACGACACCTCCGTTCAAGTACGTAGGGAAAATGCTTGTCGCGTTGTTCAACGTCGTCAAGGTTGAGTCTGTTCCGCTCAAGTCTAGATTTGTGGGAGCATTTCGCTCGATGGGAGCAGTCGACTCGGGCCTTGCGTCGCCCCGCGCAAGGTTCCCATGGCCTTTCGGCTGGCAGAGCTGCTGCCCTTTCGCTGGCTGTACGTGTGGACGCTCCTGATCGTCGCCGTCGTACCGATCGCACTGTGGATACAGGTGCCCATGGCCTTCGCCGCGGTCGCGGCGCTGACCCGGCAGGGATCTACGGCGTGCAGCTCTGCGGCACGCGGATCCGGATCGGATTACTCGAGTGGGGCCGGGTAGCGACCGTTACGGGCAGCGAAACGCTTTCGCGTGCAACCATTTACAGCGGAACGATGTGGTACAACGTCTACCTTCCGGTGGCGCGTGGATGGACCGTCACCAGGAAGCGGTGGAGCGGGCCGAACACCAAGACGAGAGTTGGCTACACGCTCGACGGCCACCGGGGCGATCTCGTGGTGCGCGGACGCGAATACGTGGACGGGGTGATCCTGGTCGACGAGCGCAACCCGGAGCGGGCGCGCTGCGTGACGTCTTTCGCTTACGACCTGGACTGCGACGAGGCAGGCAACTGGGTCGGCAAGCTGCGGCCACGCCTGGGCATCGGCATGGCCTGCTGGTCGGTCATCGTGATCGGCTGGCTGGTATTCGCCGGCCTGGCCGCAACCGGGTCCCGCACGGATTTTGCCGGCAGCAGCCCGCCCGCGACCGTCCCGCAGGCCGGGACGTTGCAGGTCAGCGGAACCGGCACGACGAAAACGATTCCCTGCAACGGCGGCTATCTCTCGGTGAGCGGTCTGACCAATACGATCACCGTCACCGGCCATTGCACGAGCGTCAGCGTCACCGGGCACGCGAACCACGTCACGATCGACAGCACCGATGCGATCAGCACGTCGGGATCAAGCAATGTGGTCACCGACCACTGGGGCTCGCCCAAGATTGCCAACGCCGGAACGTCGAATACCGTCCAGCAGGGCTGACCAGGGCGGCGGCGCGGCGGGGCGAGCCTAAAATCGGCGTCCGTGGGCTTAGACGACCGGGACGCGCTGCGGGTGCTGCGCGACGCCTTCACGCAAGAGGGCCCGGGCCTCGGCAACGAACTCGTCCGCCGGTTCTACACCAACTGGTTCAACCTCGACGTCTCGGTCCGCGACCTGTTCCCACCCGAAATGGAGGGCCAGCGAGCCGCTTTCGCCCACGCGTTGCACTGGGTGTACGGCGAGCTGGTCGCGCAGCGTGCGCAGGAGCCGGTGGCTTTTCTCGCCCAGCTCGGCCGGGACCACCGCAAATATGGTGTGCGCCCAGCCCATTACGACACGTTGGGTCGCGCGCTGTATGCAACGCTGCGCACCCAGCTGGGCGGCGGGTGGACCGACGCGGTCGACGACGCGGCCACGCAGTCGCTCAACCTCATCACCGGGGTGATGAGCGGGGCCGCCGACGCCGAAACGGGACCCGCCTGGTGGGACGGCACCGTCATCGAGCACATTCGGGTCTCCCGGGATCTCGCGGTCGTTCGTCTGCGACTGGACCGGCCGATGCACTATCACCCGGGCCAGTACGTCAACGTCCACGTTCCGCAGTGCCCACGTCGCTGGCGGTATCTGAGCCCCGCCATTCCGGCCGACCCGGACGGCGGGATCGAGTTTCACGTCAGGCTGGTTCCCGGTGGGTTGGTCAGCACCGCCATCCTCCACGAAACCCGTCCCGGCGATCGGTGG
>DATKEW010000081.1:0-2548 GCA_035511785.1 Mycobacterium sp.
CGACAGCGACTCCCGTTACGGGATTGGTTGTTTGCAGGTAACCCACTATGACGACAGGACAGGGGATGACCGAATCCCGGCGGGACGAGCCGATCACCGTCATCGGCGCGACCGGCCAGCAGGGCGGCGCGGTCATCGACGCCCTTCTCAAGCGGAGGATCCCGATTCGCGCGGTCACGCGAAACCCGAACGGCGACAAAGCACGTACGCTGGCGGAGCGGGAGGTCGAGGTGGTGTATGCAGACCTCGACGACGTGGATTCGGTGCGGGCGGCGTTCGACGGTGCCGCCGCGGCTTTCGCGATGACCACCCACAACGGGCTTGATGGCGCGAAGCGCGAGGTTGCGCACGGGCGGGTGATCGCAGCGGCCGCTGCCGACGCGGGGCTGCCGTTCCTGCTCTACAGCTCGGTCGGCGGTGTTGAACGTGGTAGTGGTGTGCCCCATTTCGAAAGCAAGCACCGCATCGAGGAAGTTCTGCTCGAGGCCGTGCCAGTGACCTTTGTGCGGCCAACTTTTTTCATGGAGACGCTGCGGCTGATGATCCGGCGCGACGGCGCTCGCGTCACCATCGCGATGCCCCTGGCCGGAGATGTTGCGATACAGATGATTTCGGTGCGGGACATCGGCCGGGCAGCGGCGACTCTGCTCCTGGTGGGTGACCCGGCGGTGGCGCCGGTGGAGATCGCGGGTGACGAACTGACCGGCGAGCAGATCGCCGCGCGAATCGCCCACCGACTCGGCTCGCCCACCACCTACGTGCAACTCCCGCTGGATGTCCTGGGCGACGACGAGGACCTCAAGATGATGTTTGGGTGGCTGGCCCGCTTACCCGCCTACCAAGCCGATTTCGCGCGCACCCGCGAGCTGGTTGGCGGCGTGGAGGACCTGTCGCGGTGGCTGGAGCGGGTGGACGGGCTGTGAGCACGTGACGGGTGAGAGGTGATGGCGATGCGTAGAGCTGCTGTGGTGCACTACCACACCGGCGCCGACTCAGCTGAGCACAATCGGAAGTTGATCAAGGACGTCCTGATCGAGCTGGTCGCACGCGATCCCGGCGGTTTGGACTACCAGGTGTACCAGTTCGAGGACGGAGTGGGTTTCCTGCACGTCGCCGTGTTCGACGGCAGCACCGACCCGTTCGCGGACTGCGGCTCCCACCAGGAGTTTCACCGGGAGCTTCAGCAACGCCTGGCGGCCCCGCCGCTTGTCAGTCGCGCGGTGTTGATCGGGTCCTACTTCGGCAGCAGGTGCTGCGATGCCTGACAACGAGTTGCGCTGGCTACGCCAGGAAGCGATGAGTTTCGCCGAGTCGGCTCCTCAGTACTGGGTGAAAGGACGGGACATCTGATGAACATCTCGCGCATCGCGTCTAGGCAGGAGTGGCTGGCCGCGCGGCTGGATCTGCTGGCCAAGGAGAAGGCCGCGAGCCGGGAGCTGGCGGCGCTGGCAAAGCAGCGCCGCGCGTTGCCGGCGGTGCCGGTCGAGAAGGATTACGTGTTCGAGGGCCCCGACGGCGCGGCGCGGCTGATTGATCTGTTCGAGGGCCGCAGCCAGTTGATCGTCTACCACTTCATGTGGCTGCACGACATTGACGAGGGTTGCCCGAGCTGCTCCTTCGCGGTCGATAACATGCCCAACCCGATCCATCTGAATGAAGGCGCCGACACCACCCTGGTGCTGGTGTCGCGGGCGCCCTACCCGCGGCTGAGCCGGTTCAAGTCCCGGATGGGATGGCAGCTGCCCTTTTACTCTTCGTACGGCAGCGACTTCAACTACGACTTTCACGTCAGCAGCAACGATTCGATCGCACCGATCGAATACAACTACAAGGACAAGGCCACCCTGCTGCGGGAGGGATTGGATTACGTGGCCACCGACGGCGCCGACGGGCAGGGCATCAGCGTGTTCGTGCGCGACGCCGGCCGGGTGTTTCACACCTACTCGGCCTACGGGGTCGGCGCCGACGTGATGCTCAGTACCTACCGGTTCCTGGACCTGACCCCGCTGGGCCGGCAGCGCTACATCAACGAATGGCCCTGGCACGACACGTACGGAGCATCGGACGGTCATGCGCACCACCACTGACCCCACCGAGGATTTCGGGCGGCTGGCCGAGCCGTTCCGGCGCGAGCTGGTCGCCTACGGCTACCGGATGCTCGGCTCCATCGACGATGCCGAGGAGATCGTGCAGGACGTGTATCTGGCGGCGTGGCGGGGCTACGACCGTTTCGAGGGACGCGCCTCGCTGCGCACGTGGCTGTATCGCATCGCGACCCGTGCGTTCATCAAGGGTGTTGAGCGACGTAAGCGTCGCCCGCTGCCGTCGGATCTCAGCGCTCCGACGCTGGATCCCTCCGCGGCGGTTCGGGCCGGGTCGGCGGAGCTGGCCTGGTTGCAGCCGGTGCCCGATTCGGTGCTGACCGGGACCGTGGGGGATCCGGCCGCGGTGGTGGCCGAGCGGCACACGATGCGGCTGGCATTCGTTGCGGCGCTGCAGGTGCTTACGCCCCGCCAGCGGGCGGTGCTGATTTTGCGTGACGTGCTGG
>DATKEW010000082.1:0-4827 GCA_035511785.1 Mycobacterium sp.
TACATATTGATCAGTCGGCTGCCTCCTTGCTGCCAATCGACCTTCTGATCCGTAGGCCCATTCGGCATTTCGTCCCACAATTGACCATCCAGTTCTCGGCCGAGAGCTTTCGGAGTTCGACCACCCCATTGCCCAGTTGACCGCACCAACTGACGGGAGGACTCGACTCCAGCTCGACGGTTGTCGATGATGTCGGCGTGCCGATGTCGCATGAGGACTCCAGTGTTCATGTGGAGTTGATCGAGGGCCGCGCGCGGCTGCCTCGAATAGGTAAGGTGCTGCCGGGATCCGGGACGATGTTGCCCTGGGTCGTGGTCGACGGCGCGGGCCGTCAGGTCGAGATCAGCAGTTCTCTGCGGGAGCGGATGCTCGGCGACGTCAGCCAATCGACGTGCCGGAGCTACGCCTTCGACCTGCTGCGCTGGTTCCGGGTGCTGTGGCCGGTTGACGTCGGCTGGGAACAGGCCACCGAAGCCGAAGTCGCCGCGCTGGTCGGTTGGCTGCGCACCGCCCGTAATCCGCAGCGAGAACGCAGCCGTAGCGACGGATTCCCGGCTGGGACGGTGAACCCGAAGACCGGCAAACCGATGCCGGCCGCCGGGTACGCTCCGGCGACGATCGCGCGTTCTCTGGACGAGCGTGGTGGCGGGCGTGGTCGCGGTGGCGGTGGTCGCGGTGGTTGCGGTCAGTCGGGCAGGGCGCCGAGTTGCTCGCTGAGAAAGCCTTGTTCGACCGTGTTGTCGGTGAGCAGCAGGGCTTCCTGATAGGCGAGGCGGGCCTCTCGGGTGCGGCCCAGGCGGGTCAGGAACTCCGCGCGGGCGGCCGGCAGGTAGCGGTAACCGGCGAGCTGGGGTTCGGCCGCGAGCGTGTCCAGGGCGTCGAGGCCCGCCTGCGCGCCGTCGGCGTGGCCGATCGCGATGGCCCGGTTGAGCGCGACCACCGGCGAGGGCCAGATCGTGACCAGCCGGTCGTAGAGCCCGACGATCTCGCGCCAGTCGGTGCGGTCCCAGCTGGGCGCCTGGGCGTGCACGGCGGCTATTGCGGCCATCAACGTGAACCGGCCGGGTGAGCGGCCGCGCAGCGATCTGCGGGTCAGCGCAATGCCGTCGGCGATCGCCCGGCGATCCCATCGGCTGCGGTCCTGCTCGGCCAGGCGCAGCAACCTGCCCTCATGGTCGGTGCGGGTGTCGCGGCGGGCGTCGGTCAGCAGCATCAGCGCATACAGCCCGGCCACATCGGGGTCGGTGGGCAGCAGCAGCCTGAGGATGCGGGCCAGATCCAGCGCGCGTTCGATGAGCTCGGCGCGCACCAGCTCGTCGCCGGAGGGCGCGGTGTGGCCGGTGGTGAACAGCAGGTGCAGCACGGTCAGCACCGCGTCGACGCGGTCGGTGAGCTCCTCGTCGGCGGGGATCCGGTACGGGATGTGGGCCTCGGCGATTTTCTTTTTCGCGCGGGTGATGCGCGCGGCCATCGTCGCCTCGGGTATCAGGAACGCGTGGGCGATATCTGCGGTGGACAGCCCGCACAGCAGCCGCAGCGTCAGCGCCACCCGGGCCTGGATCGACAGCGCCGGGTGACAGCAGGTGAAGATCAGCCGCAGCCGGTCGTCGGTCGGGTCGGTCGAGTCGGTCGGGTCGGTGGGTCCGGTTGTCGGGGTCGCCTGGTCCTCGACGAGCAGGGGCACGGTCCGCCGCCAGGTGGCGGCGCGCCGCATGGCGTCCAGCGCGTTGCGGCGCGCCACCGTGGTCAGCCACGCCCCGGGCTGATCGGGCACCCCGGTGTCGGCCCAGGTGGCCAGCGCGCGGGCGTAGGCGTCCTGCACCGCCTCCTCGGCGAGGTCCAGATCGCGGGTGACGCGCACCGTCGCGGCGAGGACATAGCCCCACTCGCGGCGGTGCGCGTCGGCGACCGCGGCGGCCACCGTCGCGTCGGTGGTCTGGTTCACCGCCAGTACTCGTCTAGTACTCGTCGCGGGGCCACACCGGGCGCACCTCGACCCCACCGAACGGCGCCGGCAATTGGCTGGCGATCTTGATCGCCTCGTCGAGGTCGGCGGCGTCAATCAAGTAGTAGCCGCCGAGGGCCTCTTTGGACTCGATGAACGTCCCGTCGGTGACCACGACGTCGCCCTGCGGGTCGCGGCGAATCGTCGTCGCCGTCGTCGACGGGCGCAACCGATTGCCGCCGCGCAGGTGGGCCTGGTTGGCCGCGCCGAACTCGCCGTGCTCGCGCAGCGTGCGCTCGTGGACCTGCGGGTCGGCCTGCTGCCAGGCCTGTTCGTCCTCGAAGATCAGGACAAGGTATTCGGACATGATCGCCTCCTCGGGCATCAAAGGGGTGTGACGCCCATTCCGACGGTTGACGAAGGCATGAAATCGACAGGAGCCTGCATCATTTTGCGATTTTGCGCCGAAAGTTACGTTTGCGCGCCCCGGTGCTCGGCGCACCCCGATGCCAAAAAGCAACGGCCTCTTTACAGCGGTTAACCCAACTCGGCGCGCACCACCGCGTGTGCCTGAGGGGTCACCGGGTCGAGGATGTCGTCAAAGTCTTCGCACCTGTCAACGTAGGCGGCGACAAACGGGCACAGCGCCACAACGCGTTTGCCGATCGCGCGGGTGTCGGCCAGCGCCGCGGCGGCGAGCGTGTCGCCCAGACGACGCCCGGCGAACTGGTCGCCGATCTTCGTGTGGTAGAAGATGCGCTGGGTGCCGGTGTCGACGTAGGCGGCTAACCCGGCCACTTCGCCGTTGATGCTGATCTCGTATCGCTTGCGCTCAGTGATGTTGGTGACGATCGGCTCCTTTATAGCCGCTTTATCCTGTCGAGGTCGTCGCTTCCACATACGTCGATACTGCCGCAATCAGCTGCGCGCTTTGTCCGCACCTGGCCCAAGCCGCGTGAGTCCGCTCAGCCCCGAGTCTAATCAGCTCGTCGCGCTCGCCCGGGCAGCCACCGACGTGCCGACCAGCTTGATCCGCCAGGGCCACTGCGCTGGAGTGTCGTCGCGATTGCGGTGTTCAACCGCTCTCACTACGAGAACGTGACCGTCACCCGTGTGCATCCCGAGCTGCTGTGGCGGGCACGCTTCGAAGGCCTTCACGACGGCCACATACGTGCACTCACAGCCCGAGGCACAGACGCTCGCCGCGCAGAGCTTCAACAGCGTGGTGGGCGAGTCGCGACGTTCCTGAGGACCCCGCCATGCAAGCCTGGTGGCTGCGATCGAAGTGAGGCGCCCACCCGCCGCCCGCTACTTGACGGCTGACCTAGCGCCGCCATGCGACCGGATCAGCTAGCCAGTCCGGTTGCGGAAGACACCGTTGACACGAATGCAATTCCAGCGTGCTGGTGATCCCGTGTGCAGCGAGTTTCGCCCGAGTTGTGAGAAAGCGTGACAACTCGGGCGCACTCTAACGCGTAGCCAGAGACCAAAAAGCCTCTGACCTTTGGTGGCAGGTACAGGATTCGAACCTGTACAGCAACCCTCCCGCAGCAAACCCGTTACCTGTGTAAACTGGCTTTGACCAGCGCATATGCGCCCCTACAGGTAGTGACAGCAAGTGCCAGAGAGTGCCATTCTGGGCACAGATGGGATGCAGTTGGGATGCAGCTCAGGGTAGCGAAAGGACACCCACACCATGACCAGACGGCAAAGACGGAGCTGGGGCAAGATCCACCGCCAACGATCCGGGCGATACCAGGCCGGATACAACGGGCCAGACCTGGCCCGCCACCACGCGCCAGCCACGTTCACCAGCCGCATGGATGCGGAGCACTGGCTGGCCGACGAGCGCCGACTGATCGAACGCGACGACTGGACACCGCCAGCACTGCGCTTAGCGGCGACCAAGAGTCGCGGCAAGTCGTTCGGTGAGTATGCGGTCGGATGGCTGGATCAGCGCAACCTCAAGCCGCGCACCCGCCACGGATATTCGGAGTTGATCACCGGACCGCTGGCCAAGCTGGGTAAGGTGCCGCTGGGACAGATCACGCCCGAGGTTGTCCGCACGTGGCATGTCGGCCTGGGCACCGCCACGCCCACCAAAAACAGCCACGCCTACGGGCTGCTGCACGCGGTGCTCAACACTGCTGTCAGTGATGGGCTGATCGGATCCAATCCCGCCGCGATCCGTGGCGCGATGAACACCGCAACCAAACGGCAGGCAACCATCCTGACACCCGACGAGGTGGCCAAGGTGGCGCTGGCCATCGCGCCGGTCAACCTGAAAGCTCTGGTGCTGATCAGCGCATGGTGTGGCCTGCGCTGGGGTGAGGTCACCGCGCTAACACGTGGTGACATCAGCGCCGACTGTGAAGTCATTACCGTGGCGCGCGGTGTGACCCACGCCAACGGGCAATGCTTTGTGGACACGACGAAATCGGCCAAGGTTCGCACGGTGATAGTCCCGCCCCATGTGGTGCCTGATCTGGCCGACCACCTGGCCCACCACGTTGGCGCTGAGCCGGATGCCCTGCTGTTTAGGGCCGCGAGAGGCTGCCACCTACGCCAGCAGGTGTTTCGTGAATACTTCAATGCGGCGCTGAAATCTGTTGGCATCACTAAGGCTGTCCGCATCCACGACCTACGTCATTACGCCGGTTCGCAGGCCGCGAGGGTGGGCAACCTGACCGAAGTGATGGCGCGGCTGGGACACTCGACGGTGCGCGCGTCCATGATCTATCAGCAGACAGTCAACGGACGTGACCGGGAGGTGGCCGACCAACTGTCCGCACTGGCCAAGCCCGCTGAGATACGCCAAACGACCGGCTGAGCGCAACGCACAGTCGTTTTCACGGTGCCCACGGGTGACAGTGCCCGTGGGC
>DATKEW010000083.1:0-6754 GCA_035511785.1 Mycobacterium sp.
CCGTTTTGGATCACCATCGCGACCGGTACCACCGCCGTCGCAATGGGTGGGCTGTATTCCAAACTGTTTCACCTCGACCTTGCCGTGCACCTGCCCTACGTCACGCTTGGGTTGATCATCTGGAACCTGATCAACGCCGCCATCCTGGAGGGCGCTGACGTCTTCGTCGCCAACGAGGGCCTGATCAAACAGCTGCCGACGCCGTTGAGCGTGCATGTCTACCGGTTGGTGTGGCGGCAGATGATCTTGTTCGCCCACAACATCGTGATCTATGTCGTCGTCGCGATCATCTTCCCCAAGCCGTGGTCGTGGGCCGATCTGTCGGTGATTCCGGCGCTGGGGCTGATCGTGCTCAATTCCATCTGGGTGTCTCTGTGTTTCGGCATCCTGGCGACCCGCTACCGCGACATCGGTCCCCTGCTGTTTTCCGTTGTGCAGTTGCTTTTCTTCATGACGCCGATCATCTGGAACGACGACACATTGCGGCAGCAGGGTGCCGGACGCTGGTCGAGCATCGTCGAACTCAACCCCCTGCTGCACTACCTCGACATCGTTCGTGCGCCGTTGCTCGGCGCCCACCAGGAACTGCGGCACTGGGTGGTGGTGCTGGTGCTGACGGCCGTCGGCTGGACGCTGGCAGCTTTCGCGATGCGGCAATACCGCGCCCGGGTGCCCTACTGGGTGTAACCGCCGCTGGGCCGGGTTTGAGGATCCGCCAAGAATCTTTTGAGAATCCGCCAAGGCCACTCCCCGACGCTGACCCTCGTGCAAACAGCACGGTTATCAACGGGTTTCGAGGGAGTCTGGGTAGATGACTGATACCGCCATCGCCGACGGGGTACACGTCGCCACCATGCACCGTGCTGACGCACCCGTCGGGCAGAGGGCACGGTTCCACATGCGCAAGCTGTTCGACAACCTCCCCTGCTGCCACCGCTCGTGGGCGAACCAAGGGAAGCGGTTCTTCCTGCATGGCTACGAGCGGACGTTCGAAGTCGAGTTCGCGTGCGCGGAAACCGAACCCGACACCGGCGAGGTGGTGGACTCGATCGCCGTCAGGGAGATCCGGGCAGCACTGCGCTACCAGTTCGACCACACCACATTGATCGCCGTGGACGACCCGCAGCGCGATCTGTTCGAGCTGCTGGCCGAGCGGGGTGTCATCGATCTGCGCATCATGGACAACACCGGGATGGAGGGCTCCGCGGCTTGGGTGTTTGACACCGCCGATCGGATCGTCGGACTGGCGACCGGGGGCCGGGTCTGGGTGTCGCGGATAAAGGCACGCGAGAGCCGCAACCACGTGGTCACTCTGACCGCCGGACTGGTGTGACGGCCCCGGACCCAGGGGAAAGACGCCGAAACTCCACACGGGCCCCGTCGAAGGAGCAGTATGCGATCGTGAGCGACGCCTCGGCAATCGGTTGCGTTGGCAAGCTGATCGTGGCAACCCGCGGTGACCGCGGCGCCGGTGAGGTGCTGGTTACCGTGCGAGGCTCCAAGGAGGCGTTCCTGGCGTGGTCCGACGAGCCATTACCGAAGGGCAGCAAGGTGCTGGTGGTTGAAGTCCGGGGCCCGCGGACGGTGGTCGTCGAGCCGTGGAAGGACCTCGCCGGATCTGAATTGACGGCCGAAATTTCCTGATATGCAACAGCGAAACTGCGAGGAGTCCAACAATGCTCGGTTATAAGGTGCCCGCTCCCGACGAGGCGATGCTGATCTCCGGCGGCCGGGCCAAGAGCAATGCCCCGTTCCGCGTCGTGACCGGCCACGGCGCCTTCATCCTGCCGATCTTCCGCAAGGCTCGGTTCCTGACGCTGGCCATGTGTGAGGCCGAGGTCGCCGAAAAGTGCGTCACCCAGCAGGGCATTACCCTCAATGTCCGGTCGGTGATCGCCTTCAAGGTCGGCAACGACAACGAGAGCATCATCAGCGCGGCTCAGCGATTCCTGTCAGACCAGGACCAGATGGCCGTGCTCACCGGTCGGATCTTCGCCGGTCACTTGCGCTCGATCATCGGCTCGATGACCGTCGAGCAGATCATCCGGGAACGTCAGAAGCTGGCCACCGAGGTGCTCGATGGTTCCAAGGAGGAGATGGCCCGGATCGGGCTGACCGTCGACGCCCTGCAGATCCAGTCGATCGACGACGACGGGCTCGGCTACATCACCGCGATGTCCGCGCCGCACAACGCGGCCATCCAGCAGCAGGCACAGATCGCTCAGGCGCAGGCGAACCAGGCCGCTGCGGAGGCGGAGCAGGAGTCGCAGCGAAAGCAGGCGGAATTCGCCCGCGAGACCGCGATCGTCAAGGCTCAGTACAAGGCCGAGGTGGACAAGGCCCAGGCCCAGGCCGCCCAAGCCGGTCCGCTGGCCGAAGCGCAGGCGCAGCGCGAGGTGCTGGAGATGAGGACGGAACTGGCCGGGCGTGCCGCCGAGCTGCGCCAGCAGGAACTGGTCGCCGAAGTGGTCAAACCCGCCGAGGCGGAAGCCGAACGCGTCCGCATCATGGCGATCGCCGATGCGGAGAAGATGAAGATCCAGGCCGAGGCGGCGGCGTCGCACAACCGGGTGGCCCTGGACAAGATGCTGATCGACCAGCTACCTCAGATCGTCGAGAAGGCCGCGCTGGGGTTGTCGAACTCTAATCTCACGGTGCTCAATGGCGCCGAAGGGCTCGGTCAGCTGGCCGCCGGGTTGGTCTCGCAGGGTGTGGCTATCTTCGACTCGCTGCGTGGCGGGGTTATCGACAACGCAGACGACTATGACGATGAACACAGCGCCGCGCCGGTCGCCGGGAACTCCGACTTCGGATCGAACCAGCGGCGCACTCGATAACGGCGCGAAAAGTGCTGCGTCGCAACGTGACTCGTGGGACTGTTCACTCGGGCGTGCCATCGTCGGCCAAACGACCGCGCGCCCGCCCGCGCGCACCGGAGAATAGAACTGTCACCAAACTGGGTACACACGTGTACAACTAGTAAAAATGCTTGCCCGATACCGGTACGGGCGGCCGCTTGGTGGTGTAACACTGATACGCCACGAATCGGATTCACGGCGCATGAGTGGTCAAGAAACGGCAACCCAACAGGTCTGGTCGAAAGGTGGGCGGACGTGAGCAAGGAGGCCCAATCAGTGGCGGACGCGGCGCGGGAGAACCTCGCCGCGGAGCTGGACCGGCTGCGGCAGCGGCGCGATCGCTTGGAGGTCGAGGTCAAGAACGACCGCGGCATGATCGGCGATCATGGCGACGCGGCCGAAGCAATACAGCGCGCTGACGAACTGGTCGTCTTGGGCGATCGCATCAATGAACTGGACCGGCGGTTACGGACCGGGCCGTCGCACTCCCAACCGTCGGAAACCCTGCCCGGCGGTACCGAGGTGACCCTGCGCTTCCCCGACGGTGAAGTCGTCACGATGCACGTGATCTCTATCGTCGAAGAGACCCCGGTCGGCCGCGAGGCCGAGACGTTGACCGCTCGCAGCCCATTGGGACAGGCTCTTGCCGGACGTCAACCGGGCGACACCGTGACCTACACGACGCCGCAAGGGGAAAACCAGGTCGAGTTGATCGCGGTGAAGCTGCCCAGTTAGTTCCCCCGGGGCGCCCACCGACCCCGTTAGACTTCGCCTGATGGAACCCCCGTTGTTCCCCCTTGAGTCCGGGACCGCGCCGCCGCGCCCACATCTGAATCTGAGCACGCAGGTGATGCGTTTCGTCGTCACCGGCGGCCTGGCAGGAATCGTCGACTTCAGCCTCTACGTAGTGCTCTACAAAGCGGTCGGATTACAGGTTGACCTGTCCAAGGCCATCAGTTTCATCGTCGGCACCATTACCGCCTACCTGATCAACCGCCGATGGACATTCCAGGCGTCACCGAGCACCGCGCGGTTCATCGCGGTCATGGTTCTCTACGGCATCACCTTTGCCGTGCAGGTCGGGCTCAACCATCTGTCCCTTGTCCTGATGCACTATCAGGGCTGGGCGATCCCCGTCGCGTTCGTGATCGCGCAGGGCACCGCGACGGTGATCAACTTCGTCGTGCAGCGAGCCGTGATCTTCCGCATCCACTGAGCCGATTGGCCCGCTCCTCAGCGGGACCCAAGCGTCCCGCATCGTCGCCGGGCCACGGTTGGATTGGCCCGCTCCTCAGCGGGACGCAAGCGTCCCGCATCGTCGCCGGGCCAGGCGGTACCCTCTTTGACGATGTTGAGCACGGACATTCCGACAACCACCACCCGGCTGATGGGCTTCGGCCGCACCGCGCCGTCGGTGGCCCAGGTGCTCTCGACCCGCGATCCCGAGGTGATCGCCAAAGCGGTGGCCCAAGCAGCTGAATCCGGCAGCCTGAAAGGCCGGGGCGTTATCGCGCGCGGGCTGGGCCGGTCATACGGCGACAACGCGCAAAACGGCGGCGGTCTGGTGATCGACATGACCGTGCTGAATCGCATCCACTCGATCAGCGCCGACACCCGGCTGGTCGATGTCGACGCCGGCGTCAGCCTGGACCAATTGATGAAGGCGGCGCTCCCGTTCGGGCTGTGGGTTCCGGTGCTGCCGGGAACACGTCAAGTAACCATCGGCGGCGCGATCGCCTGCGACATCCACGGCAAGAACCACCACAGCGCGGGCAGCTTCGGCAACCATGTGCGGTCCATGGACCTGCTCATGGCCGACGCCACCGTCCGCACAATCACACCCGACGGAGATGACGCCGAGCTGTTCTGGGCCACCGTCGGCGGGAACGGCCTGACCGGCATCGTCCTGCGCGCCACCATCGAGATGACTCCAACGGAGACGGCCTACTTCATCGCCGACGGTGTGGCCACCAAGGACCTCGACGAAACAGTCGCCGTTCACCTCGACGGCAGCGAAGGTAGGTACACCTATTCCAGCGCCTGGTTCGACCTGATCAGTCCGCCACCGAAGCTCGGCCGGGCCGCAGTCAGCCGGGGCAGCCTGGCGAAGCTGGATCAACTGCCGAAAAAGCTCGCCAAAAACCCGCTGAAATTCGATGCGCCGCAACTGTTGACGGTGCCGAACGTATTTCCCATCAGCGCGATGAACAAACTCTCGTTCATGGCGATCGGCGAGGTGTATTACCGGCTGGGCGGAACCTACACCGGCAAGATCATGAATCTGTCGCAGTTCTACCACATGCTCGACCTCGTCAGCGGCTGGAACAATGCCTACGGGCCAACGGGTTTCGCCCAACATCAGTTCTTGGTTCCACCGGACGCGATGAACGAGTTCAAGACCATCATCCGCTGGATCCAGACTCGCGGCCACTACTCGGCGCTGAACGTGTTCAAACTTTTCGGCCCCGGCAACCGGGCACCGCTGAGTTTCCCAATGGCCGGCTGGAACGTCGCGATGGACTTCCCTAACAAGCCCGGGCTCAACGAGTTCCTCAACGAACTCGATCGCAGGGTGCTCGAGTTCGGCGGGCGGGTCTACACCGCCAAGGACTCCCGCACCACGGCCGACACCTTTCACGCCATGTATCCGCGCATCGACGAGTGGATCGCCGTGCGCCGCAAGGCCGACCCCCTGCGGGTGTTCGCCTCCGATATGGCCCGACGTTTGGAGCTGCTGTAAATGGTGCTGGACGCGGTAGGAAATCCGCAGACCATCCTGCTGCTTGGCGGCACGTCCGAGATCGGGCTGGCGATCTGCGAACGCTACCTGCGGAATG
This sequence comes from Mycobacterium sp., assembly GCA_035511785.1. Lineage (GTDB taxonomy): Bacteria > Actinomycetota > Actinomycetes > Mycobacteriales > Mycobacteriaceae > Mycobacterium. The sequence goes on from DATKEW010000083.1 coordinate 5,696, forward strand.
CGCACGCGCGTATCGTGCTGGCCGCCATGCCCGGCGACCCGGGCCGCGACGATGCGGTATCCCAGATGAAGGCGGCAGGCGCGCGCTCCGTGGAGCTGATCGACTTCGAAGCCACCGACACCGAGAGCCACCCGAAGATGATCGACCAGGCCTTCTCGGGTCGCGATGTGGACGTGGCCATCGTCGCGTTCGGTTTGCTCGGGGATGCCGAAGAGCTGTGGCAGAACCAGCGCAAAGCGGTGCAGATCGCCGAAATCAATTACACCGCAGCGGTTTCCGTGGGCGTGCTGCTGGGTGAGAAGATGCGCGCCCAGGGCTTCGGCCAGATCATCGCGATGAGCACTGTGGCCGGTGAGAGGGTGCGACGATCCAACTTCGTCTACGGCTCCACCAAGGCCGGCCTGGACGGTTTTTACCTGGGCTTGTCAGAGGCGTTGCGCGAGTACGGGGTTCGCGTCCTGGTGATCCGGCCCGGCCAGGTGCGCACCCGGATGAGCGCACACATCAAGGAAGCCCCGTTGACCGTCGACAAGGAGTACGTCGCCAACCTTGCGGTGACCGCGTCCGCAAAAGGTAAGGAATTAGTTTGGGCACCAGCAGCATTCCGTTATGTGATGATGGTGTTGCGACACATCCCGCGGAGCATTTTCCGCAAGCTGCCGATCTGACCATGCGTCATGCGCTGGCCAGCCTCGGCCAGATGGTCTTGGCGGTGGTGGTGGCCGGCATCGTCGCCGTGGTATCGCTGATCGCCATCGCCGGGGTCCAGTGGCCGGCTTTCCCGTCGTCCAACCAGCTGCACGCGCTGACCACCGTTGGACAGGTCGGCTGCGTGGCCGGGCTCATCGCCGTCGGCTGGGTGTGGCGACGTGGTGGTCGGTACTACCGGTTGCTGGCCCGGCTGGGCGGGCTGGTGTTCGTGGCCGCGTTCTCCGTCGTGACGCTGGGTATGCCGCTGGGAGCCACCAAGCTGTACCTGTTCGGCATCTCCGTCGACCAGCAGTTCCGCACCGAATACCTGACCCGGCTCGCCGACAGCCCCGCCCTGCACGACATGAC
>DATKEW010000084.1:0-14765 GCA_035511785.1 Mycobacterium sp.
CATGGTGAGGATCACGGTGGTCACGTCGAGCCGAGGATTCAGGTGGGCCTTCACCATCTCGATGTTGCGCATCAGTTGTGACACACCCTCGAGCGCGTAGTACTCGCACTGGATCGGGATCATCACCTCGGGCGCGGCAACGAGCGCATTGATCGTCAGCAGTCCGAGTGACGGCGGGCAGTCGACGAAGACGTAATCGAAGTCGAATTTGTCGAGTTCGGCCAGGGCGGTGCGCAATCGGTTCTCGCGCGCAACCATGCTCACCAATTCGATCTCGGCGCCCGCCAGATCGATGGTGGACGGGACGCAGAACAGGCGGTTGCTGTGCGGGCTGGTTCGGACGGCGTCCCGCAATGAGATCTCGCCGAGGAGCACCTCGTACGAGGAGGGCGTTCCGGCCTGCCGGTCGGTGATGCCCAGTGCCGTGCTCGCATTGCCTTGGGGATCAAGATCGACGACGAGCGTCTTGAGCCCTTGCACGGCGAGCGCCGCCGCAAGGTTGACGGCGGTCGTGGTTTTACCGACGCCGCCTTTCTGGTTGGCGACGGTCAAGACCCGGCGGTGATCGGGCCGGCGTAACGGCGGATAGGTGGTGTGGAGTATCCGCATGGCGCGCTCCGCGGCAGCGCCGATCGGGGTGTCGAATTCGTCGGATGTTTCACGTGAAACATTCGCCATCGTGCCCGGCGGGGCTTCGTGCGCAGGCGCCCCCATCTCGTGCGGTGCCACGGGAACCGCGGCGCTTGATTGTGCGTGCGCAACGCCCGCCGACGGAGGAGGGGGTACGGACCAGTCTCGTGGCGAACTCATCGTGGTTCCCTGCTCCCCGTCCGTGCCGATCCGTGCCGCGATTGCTTTGCGCGCCGCGCTAACACCACGGTCGCGGGCGGACGCAAATAGTTCGCGCCACATGTGACCACCCTGACATCAACAGCGCCCGATGCCGCCATCACACGCCGGTGGGCTTGGACTTCGTCGGGGGCGCGCTCCCCCTTGATGGCGACCATTCGTCCGTCCGGCCGTAGCAAGGGCATACTCCACTTCGTCAACTTGTCCAACGATGCAACCGCTCGCGACACCACCGCGTCCCTTCCGCCGAACCGGTCCCGTACCCAAGATTCCTCCGCTCGGCCGCGCACCACCTCGACGGCCAACCCTAGTTCGGCCACCGCCTCATTGAGAAACTCGCTGCGCCGCAGCAACGGTTCGAGAAGAACGATCTCGAGGTCGGGCCGCGCAATCGCTAACGGTATCCCCGGCAACCCCGCGCCGCTGCCGATGTCCACCACCCGGTCGCCCGAATCCAGGAGCTCGCCGACCGCGGCACTGTTCAGCAGATGGCGGTCCCACAGTCGGCCCACTTCTCGTGGCCCGAGCAGTCCGCGTTCCACTCCGGCAGACACCAGCAGCTCGGCATACCGCTGCGCGATATAGATACGTGACCCGAAGATCGCCGACGCTGCATCGGGCGCGGCCCTGGACTGAAAGGAGGCTGTCGGCACGGCAGGGTCCGGCATCCGCTCGGAACGGCCGACATGTTTCACGTGAAACATTCCTCTGATCTTGGTGGCCTCGCGGGATGGGCGCCCGCGCGAACTACACCGCTGTAACTCGCTAGTCGAGCAAAATAACAACCCGGCGTGACGGCTCCACGCCTTCGCTCTCGCTGTGCACCCCGGGGACCGCCGCAACCGCGTCGTGGACGATCTTGCGCTCGAACGGTGTCATCGGAGCCAGCTCTTCGCGCTCTCCGCTGTCCAGCACCCGCCGCGCGACCTTGTCCCCCAGCGCGGCCAATTCCTCGCGCCGCCGGCGCCGCCAGCTTGCGATGTCGAGCATGAGCCGACTACGGACGCCGGTTTTCTGGTGCACCGCCAACCGGGTGAGCTCCTGCAAAGCATCGAGCACTTCGCCCGTGCGGCCAACCAACTTGTTCAAGTCGTCACTGCCGTCGATGCTTACCACCGCGCGGTTGCCCTCGACGTCTAGATCGATGTCGCCGTCGAAGTCCAATAGATCCAACAGCTCTTCGAGGTAGTCACCGGCGATTTCCCCCTCGGCGACCAATCGCTCCTCCAGGTCCTCGGGTTCGTCAGCACCCCCATCCGCCGTCGCTTCGTCCTCGGGGACGTCCTCGACCGACAGTTGGGCGTCAACCTCGGGCTCGGTGGTGTCTGCATCCGTCATCGCCTTCCCTCTCCCTCATCCACGGGTTCCCGTCTTGTTGGGCTCGCTTTTCGATGCGGCCCTCAAGCGCATTGGCACCCTGTCAGCGTTTGCGTCTCTTCGGTCGCGCCCCGGGCCGCGGGGTGCGGTTGCTCGGCGCGCTGTTGCGTCCGCTCGGATTCGGCTTGTCCGATTGCGCCCGTCCCGTTTGTGTTTCGGCCCCCTGGCCATCGGAGTCCGTCTTCGGCGCCCCGGGTTCCCCGTCGTCATCGCTAACCGTCGCCGAGCCGTCGGCGATCGTCGGAGCCGACTTGGGGTTGCGCTTGGGTTTGGCTCCCGGTGCCGGCGCGTTGGCCGCCCGGCGCTTGATGGCTTCCTGCTTCTTGGCCTCTTCCTCTTTTTCGATCATCCCGAACACGTAGTGCTGCTGGCCGAAGGTCCAGATGTTGTTCGAGAACCAGTACAGGATGATCGCGAGCGGAAGGAACGGGCCGCCGACGACCACGCCGAGCGGAAACACATACAGCGCGAGTTTGTTCATCATCGCGGTCTGCGGGTTCGCCGCCGCCTCCGGGCTCTGCCGCGCAATCGATGCCCGGCTGTTGAAGTAGGTCGCAACACCGGCCAGGACCATCACCGGCACGCCCACCGCGATCGTCGCGGGGCGGCTGAAATCGATGAACGCGTCCAAGCCAGTCCGCTGGGTCATGGTGGCGCCGATCGGTGCGCCGAACAGATTGGCGTCCAGGAAGTGGCCGACGTCGGCCGGACTGAACATGTAGTTCCCCGTGAGACGGTTCTCGGTCACCGACAGGTGTGGCTGACCGAAGCCCCCGGTCGTGCGGTTGAACGATCGCAGCACGTGATACAGCCCCAGGAACACTGGGATCTGCGCCAGCATCGGCAAGCACCCCAGGATCGGATTGAAGCCGTGCTCGCGCTGCAGCTTCTGCATCTCGAGCGCCATGCGCTGACGGTCCTTGCCGTACTTCTTTTGCAGCGCCTTGATCTGTGGTTGCAGCTCCTGCATCTGCCGGGTGGTGCGGATCTGGCGCACGAACGGCTTGTACAGCAACGCACGCAAGGTGAATACCAGGAACATCACCGACAGGGCCCAGGCGAAGAAGTTCGACGGGCCCAGCACAGCCCCGAACAGCTTGTACCAGACCCACATGATCCACGACACCGGGTAGTAGATGATGTCGAGGCTGAAGAAATCAAACAAAAGACTCACTCTCCCCTCGCGCCGCTGGCGAGTCACCGGCGCCGCTGGTGTCATCGAAGTTCGTCCGGCCACCCCGGCGTTCTGGAAGGCGCTCCGGTATCGGGTCCCATCCTCCCTTATGCCATGGGCCACACCTGGCGAGCCTGCCCGCCGCCAACCAGCTCCCCCGAATCAAGCCGTACTCGGTGAGAGCATCGACGGCGTACTGGCTGCAGGTCGGAACGAAGCGACACGTCGGTGGTCGCAGCGGCGACACCATGTGCCGGTACAGCTGGATGAGAAAAATCAGTCCGCGGACGGCGGCCCTGCCCCCGCCGCCCACGACCGCGCGCACCCGCGCCAGCGTCTTCACCGGTCCATTCCCGCCGGCTCGCGAGCACGCCGCAGGGCGCTTCGCAGCTGCTGCTCCAACCGCGCCGACGACACATGCTGGCTACTCGGCAGCGCCCTGATCACCACCTGATCAGATTGGTCGAGATCTCCCAACATGGTTCGGGCGACATGCCGTAGCCGACGCGCGACCCGGTGCCGTTCGACGGCCGAACCCACCGCCTTGCCGATGATCAGCCCGATCCGCGGACCATTAGCCTCGACGCCGTCGCTCCCACGTCGAACGTGAACGATGACATCGGGCTGGGCCGTGCGCGTCCCGTACTTCACGGTCGCGTCGAACTCCGTGGACCGCCTCATGCGGTTGCGTGCGGGAAGCACCGCCGAAGAACCTGACGGTGCGATCAGGCAGATAGCGCGCGGCGGCCCTTGCGGCGCCGGTTGGACACGATCGAACGCCCCGCGCGGGTACGCATGCGCAAGCGGAAGCCATGCACGCGGGCTCGGCGCCGGTTATTCGGCTGGAAGGTCCGCTTGCCCTTGGCCACGGCATTCTCCTCGTTATGTCTCGCATTGACATCCGGCCGCTCACTTTTCCCAACTGGAATGGTCCGTGGGTCGGTCGGAGGTGGTCTTGCTGCTGGCCGGCGCGGTCCCTGGGCACATCGACCTAGGTCGCAGCCGTATCGCCGACTTTCGGGCGACTGTTTGAGGGTACTGACGCGCGTTCGCTGGGTCAAACTTGGCCTGCCGCAACGGACCCTAACGCAACGGTCGTGAAAACATTCGTTCTCGGCAACGCTGCTCCGTGCGCAACGGCACCGGATCGAAGCACGCCCCAAGGAACTTTAAATAACCCGATTGGAATGCAGCAGAACGGTTGGCAGCCGCACGGAAAACTGTTAGCTTCGGGCAATGCCGTTTCAGGGTGAAACGGCGCTCGGCAACGAAGCGAGGATGGCGGATCGACTAGCTGCCTAGGCGACCTGCGTGGGTTGCCTCCAGCAGGGAGATCGCAAGCCGTCGCCGTAAGGCTGCGGCTCGCTTACGATCATCCTGTCCACACCTGTGCATAACTATGTGGACAGTTGCTTTGTCGCCAAGCGTGGTTGTTCCTCGACCCGGGATGTTCGAAAACCAGGGAGATACGTCGTTGACCGATGACCCCGGTTCAAGTTTCACGACAGTGTGGAACGCGGTCGTCTCCGAACTCAACGGCGAGCCTAGCCCGGACGGCGTGGCCACCAACCGCACGACTCTCATCACTCCGCTGACTCCGCAGCAAAGAGCGTGGCTGAATCTGGTCCAGCCGCTCACCATCGTCGAGGGGTTTGCTCTCTTGTCGGTGCCGAGCAGCTTCGTCCAGAACGAGATCGAACGTCATCTGCGCGCGCCGATCACCGACGCGCTGAGCCGTCGGCTGGGCCAGCAGATCCAACTCGGAGTGCGCATCGCTCCACCCCCCGACGACGTCGATGACACCATCCTCTCTCAAGCAGACACCTTCACCGATGAGCCCGGCCTCGAAACTTCAAGTGACGCCGACGAGGGTTATGAAAACGGTGAACCCATCGGCGCTGCCGATCAGGGTTGGCCCAATTACTTCACCGAACGTCCACATACCATCGACCCGGCCGTCGCTGGCGGAACCAGCCTCAACCGCCGTTACACCTTCGATACGTTCGTCATCGGTGCTTCCAATCGGTTCGCCCATGCGGCGGCCCTGGCCATCGCCGAAGCGCCGGCCCGTGCGTACAACCCCCTGTTCATCTGGGGCGAGTCCGGCCTCGGTAAGACACACCTATTACACGCGGCCGGCAATTACGCCCAACGGCTGTTCCCCGGGATGCGGGTCAAGTACGTCTCCACCGAGGAATTCACCAACGACTTCATCAACTCGCTTCGCGACGACCGCAAGGTGGCTTTCAAGCGCAGCTATCGCGACGTCGACGTGCTGCTCGTCGATGACATCCAGTTCATCGAGGGCAAAGAAGGTATCCAAGAAGAGTTCTTCCACACCTTCAACACGCTGCACAACGCCAACAAGCAGATCGTCATCTCCTCTGACCGACCTCCAAAACAGCTCGCCACCCTGGAAGACCGGCTGAGGACACGGTTCGAATGGGGCCTGATCACTGACGTGCAGCCCCCCGAACTGGAAACCCGCATCGCCATCCTGCGCAAAAAAGCACAGATGGAACGCCTCGCGGTACCCGACGACGTGCTCGAGCTCATCGCCAGCAGCATCGAACGCAACATTCGCGAGCTCGAAGGAGCCCTCATCCGGGTCACGGCGTTTGCCTCGCTGAACAAGACTCCGATCGACAAAGCGCTCGCGGAGATTGTGCTTCGTGACTTGATCGCCGACGCCAGCACCATGCAAATCAGCGCGGCGACCATCATGACCGCCACCGCCGAGTACTTCGACACCACCGTGGAAGAGCTCCGCGGCCCCGGCAAGACCCGAGCGCTGGCGCAGTCGCGCCAAATCGCTATGTACCTCTGCCGTGAACTCACCGACCTGTCCCTGCCCAAGATCGGCCAGGCATTCGGCCGTGATCACACCACCGTCATGTACGCCCAGCGAAAGATCTTGTCCGAGATGGCCGAGCGGCGCGAGGTGTTCGATCACGTCAAAGAACTCACCACTCGCATCCGTCAGCGGTCCAAGCGCTGACTCCAGACGGTTCAAGCCGTCTTTTTTCAAAAAACTTCTCGCACCCCTGTCACACCAGCCACAGCCGGACGATGTGCGCAGCCCTGTGCACAACCCGACCAAACAGAGGTGCAGCAACCGGGTCTGAGTGCACACCCGTCGTTCATCCCCAACGGCTCAACACCGGGCACACAGTTGTCACGGTTGTCATCCACAACCCCACGCCTGCCCTAGCTGCGCCGAGAGCAGGCTGTCCCGAAGATGCACACCCCTTAATACTGTTACTGAGTTATCTCCGTTGTTTCTTCGTCGAAGAACAGCGCTGGGGACGCTTCGTTACGCTGGGCTCGCAAAGCTCGCGTTGACCGGGCCTGTCGGGCTTTGCGATTAGCTTTCAAGATGGCCTCAGAAGATCTACGGTTGTTCTTCGACTCCCGTTGCGGTCGCCGTGGTGCATTACACGCCACCGGTGTTCGTGTCGGGAGGCCTCAGGCAAGCGCGGCGGCTAGCCACTCGACTTTGGTAGGTGATAGGGACGCTATGGACGCGGCGACACGAGCTGGCCTCACCGATTTGAAGTTTCGTCTGGTGCGAGAATCCTTCGCCGACGCGGTGTCGTGGGTGGCGAAGAACCTGCCGACCAGGCCGGCGGTGCCGGTGCTTTCCGGCGTTTTGTTGACTGGCTCGGATGATGGCCTGACAATCTCCGGATTCGATTACGAGGTGTCCGCCGAGGCGCAGGTTGCGGCTGAAATAGCTTCTCCTGGAAGCGTTTTGGTGTCTGGAAGATTGTTGTCAGACATCACGCGGGCGTTGCCGGACAAGCCGGTCGACTTCTACGTTGACGGTAATCGTGTCGCGTTGACCTGCGGAAATGCGAGATTTTCGTTGCCGACGATGGCGGTTGAGGATTACCCGACACTGCCGACGCTGCCGGAAGATACCGGGACTTTGCCGGCCGACTTGTTCGCCGAGGCGATTGGGCAGGTCGCCATCGCGGCGGGCCGGGATGACACGTTGCCGATGTTGACCGGAATTCGGGTCGAGATCGCGGGTGAAACGGTAGTTTTGGCCGCCACCGACAGGTTCCGTTTGGCCGTTCGCGAACTGACTTGGACAGCGTTGTCGCCCGGTGTCGAAGCGGCGGTGTTGGTGCCGGCCAAAACGCTGGCCGAGGCCGCCAAAGCCGGCACGGACGGTTCTGATGTTCGGCTTTCGCTGGGCGCGGGGATGGGTGTCGGAAAAGACGGGTTGCTCGGCATCAGCGGTAATGGCAAACGCAGCACCACCCGGCTGCTGGACGCGGAATTCCCGAAGTTTCGCCAGTTGTTGCCGGCCGAGCACACGGCGGTGGCAACAATCGACGTGGCCGAGTTGACCGAAGCCATCAAGCTGGTTGCGCTAGTAGCGGACCGAGGCGCGCAGGTGCGCATGGAATTCACCGATGGCACGCTGCGGCTTTCCGCAGGCGCCGACGATGTCGGCCGAGCCGAAGAAGACCTCGCCGTGGACTTCGCCGGCGAGCCGTTGACGATCGCTTTCAACCCGACATATCTGACCGACGGACTTGGATCGGTGCATTCGGAGCGGGTGTCGTTCGGCTTCACGACTCCGGGTAAGCCTGCATTGCTGCGTCCGGCGTTTGACGACGATAGCCATCCAGCAGGCAGCGGTCCCTTTGCCGCCTTACCAACGGACTATGTTTACCTGTTGATGCCAGTCCGGTTGCCCGGATAGGTGTACGTCCGGCATTTGGGACTGCGCGATTTCCGGTCCTGGGCGCACGCCGACCTCGAATTGGAACCGGGCCGGACGGTGTTCGTCGGTCCCAACGGGTTTGGGAAGACGAATTTGATTGAGGCGCTGTGGTATTCGAGCACCCTCGGTTCGCACCGGGTGGGAACCGATTTGCCGTTGATCCGGGCAGGCAACGCCCGCGCGGTGGTTTCCACGATCGTCGTCAACGAAGGCAGGGAATGTGCCATCGACCTGGAGATCGCGGCGGGGCGGGCCAACAAGGCCAGGCTGAACCGTTTACCGGTGCGCCGCACACGTGAGGTGGTGGGGGTGTTGCGGGCGGTGCTTTTTGCTCCGGAAGACCTGGCTTTGGTCCGGGGCGATCCGGCGGACCGGCGTCGCTACCTCGATGATTTGGCGACTGTGCGCCGGCCGGCGATCGCCGCGGTGCGCGCGGATTACGACAAAGTGCTGCGCCAGCGCACGGCGTTGTTGAAGTCGTTGTCGGGGGCAAGACATCGAGGGGATCAGGGTGCGCTGGACACTCTCGATGTATGGGACAGCCGTCTGGCCGAGCACGGCGCGGAGTTGATGGGCGCCCGGATGGATCTGGTGAACCAGTTGGCGCCGGAGGTTGAAAAGGCCTATCAATTATTGGCGCCGGGATCGCGGCCGGCTTCGATCGGTTACCGGGCAAGCATGGCCGGCTTGGGCACCGACGGCGCCGACCGCGAGTTTTTGGAAGGCGCGTTGTTGGCCGCGTTGTCGGCGCGTCGCGACGCGGAATTGGAACGCGGGATGTGTCTTGTCGGCCCACACCGCGACGACCTCGAACTACGGCTCGGCGATCAACTAGCCAAAGGCTTTGCCAGCCACGGGGAATCATGGTCATTTGCGGTCGCGTTGCGGTTGGCGGCGTATGAATTGTTGCGGGCCGACGGCAGCGAACCGGTGTTGTTGCTTGACGATGTGTTCGCTGAGCTCGACGTGACACGCCGTCGTGCCTTGGCTGCGGTGGCCGAAGCAGCAGAGCAGGTATTGGTGACTGCGGCGGTAATCGAAGACATCCCGGCCGGATGGGACGCCAGGCGAGTGCAGATCGAATTGCGCGATGAGGATTCCGGACGTGTATCGGCGGTGCACGCATGACCGGCGTCGGTGACGGATCCGACCCCGACCGCATCGCATCCTCGAGCGGACTGACCGGTATCGACTTGGTGCGGCGCACCCTCGAGGAAGCCCGTGCGGCTGCTCGCGCACAGGGAAAGGACGCCGGCCGCGGACGGGGCGTGCCCCCTGCCCCGCGCCGTGTCGCAGGACAACGGCGGAGTTGGTCGGGGCCCGGGCCCGACGTTCGTGATCCCCAACCGCTGGGCAGGTTGGCGCGCGATCTGGCGAAAAAGCGCGGCTGGTCTACCCATGTTGCCGAGGGCACGGTGTTTGGTTATTGGCCGTCGGTGGTGGGACATCAGATTGCCGACCACGCGACACCGACCGCGCTCAATGACGGGGTGCTCAGCGTGGCGGCCGAATCGACCGCGTGGGCGACCCAGTTGCGGATGATCCAGGCCCAGATTTTGGCCAAGATCGCCGCGGCGGTTGGCAACGGTGTGGTGACATCGCTGAAAATCACCGGCCCGGCCGCACCATCCTGGCGGAAGGGTCCACGGCACATCGCCGGCAGGGGGCCCCGCGACACCTACGGGTAAGGCGTCCGACAGCCCATTCGAGGTGGCAACATGGCGTCAAGAAGCCGTAAAGCTTTCGCCCTCTCAAATCCACCAGGACGACACGGACTCCCCCGATCTACGTCGGGACGCGCCGGGAATAAAGAAATCGAGCGCACGGCGCGGTTAGATAGGTAGAAACGCGCCCAGAAAATCGGTGCGGGCCACCGCTCACGGTAGAGTGGAGTGGTGCGACCGCTGCGGTGACTGGACCGCTCGCATGAAACCCCAAGGAGAGCATTCCGACCGTGGCTGCCCAGAAGAAGAAGGCACAAGGCGAATACGGCGCTTCAGCGATCACCGTTCTCGAAGGGTTGGAGGCCGTCCGCAAACGCCCCAGCATGTACATCGGCTCCACCGGTGAACGTGGCCTGCACCACCTGATCTGGGAGGTGGTCGACAACTCGGTGGACGAGGCCATGGCCGGCTACGCGACCCAGGTGGACGTGCGCCTACTCGACGACGGCGGTGTCGAGGTCGTCGACAACGGGCGCGGTATCCCGGTGGCGATGCACGCTACCGGCGCGCCGACCGTCGACGTGGTGATGACGCAACTTCACGCCGGCGGCAAGTTTGGTGGCCCTGATAGCGGCTACAACGTCAGCGGCGGTTTGCACGGCGTCGGCGTGTCCGTGGTGAACGCGTTGTCGACCCGCCTCGAGGTGGACATCGCGCGCGATGGCCATGAGTGGTCTCAGTTCTACGACCACGCCGTGCCGGGAACCCTCAAACAGGGTGAGACCACCAAGAAGACCGGAACCACCATCAGGTTCTGGGCCGATCCCGACATCTTCGAAACCCTTGAGTACGACTTCGAAACGGTCGCGCGCCGACTGCAGGAAATGGCCTTCCTGAACAAGGGATTGACGATCAACCTCACCGACGAGCGGGTGAGCAACGAGGAAGTCGTCGACGAGGTGGTCAGCGACACGGCCGATGCGCCGAAATCCGCCGAAGAGAAGGCGGCCGAGTCGATCGCCCCGCATAAGGTCAAGCACCGTACATTTCATTACCCCGGCGGCTTGGTGGATTTCGTCAAGCACATCAACCGCACCAAGAGCCCGATTCAGCAGAGCATCATCGACTTCGAAGGCAAGGGCACGGGCCACGAAGTCGAAATCGCGATGCAGTGGAACGGCGGATATTCGGAGTCGGTGCACACCTTCGCCAACACGATCAACACCCACGAAGGCGGCACCCACGAGGAAGGCTTCCGCAGCGCGCTGACGTCGGTGGTGAACAAGTACGCCAAAGACAAGAAGCTGCTGAAAGACAAAGATCCCAACCTCACCGGCGACGACATCCGCGAGGGTCTCGCGGCGGTGCTCTCGGTCAAGGTCAGCGAACCGCAGTTCGAGGGCCAGACCAAGACCAAGCTGGGCAACACCGAGGTCAAGTCGTTCGTGCAGAAGGTCTGCAACGAACAACTCACGCACTGGTTCGAAGCCAACCCCGCAGATGCGAAAGTGGTTGTGAACAAGGCGGTCTCCTCGGCTCAGGCGCGCATCGCGGCGCGCAAAGCGCGAGAGTTGGTGCGCCGCAAGAGCGCCACCGATCTCGGTGGTTTGCCGGGAAAGCTTGCCGACTGCCGTTCCACCGATCCCCGGAAATCGGAACTGTATGTGGTGGAAGGTGATTCGGCTGGAGGCTCGGCGAAAAGTGGCCGCGACTCGATGTTCCAGGCCATCCTTCCGTTGCGCGGCAAGATCATCAACGTCGAGAAGGCGCGCATCGATCGGGTGCTGAAGAACACCGAAGTCCAGGCCATCATCACCGCCCTGGGCACCGGAATCCATGACGAGTTCGACATCACCAAACTGCGCTACCACAAGATCGTGCTAATGGCCGACGCCGACGTTGACGGCCAGCACATCTCGACGCTGCTGTTGACGCTGTTGTTCCGGTTCATGCGGCCGCTGATCGAAAACGGGCACGTGTTCTTGGCGCAGCCGCCGCTGTACAAGCTGAAGTGGCAGCGCAGCGACCCGGAATTCGCCTACTCCGATCGGGAACGCGACGGCCTGCTAGAGGCGGGGTCGAAAGCCGGCAAGAAGATCAACAAGGACGACGGCATCCAGCGCTACAAAGGTCTGGGCGAAATGGATGCCAAGGAACTGTGGGAAACCACGATGGACCCGACCGTGCGGGTGCTGCGTCAGGTCACCCTGGACGACGCGGCGGCCGCCGACGAGCTTTTCTCCATCCTGATGGGTGAGGATGTCGATGCTCGCCGAAGCTTTATCACTCGCAACGCCAAGGACGTTCGCTTCCTGGATGTCTGATGAGTCAGACACGCCAACCCAAACGAGGAACAGATGACTGATACGACGCTGCCACCCGGTGACGGGCCCGTCGACCGGATCGAACCCGTTGACATTCAGCAGGAGATGCAGCGCAGCTACATCGACTACGCGATGAGCGTGATCGTGGGTCGCGCGCTGCCGGAGGTGCGCGACGGTCTCAAACCGGTGCACCGCCGTGTGCTCTACGCCATGTACGACTCCGGGTTCCGCCCGGACCGCAGCCACGCCAAGTCGGCACGGTCGGTTGCCGAGACGATGGGTAACTACCACCCGCACGGCGATGCGTCGATCTACGACACCCTGGTGCGCATGGCGCAGCCGTGGTCCCTGCGCTATCCGCTCGTCGACGGTCAGGGCAACTTCGGCTCTCCGGGCAACGACCCGCCGGCCGCCATGCGGTATTGTGTTTCCCGAGATGCGTTGGTGCGCCTGCCATTCGGGCAATCGGTGCGGATCGGCGACGTCGTTCCGGGCGCGCGACCCGATTCGGACAACCCGGTCGAGCTGAAGGTTCTTGATCGGCACGGCAACCCAGTTGTGGCCGATCGCCTCTTCCATTCGGGCGATCACGAGACCTACACCGTGCGCACTTCTGAGGGATACGAAGTCACAGGTACCGCGAACCACCCGTTGCTGTGCCTGGTCGATGTTGGCGGCGTGCCCACGCTGCTGTGGAAACTGATCGAAGAGGTCCGGCCCGACGACTACGTCGTGATGCAGCGGACCCCGCCTGTCGAGTTAGGCCCGGCTGACTGGCACGACGTGATGGAAGCGCTTCTGTTGGGCGCCTTCATCAGCGAGGGCTTTGTCTCCCAGACGCGCGCCGGCTTCAACAACTGCGACCGCGACTATTTCGACATGGTCGTCGGCGCCTACGACGCCATCGTCGGAGGCCAGCGCTACGTGTCGTCTCGCACGATCGCTTCTGGTTCGATACTGCACGACCTGGATGTTCAAAACCTCACGGAACTGAAGAAGACGCGGCTCTGCGACCTCTGCGGGCAAAAGTCGGCGACCAAAGCGGTTCCCGACTGGCTGTGGCTCTCCCCGGCCGCGGTTAAGCGCGCCTTCCTTCAGGCGCTGTTCGAAGGCGACGGATCCTGCTCGGTATTGCCGCGCAACGCAATTCAGGTGTCATACTCGACGCGTAGTGAGCGGCTGGCCGCGGACGTGCAGCAAATGCTGCTCGAGTTCGGTGTCGTCTCGAAGCGGTACCGATTTGCGCTCGGCGAGCACAAGGTCGTCATCACCAACCGAGCCCAAGCCGAAATATTCGCAGTCGAGATCGGTTTCGGTGGCGCCAAGCAAGCCAAGCTGACGAAGATCTTGGGTTCTATGCCGGCGTGCGCCGGACGCGACAATGACCACGTTCCGGGACTCGCGGCGTTCATCCGCACGCACGCGGGTGGATCGTGGGCCGACCGTGACTGGCTCAATCGCCACAACGTCGACCGCATCCAACGTTGGCGGGCTCGCGGAGACGAGATCTTGGCGCACATCGCCAACCCCGACGTCCGCGCCATCGCGACGGACCTCACCGATGGCCGGTTCTACTACGCGAAAGTTGCTTCGGTATCCGAAGCCGGCGTGCAGCCGGTGTACAGCCTGCGCGTCGACACCGAGGATCATGCCTTCCTCACCAACGGCTTCGTCAGTCACAACACCGAAGCGCGGCTGACCCCGTTGGCGATGGAGATGTTGCGCGAAATCGACGAGGAGACAGTCGATTTCATACCGAACTACGACGGCCGGGTGCAGGAACCGACGGTCCTGCCCAGCCGGTTCCCCAACCTGCTGGCCAACGGCTCCGGCGGTATCGCCGTCGGCATGGCGACCAACATCCCACCGCACAACCTCCGTGAGCTCGCCGACGCCGTGTTCTGGGCGCTGGACAACTACGACGCCGACGAAGAGGTGACGCTGGCGGCCGTCATGCAGCGGGTCAAAGGCCCCGACTTCCCCACTTCTGGTTTGATTGTCGGAACGCAAGGCATCGCCGATGCGTACAAGACCGGTCGCGGTTCCATCCGGATGCGCGGCGTGGTGGAGGTCGAAGAAGCCAGGGGCCGAACGTCTTTGGTCATCACGGAGTTGCCCTATCAGGTCAACCACGACAACTTCATCACCTCGATCGCCGAGCAGGTCCGCGATGGCAAGCTGGCCGGCATTTCCAACATCGAAGATCAATCCAGCGATCGGGTCGGTCTGCGCATCGTCATCGAGCTCAAGCGCGATGCGGTGGCCAAGGTGGTGCTCAACAACCTCTACAAGCACACCCAGCTGCAGAGCAGCTTCGGCGCCAACATGCTGGCCATCGTCGACGGGGTGCCGCGCACGCTGCGGCTGGACCAGCTGATCCGCCACTACGTCGAGCACCAACTGGACGTCATCGTGCGGCGCACCACCTACCGGCTGCGCAAGGCCAACGAACGGGCCCACATTCTGCGCGGTCTGGTCAAGGCGCTCGACGCGCTGGACGAAGTCATCGCCCTGATCCGCGCGTCCGAAACCGTCGACATCGCCCGGGCCGGCCTGATCGAGCTGCTCGACATCGACGAGATCCAGGCCCAGGCCATCCTGGACATGCAGCTGCGGCGGCTGGCCGCATTGGAACGGCAGCG
>DATKEW010000085.1:0-57122 GCA_035511785.1 Mycobacterium sp.
TCGCCTGTGCGAGCAACCCGTACTCGGGGCTGTTGACCAATTCGAATTCCTGACGCTCCTTGATCGTCTCGATGGTCAGCCGCAGCTGCTGGGCGACCTGATCGTGTGGACTCGAGTACAGGTCGGAGACGCGGGTGTGGATATCGAGCAGCGTCGAAATCGTGCGCAGCGTGTATTCGCGCGGACTGGTCTCGTAGTCGACGTAGGTCTCCGGCAGCGGCTCTTCGGTGCCGGCCCCCTCTTCGGCCTTGATCGCGACCCGCTCGGGATTGACCACCCTGTTCACCCGGTAAAGTCCCGCTTCCACCGGCACCCAGCTGAGCAAATGCAGCAGCCAGCGCGGCGTGATCGTCGCGAGCTGCGGGACGGTCTTGGTCGCGTTGGCAAGCTGCCTGGCACCAAGATCGCCAAGTGCCTGAGACTCGTTTTGAGCCGTCGTCATCGTGGTCCTTCTGTGCTTGGGCGAATAGTGCGGCGGGGTCGGGCAGGTCCATGATCGCCCACCATGAGCGCGTCCGCGCGCTGAGCCTAGGCAAATGTAGGGCTCGGCCAACAGGATTACACCGGGCGTGAGCCAAACTGGCAAAACGCCTCGATGCCCTATACTGGCGGCCATGCAACAGGCCTTACAGCTGCGCTTCGTTCCTACGCGCTGCCTTTCCGCGGGCTGTTGTTGTTGCTGTTGTTGATTTCCTGACGTTCCGCTGTAGAAATCCTCGCGCTTTTCCCGCAGGCGGGTTTGACCCGCGCGGTCGGCACATATAAGCGCGCTACCGCAAATCTTTCAGGAAGATCAACCACCCATGACCGTGTTGTCGATACCCAACCGCGCCCTCGCGCAGGTGGCGACCCGCCGGCGCGTACTGGTCCGGCCGGCCACCCGGCTTACCCGGATGACGCGCTACCGAGGCGGCACCTACTCCCACACGATCGACAAAATCGTGTTCACCGATGGCAGCAGCGCGCGCACCGATCTGATCCGGCTGAACCCCAACCTGCAGGCCTACTCCCTGGACTTCACCGGCATCGCACCCAATCACCCGTCGCGCTACCGCCTGGCGACCTGGTCTGCGCTGCCCCACCTGCCCAACACCGGCTGCGAAACCCAAGTCGACTGGATCCTGCGCCACTCCTTTCCGATGCGCTCGATTGCCGAACTGAGCCAACGGCTGCGCCAGGCCGGCTACCCGCTGGGGCCGGCCAATATCAGCGAACACGAAGCGATCGCCGCGGCGCAGGCCGCGATCTGGTACCACACCAACGGCTTGGCACTCGACACACAGCCGCTGAACGTGCCCGTCACGGTACAGCGGGGGCCCGGACCGATGATCACCTTCGAATTTGACGGCGAGCCACAGCTAGGCGGCTACTCGGTGTGGACCGACTCCGGCGCGGCCGTCGGCTTGAAACTGCAAAAGTCAAGCAATGGCGTTGTCTGGCAAGATATTTCCAGCTCGCAATTGACCACCGAACCCCGCAGAGGGTGCTATCGACGCACACTGGGCATCGGCAGCACACTTTCGGCCAGCAACCACGGCCGCCTCGGACGCGGCTACCGTTACTACCGACTGATCGCAACGACAGACGCCGCCATTACGACCATCGACCACGTCCGATTCTGGCTGACCGGGACTCGGCACTACCGAAATTCCGACCGAATCGTGCACCTCTACAATTACTTACTCACCGGGGCAAGCAAAGCCGTGCGTAACACCGAGGAACCCCAACTAGTCGACACCCACGCAACCGCCGAATCCGAACTCATAGGACCATTCCAGGTGCCAATCCCGTTGACGCTCAGCGTCACTGAAGGACACACACTTGTCGATGCCGACGGGTTGGCCATCCGCAACATCGTCCAACCCGGCACGGACTTCTACCTGCGTCCGGCTCCGGGCGCATCGGCGACGACAGTGACCGCGAAAACACCGCATAACCTCACCGGGCGGGTGCTGACGGGTGTGGCGCTCGAGGGGGCGCCGCAGCGATACACCCCGATCGCCCTGACGGTGCCCACAGACGTGGCCATCGAATTCGACATCACCTGGCAGGCCGACGAACCATGTACCGAGATCGTTGAGGAAGTTTCATGAGCATCGCTGAGAACATCACACAACTGATCGGAAACACGCCACTGGTCCGGTTGCGCCGGGTCACCGACGGCGCCGTGGCCGACGTCGTCGCCAAGCTGGAATCCTTCAACCCGGCGGGCAGCGTCAAGGACCGCATCGGGGTGGCGATGATCGACGCGGCCGAGAAGGCGGGCCTGATCAAGCCGGACACGATCATCCTCGAGCCGACCAGTGGGAACACCGGCATCGCACTGGCGATGGTGGCCGCCGCACGCGGCTACAAGTGCGTGCTGACCATGCCGGACACCATGAGCATCGAGCGGCGGATGTTGCTGCGGGCCTACGGCGCCGAGCTCGTCCTCACTCCCGGTGCGGACGGCATGGCGGGCGCCATCGCCAAGGCCGAGGAACTGGCCAAAACCGATGACCGGTATTTCATACCCCAGCAATTCGAAAACCCGGCAAACCCGGCAGTCCACGCCGTCACCACCGCGGAGGAGGTGTGGAAGGACACTGACGGGAAGGTCGACATCTTCGTGTCCGGGATCGGGACCGGCGGCACCATCACCGGAGTCGCCCAGGTCATCAAGGAGCGCAGGCCATCGGCTCAATTCGTCGCCGTCGAGCCCTCCGCGTCGCCGGTGCTGTCGGGCGGTCAGAAGGGACCGCACCCGATCCAGGGCATCGGAGCCGGGTTCGTCCCGGCAGTGCTGGACCTGGGCCTGGTCGACGAGATCATCACCGTCGAAAACGAAGACGCGCTCAACCTTGCCCGGCGACTGGCCACCGAAGAGGGACTGCTGGTCGGCATCTCCTCGGGCGCAGCCGCGTGGGCAGCCCTGGAACTGGCCCGCCGCCCGGAGAACGCCGGAAAGCTCGTCGTCGTCGTGCTCCCCGACTTCGGCGAGCGGTACCTGAGCACCGTGCTATTCGCCGACTTGGCCGACTAGCCATGCTGGCAGCCATACGGCGCGACATCGGAGTAGCCAGGGAGCGCGATCCGGCCAGGCCCACCGTGCTGGAGGTCATCTTTGCCTACCCGGGCGTGCACGCCATCTGGGGGCACAGAATCAGCCACTGGCTGTGGAATCGCGGCGCGAGGCTGGCCGCTCGGACGTTTGCCGAACTCACCCGCATTCTCACCGGGGTGGACATCCATCCCGGTGCGATCCTCGGCGCCGGCCTATTCATCGACCACGCGACCGGAGTGGTGATCGGGGAAACCGCGGAGGTGGGCGACGATGTCACGATCTATCAGGGAGTCACCCTCGGCGGCAGCGGCTCGGACACCGGTAAACGCCACCCCACCATCGGCGACCGGGTGATCATCGGCGCCGGAGCCAAGGTCTTGGGCGCAATCAAGATCGGCGACAACAGCCGGGTCGGCGCGAATGCCGTCGTGGTCAAGGAGGTCCCATCGAGCGCCGTGGTCGTCGGGGTTCCCGGGCAGATCATCAGCCGTTTTGGCCCGGCCAGCGACGACGACTCGAAGCTGCCCGATCTCGTGGGCGTCAGCCTGCAATCCTTGCTCACCAGGGTGGCCAGGCTGGAGGCCCAGGACGGTAGTCCGCAGACTGGCCGTGTCATCCGTCCGCCGGAAGCCGGAGTCTGGCACGGCGAGGACTTCTCCATCTGACGCCATCGCGTGCGAATGAGGGCGTCGTCCGCCGGTGGCCTTCAGAAGCTCTCCAAGGTCGCGCATTGCAGTGGCAGCGAAAGCCGTTGTGCAACAAGCTAGTCACACTATCCCGGACCAGGCCGGTCAACCGCCGGGTCATTGGGATGCACGGTCAGGGGCGTCGTTTCCACGCTGATCCAGGCATGAAGCGGCAGCGATTGCAAGATCGCCGTCATCGCCGCAGCGTCCGAGGCGCGCCAGAGCCCCAGCGCACGTCTGTCGCCAGGTTGGGACGGCAAGACCCACAGCCGTTCAAGGTGTCCCTGTTCAGCGAGTTCATGGGCGCGCTCAGCCTCCCGGGACATGGTGTCGCCGACAATCTCTGCCGGGGCGTTCTGCGGAACGGCGATGGTGATCGTCGTCAGGAACTCCATGGGCCGCCCTGGGCCTGGATCGACGGCGACGGTCTGCCCAGCCGGATCGTCGGGGTGGGCGGCCAGTGCCGTCACCTCATCGGTACGCCAAACGCGCAGTGGCATCGAAGCGAGCACCTCCTCGAGTCGGCGCTCGTCGGCCGCCGCGAACAAGCCCAGGGTGCGCCATTCGCCCGGTTGGAGCGGCGGGCGCCACAAACGCAGCAAATGGCCCTTTACAGCCAGCTCGCGGGAGTGCGCGGCCTCCCGGCCCCGGACCTCGTCGACAGCTTCTGTTGGCGTTCCATCCGGAACATGAGTGGTCATTGTGACCAGGAATTCCATCAGCACTCCTAAATGCGTTGTGCTAACCGTAAATTCACGATGCCCCGGGTGCCACCCGAAGAATGGCATCATCGACCGCTACGGCATGTGTGCGGCGGCGACCTCCTGAAATACAGTGTCGGACGCGAGATCCGTAATTGGATGCAAAGCTTCCCCGGGAGGACTCGAAAAGTTCATCCCAGTGATGATCTCCCGAGGGGTGCTACTACCCGACCCTTCCTGAGCCGCCGCAACACAACCCGCGACCGTTGGCTATCGATGCAGGAGGGGCGTGATGAGCTCGAGGGCGGGTTGGAGATGTTGCTCTAGGGTGTCGGTTTCGGACGCTGCCCATCGGCAGAGGGCTCCGATGTAGACGTCCTGTAGCACCAAGCCGGTCATCGAGGTGTCGAGGTCCTTGCGCACGTCCCCAGCGCTTTTGCCCTCGTCGAGGACAGCTCGGATGAATTCGGCGGTCTGGCCGTGGCCGGGACCGAACGGGCCGCCACATCGGATCCAGGTACGGAGCATCGGGCGTCTGGTGGCGCTGTCCGCGTCGTAAAGCGCGGCCAGGGTTTTGAGGCCATCGAGGATGCGGGTGGTGGCATCCTGGCCGGTCGTCGCGGCGATGACCTCGCGCAGTTCTTTGCGGCGCCGCCTTCAGCCATGACTACCGACACCGCTACGGACTTCAGGGTGCGAGAGAATCGGCTCCGTCGAGTCGCCCACCGCCAGGGGCTAACGCTTCAGAAGTCCCGCGCTCGCGATCCGCGCGCCATCACGTACGGCACCTATCAGCTCGTTGATCTGGACAACTACGTTGTGTACGCGGATTGGTCCCTGCAACGCGGCCATGGCCTAGAGCTTGACGACGTTGAGATGTTCCTGGTTGGGGGAGACACCGCTTGACGTCACCGACGTGCAGACACTGCAAGCAAGGGCTGGCATCTCCATGCGCTACCTGCTGTGTGGCGAACAAGGTTGCATGAACGGTCGGACTGCTGCCAGCACTCGAAGTGACAGCAATTCTGATCCGGCTGGATACCTTCGCGACCGGCTCAGGCACAAGCCCCAGCGACGTTTGCTGCTCCCCCGGGAGGACTCGAACCTCCAACCCTTCGGTTAACAGCCGAACGCTCTGCCAATTGAGCTACAGGGGATTAACCCGGTCCGCGCGAAGCTGCGCAGATCGCGGGACGACTCTAGCGTACTGGCATACCCGCACCCAACCAGAGGGACTGCCCAGCTAGACGGAGCGGGCGGGCAGGCACCCAGGTGCGTGAGGCAGGATGGACCCATCGATCATCGGGAGGATGCTTTGATCCGGTATGTCGTGGTACTTGCACTGGGTTACGTGTTGGGCTCGAAAGCCGGCCGCCGCCGATACGAGCAGCTCGCCGGCACCTATCGCGCGCTGACCAGCAGTCCCGTGGCCAAGTCGGTGATCGAAGCGGGCCGCCGCAAGATCGCGAATCGGATCTCACCCGATGCCGGGTTTGTGACGGTGGCCGAGATCGACAACCAGACCGCCGTCGTCGAGCGCCCTGCCGATGGGGTCCTTACACCGTCAGATCGTCGCCGCTAGCCTGCTCGAGCAGGCTGCGCCGATAAGCCTCCATCGCGACCAGGTCACCGAACAGCGCGTGATATTCGTCGCCTTGTTCGATGGGCGACATCCGCTGCAGTTTGGACTTCACCTCGGCGATCTGCCGGCCCATCCACACCTCCTGCAGGCGAGCCAGTACCCCCGCGATATAGCGCGGCAGTTTCTCGTCATCGACGGCGATGGCCTCCACCCCCAGCTCGCTGATCAGACCGGCGGTCAGGTCCGACGTGGTCTGCCGGCGCACCGCATCGATCCACACCGCCCCGGTGGCGCCGGTCGATGTGCCACCGACCGCGTCGATGGCCGCTCGCACGGCTGCGTACCCGGGATGAGTGAAGCTCTCGACGGTCAGGGTGTCGAACACCGGGCCGGCGAGCGCCGGGTATTGCAACGCCGATTTGAGTGCCTCGCGCTGAGGCCACAGGGTTGGGTCACGCGGGTCGGGACGAGCGGCGGCGGGCTCGGTGGCGGCACGGGGCTGCGGGGCGACCCGGCGGGGGGCGTTGGATCCCAGGCCACCCCGTCCAGCGGGCCTGGACTTTTTGGCCTCGCCCCGCACTCGGTCGATGACCTGCGCAACATCGTCCCAACCGACCCAGCCGGCGAGTTGGCGGGCGTACTCGTCGCGCAGCGTTGGCTCCTTGATCTGGCCCACCATGGGCACGCAGCGGCGTAGCGCGGCAACCCTGCCCTCGGCGCTGTCCAGGTCCATCTCGGCAATCGCGCTGCGAATCGCGAACTCAAACAACGGGGTTCGCCGTGCGACCAGGTCGCGCAGCGCACCGTCGCCCGACTTCAGTCGCAGATCGCAGGGATCCATGCCGTCGGGGGCAACCGCGACAAAGGACTGCCCGGCCAGGTTCTGCTCGCCGTCGAGGGCCTTGAGC
This sequence comes from Mycobacterium sp., assembly GCA_035511785.1. Classification (GTDB taxonomy): domain Bacteria; phylum Actinomycetota; class Actinomycetes; order Mycobacteriales; family Mycobacteriaceae; genus Mycobacterium. The sequence continues at coordinate 6,921 of DATKEW010000085.1, forward strand.
GCGGCGGCGCGGCCGGCCTCGTCCCCGTCGAAAACGTAGATCAGTTCGCCGCGAAAGAAGCTGTCGTCCATCATCAGTCTGCGCAGCATCGCCAGATGCTCGTCGCCGAACGCCGTGCCGCACGACGCGACAGCCGTGCTGACCCCGGCCAGGTGCATCGCCATCACGTCGGTGTAGCCCTCGACGACAACCGCCTGGTGCCCCTTGGCGATGTCGCGTTTGGCCAGATCGACACCGAACATCACCGACGACTTCTTGTAGAGCAGGGTCTCGGGCGTATTGATGTACTTGGCTTCCATCGGGTCGTCGTCGACAAGCCGTCGGGCGCCGAACCCGATCACCTCGCCGGCCGATGTGCGGATCGGCCAGAGCAGCCGCCGGTGAAAGCGGTCCATCGGGCCACGGCGCCCCTGCCGGGACAGGCCCGCGGACTCCAGCTCTTTGAACTCGAAACCCTTGCGCTGCAGGTGTTTTGTCAGCGAGTCCCAGCCGGACGGTGCGAAGCCGCAACCGAAGTGGCGGGCCGCCTCAGCATCGAAGTTCCGCTCCTGTAGGTACTGGCGAGCCGGTGCCGCCTCGTCGGACTCCAGCGCCGTCGCGTAGAACTCCGCCGCGGCCGCGTTGGCAGCGATGAGCCTGCTGCGGCTGCCCCGGTCGCGCTGCACGCTGGTGGCCGAGCCGGTGTAGCTGATCGTGTGACCGATCCGGTCGGCGAGCAGTTCAACGGCTTCGACAAAGCTGACGTGTTCGATCTTCTGGACGAACGCATACACGTCGCCGCCTTCGCCGCAGCCAAAACAGTGGAAGTGGCCGTGATTCGGGCGGACGTGAAAGGACGGCGACTTCTCGTTGTGGAATGGGCACAGGCCCTTGAGCGAGTCGGCGCCGGCGCGTTTCAGCTGGACGTAGTCGCCGACGACGTCCTCGATGCGGACCTGTTCGCGGATGGCGGCGATATCGCGATCGGAGATACGGCCGGCCATCGGCCCAGTCTAAAGCCCCGGCCGGTTCAGCTAGCGGGGCCGATGACGCCGCATGCGACCCGCTCCATTGCCATGTCGCTGCCGTCGGTGCCGTGCAACATCAATGAGGTCTTGTTCCCGCCGAGCAGCTCGTCCCTGGTAAACGCATCGGTGGTGGTCACCAGATAAGCGGAGCCGTCCTGACGCACCTCAAGTGACGTCAGATCACCGCTTTCGGGGTTGCCGGTATGTCCGGGCGCCTGGTAGTGATCGCCCGCGGACAAGAAATCTCCGGGCGGCCCACCGGTGGGAGCAACCGAGTTCGGCTCACACTTGCCGATCTCGTGAACGTGCAGGCCGTGGAAACCGGGCGCGAGGATTCCGGTGGCAACGGTCTTGACGGTGACGGTGACGTAGCTCCCGGTGAAGTCGAATGTCGCCGTGGCCACGGGCCGGCCGTCGGGTGCATTCAGTTGGGCGCTAAGCGGCGCGCCACCGGGCGACGGGCTGGCGGTCGTCGACGAACCTGGTGCACCGCTATTGACAGGTGGCGTGGTGCCTGGCTGCGTGCTCGCATGCTGAGGCGAATTGCATGCGCTCACGGCCACCACAGGAAGCGATAGCAGGAGGGTCGCAACGGCGGTGAGTTTGGTCATCTCGGGAGCCTAACCGCCGGGTTGCGGCTACGGACTCTCCTGCCGGGCGTCGATGCGTTCTAGCCGACCTTCGGTATAGGAGGCGATCTGATCGACGATGGCCCGTAACCGGGCGCGTTCGTCGGCAGCTGTGGTGAACGCCGCGGCAAAGACCGGATCGAGCGTTCCGGGCGCCCCGGAGTACAGCCAGTTCGACACCCGGTGAATACGTTCGCGCTGCCGGGCCTGAGTTTCCAGATGCCGCGGGTCGGACATGATGAACTGGAACGCCAGGATTTTCAGCAGAGCGACCTCGGCACGCACCAAGTCGGGCACCTGCAGATCGGCCTGATAGCGCACCAGCGGCCCCGGACCGGCGGCCGCACGCGTGGTTGCGATCGCGGCCGAGGCGAACCGTCCCACCAATTCGCTGGTCAACCGCTTGAGCGCGACCGACGAGGCCAGCGTGGCGTCGTACTTGCCGACCGCGGCAACCACAGGCAGCCGAGACAGCCGTCGCGCGGCGGCCATGAAGTCGTCGGCACTGACCCGCGAGAATTCGCTCTCCCCCAGCTTGGCCAGCGTGGCGGCCTCGTCGTCGTCGGCGAGCACGCGCAAGTCGATGCGTTGGGAAACGACGCCGTCCTCGACGTCGTGCACCGAATAAGCGATATCGTCGGCCCAGTCCATCACCTGCGCTTCCAGACACGTGCGGTCCGCCGGCGCGCCCGCGCGCACCCACTCCGCCGGCTCGAGGTCGTCGACGTAAAACCCGAACTTGCCCCGGCCGGAGCCCCGCGTCCACGGATACTTGGTGACCGCGTCCAGGGCCGCGCGAGTCAGGTTCAGCCCCAGGCTATAGCCTTGTGCATCAAGCACTTTGGGCTCAAGGCTGGTCAGGATTCGGAAATTCTGCGCATTGCCCTCGAAGCCGCCAACCGAGGCAGCGACCTCATCGAGGGCGTGCTCGCCGTTGTGCCCGTAGGGCGGGTGTCCGATGTCGTGGGCCAGACCGGCGAGCTCGACGAGATCGGGGTCGCAGCCCAGGCCGATGGCCATGCCACGGCCGATCTGCGCCACTTCCAGCGAGTGCGTGAGCCGGGTGCGCGGGGTGTCACCTTCACGGGGTCCGACGACCTGCGTCTTGTCGGCCAGCCGGCGCAGCGCGGCGCTGTGCAACACGCGGGCGCGGTCCCGCGCGAAGTCGGTGCGGTGCTGGCCTTCCGTGCCGGGCAGACCCGCAGTCTTCGGCGCTTCGGGTACCCGCCGCTGACGGTCGAAGTCGTCGTAGGGGTCTTGCTGATTCGTGGTCACCGACGCACAGTCTGCCAGGGAACGACGGGAGTGATCCGGGCTAAATTGGCTTATGCGCATCGCTCGTCCGCTCGGCGTGATCCTGACGATCCTCACCGCGGGCCTGCTCCTGGCACCACCGGCCGGCGCGGAGCCGCCGTTCCGGCTGCCGGATTACGTCACCGACAACGCGAACGTCCTGTCGGATTCCGGTCGCGCCGCGGCGACGTCGGCCATCGACAAGCTCTACGCCGATCGCCACATTCGGCTGTGGGTGGTCTACGTCGACGACTTCTCCGGGCAGACCCCAGAGAACTGGGCACTACGCACCCGAACCGCCAGCGGCCTGGGCAACTACGACGCGCTGCTCGCGGTGGCCACCACCGGGCGGGCATATGCCTTCTTGGTGCCGTCCGCGATCAAGACCATCAACGCGAGTCAGGTCGACCAGCTGCGGCGCGGCCAGATCGAACCCGCGCTGCACGACCGCGACTGGAGCGGTGCGGCAGTCGCCGCGGCCAACGGGCTCGACACGACGCCCCGTTCGTCAAGTCGGGTATTAGTTCTGGTGGCGCTGGGCGTCATTGTCATCGCGGTGGTGGTCCTGATCTTGGTCATGCGCTATCGCGCCCGGCGACGCCGCGGCGCCGCATTGGCCGCGGCGCGGCGAGTCGACCCGACCGACGTGAATGCGTTGGCCGCCGTGCCGCTGGAGGCCCTCGACGACCTGTCACGCTCGATGGTGGTGGAGGTCGACAACGCGCTGCGCACCAGCTCCAACGAACTCGCGCTGGCGATCGATGAATTCGGCGAAGAGCGGACCGAACCGTTCACTCAGGCGGTGAACAACGCCAAAACGGCTCTATCCCAAGCGTTCACCGTGCGGCAACAACTTGACGACGCCACACCCGAGACGCCGGCGCAGCGTCGCGAGCTGCTTACCCGGGTGATCGTGTCGGCGGCGCGCGCCGACCGCGAACTGGAGTCACAGACCGAGGCATTCGAGAAACTACGGGATTTGGTGATCAATGCCCCATCACGGCTGGACGCGCTGACCCAGCAGGTCGTCGAGCTCACCAGCCGCATCGACCCGGCCGAAGAGCGGCTGGCCGAGCTGCACAACGAATTCGACCCTGCTGCATTGACTTCGGTGTCCGGCAATGTGACGACCGCCAAGGAACGGCTGACGTTCGCCGACCGCAACATCAGCTCTGCCCGTTCGCTGGCCGACCAGGCGGTGAGCGGAAAGCAAACCAGTTTGGTGGATGCTTACCGTGCGGCGGAGTCGGCGCTCGGTCAAGCCCGCGCGCTCCTCGATGCCGTCGACAGCGCGGCCGGTGACATCCGGCATGCCGTCGACAAGCTGCCGGCTGTGATGGCCGACATCCAAGCCGGCATCCAGCACGCCAACGATCAGCTGCAAAACCAGAACAGCAAGTCCACGCACAACGGCGAGCTGCTGGCAGCGCGCGACGCAGCTGCCAGGGCCGTTGACAGCGCCCACACCGGTGGCTCCACCGATCCGCTGGGCGCGTTCGCCCGGCTCGCCAAGGCCGATGCCGATCTGAACCGGCTATTGGCCACCCTGGCCAAGGAGCGGGCGAACGCCGAACGGCTCAACCGTTCACTCGAACAGGCTTTGTTCACTGCGGAGTCGCGAGTGCACGGCGTCTCCGAATACATCGACACCCGGCGCGGCAGCATCGGGCCCGAGGCCCGGACCCGGCTCGCCGAAGCCAAACGGCATCTGCAGGCCGCGCAAGACAAGAAGTCGTCCGATCCGACTGAGGCGATCGCCCACGCCAATGCGGCGTCGACGCTGGCCGCCACCGCGCAGTCTTTGGCTAATGCCGATGTGCAATCGGCGCAGCGTGCCTACACCCGCCGCAGGGGCGACGACACCGGCGCGTTGCTCGGCGGAATCATCATCGGCGACCTCCTCAGCGGAGGCCTGCGAGGCGGATTGGGCAGCTGGAGCCCCACGTCGTTCGGCGGTAGCTCGAGCTCGTCCGGCGGCTGGGCCGACGGCGGCTTCATGGGTGGCGGCGGCCGTTTCTAAGCCGCTCCTATTCAGGCCCAGCTGGACCCGACGGCGCTGTCGGTGCTGGCCATGTTGCTGCCAGCGGTCTGCACCTTCTGCCCGTGGGCGTTGGCCTGCTCGTAAATCACCTGGAAATTACGGCCCAAGTCGGTGATGAACTGCTGGCAGGCCACCGAACCGGAGCCGCCCCAAAAGTCACCGGCAGCAAGCACGTCACGCACGATGGCCTGGTGCTCGGCCTCCAGCGAGGCGGCCTGCGCGCGAATCAGCGCGCCATGGGCATCGACATCGCCGAACTGGTAATTGATGGTCATAGTTCACGTCCACCTGAATCGAAAGTGTTGGGCAGCAGAAGTTTTCGCGGCTAGTGGCTGAGGATCTGCTGCGAGGCCTGCTCTTGGGTCTCGTAGTTGTTGGCGTCACGGATCAGCCCGTCACGCACCCCGTGCAGCATGCTCACGATGTTGTTGAACGCCTGATTCATCTGACCCATGGTGTCGTAGGAGGTCGCCTGGGCGGTTCCGCTCCAGCCGGCACCGGCGATGTTCTGCGAGGACGCCCACATCTTGCGGGCCTCATCCGACACCGTCTGGGCGTGCATCTCAAACCGGCCCGCCATGGCCCGCATCTGGTGCGGGTCGGTCATAAAACGTGTTGCCATGCTGCCCGTCTCCTTCTTGGACTTGATCGGCTCAACTAGTCAGCCCGATTGGCCGTTGTCTTTCGGAGTCAACCGGCGGCCGGAGAATGCGGTACCACGCCGGTGGTCCGCGGCACCTCGAAGCGGGGCTCTGCTTCGCCTTGCCACTCGCCCCATTCGCCCGTGCCTTCAGCGGGGGCCTCAGAATTCCGGCCCTCCGTCACCTCGTCATCGGCATCGGCGCCGTCTTCCGGTTTCGGCGCCCAATGGTCGTAGTCGTCCGGTGGAACGGCCACGCCCCAACTGAGCGGAACCGACAAGCTACCGAGCAGACCCGACTCACCCCGAATCGCCAACACCGCATCGTCTGGCAACGGGGAACCAAGAGGCAATAACACGATGCCTCCTTCCACACAAGCACTTCGCATCGTAAGTCACTCCCGGAGGTCAATCCGGGATTGACCGTCCCCTATCCGACCCCGGTCCGCGGAATCACGGTGGGCCGCGACTGCACTACGTGCGGACTCGCTCCACCGCGTCCCATCATCTTGTTAGGCATGCCGTTGGCAGGCCCGCCCATACCCATGGGCATCGGCGTCATCGGCGTACCGCCCGCAGGAACCACAGCGGCCTCGGCCATCGCAGCGCTCGGCAGTTCGCCACTCAGCCCGGACATCGCCGAAGTGGCCATGCGCGCGGGCACCGACCCCTGCCACGTCGGTGGGACCGATATCGCCCCCACCAACCGCGCCTTACCCACCCCCGCGCCAACCGACCCCAAACCAGCAGCGGCGCCGCCGAGCCCATTCATCTGGGGCACGGTCGAATCGACGAACTTGGGGACATCGGCCAGCCCGGTGGCCGCGGAACTGGCCAGCCCCGCGCCGTTTGCGCCCTGCGCCAGGCTCATCATCGGCGATATCAGCATGCTCGCCGGAGTCATCCCGAACTGAGCCACCGACACCAACGACGAGACCGGCGCCGTCGACAATGTCGTCGACAGCTGACTCACCGCACCGCTCAGGGCAGCGGGAATCCCCGCTATCGCAGTCTGTATTTGGCCGGCCAATCCCCCCAATCCCCCGACCGGCAGCAGACTCGTCAACGAGGACACGGTCGAGGACAGGACGTTCCCCAATCCCGCCAAGCTCACCGGCGGTGCGCTAAACGACGGCAGTGTCGAGGCCACCGACGTCGCCCCCGCGTGATACCCGACCATCGCGGCCACATCTTGCGCCCACATCTCCAGATACTCGAGCTCTTTCATCGCGATCGCCGGCGTGTTTTGGCCCAAGAAGTTCGTCGCTATCAATGTCATCAGCGTCACGCGATTGGCCGTCACCGCCGCCGGAAGCACCGTCGCCGCCTGCGCTGTCTCAAACGCCGTCGCCGCCGCCCGGGCCTGAGCGGCCGCAGCCTCGGCTTGCCCCGCCGCGGCGTTCAGCCATGCCACATACGGCGCCGCCGCCGCCGCCATCGACAGCGACGCCGGACCCGTCCACAAACCGCTGGTCAACCCGGAAATGATCGAGTCAAACGACGACGCTGCGCCCGATAGATCCGAGGCCAACGCGTCCCAGGCCGACGCCGCCGCGATCAACGGCCCCGGACCCGCACCAGCAAACATCAACGCCGAGTTGATCTCCGGAGGCAACCAGGGAAAAGCCGGAATCATCACAACCTCAACACATCGGCCGCCTCGACGGCTCTCGCCCACATAGCCCGACACCCACCCGCGGTGAGTGACATGTGACACCCACCACAGCTGATCGTAGGGCAAACCGACGCCAAAAGACCCGGGCTTTGGCAAATTGCCCGGGCGACCCGTGAGAAACCTGACTAAATAGGCCAGCTTTTCCCGGGGCGTGGCACACCGGAGTCGACGATTCGGCTTTGCTCGCGGGCCCTGGTGCGGGAGGCGGCGGCAGGCATCCGGCGGCGAGAGCCAGCGGTATGAGTGCCGACTAGCTGCCCTTGAGCCGCACCGCCAGGTAATCGGCAACGGCGTCCATCGCAATCCGCTCCTGCGTCATGTCGTCACGCGCACGCACGGTGACGGCGTTGTCCTCGAGTGAGTCGAAATCCACCGTCACGCAGAAAGGCGTACCGACCTCGTCCTGGCGCCGGTAACGCCGCCCGATGGCGCCGGCGTCGTCGAAATCGATGTTCCAGCTTTTCCGCAATTCAGCGGCCAAGTCACGCGCCTTGGGGCTCAAGTCGGCGTGCCGCGACAGCGGCAGCACCGCGGCCTTGACCGGCGCCAGCCGCGGGTCCAGTCGAAGCACCGTCCGCTTGTCCATCCCGCCTTTGGCATTCGGGGCTTCGTCCTCGGTGTAGGAGTCAATCAAAAACGCCATGAACGAACGAGTCAGGCCGGCTGCCGGTTCGATGACATACGGCGTGTACCGGGTGTCGGTGACCTGGTCGTAGAAAGACAGATCGGCGCCGGAATGTTTTGCGTGCGTTGCTAAGTCGAAGTCGGTTCGGTTGGCCACGCCTTCTAGCTCGCCCCACGGATTGCCCACAAATCCGAACTTGTACTCGATGTCGACGGTGCGATCGGAGTAATGCGACAACTTGTCTTTGGGGTGCTCCCACAATCGCAGATTCTCCGGATCGATACCGAGGTCGACATACCACTGCAGCCGGGTGTCGATCCAATATTGATGCCAGTCCTTCGCGGTCGACGGCTCGACGAAGAACTCCATCTCCATCTGCTCGAACTCGCGGGTTCGGAAGATGAAGTTGCCCGGGGTGATCTCGTTGCGGAAACTCTTACCGATTTGACCGATACCGAACGGCGGCCTGCGCCTGGCGGTCGTCACCACGTTGGCAAAGTTGATGAAGATGCCCTGGGCGGTCTCGGGACGCAGATAGTGCAGCCCCTCTTCGGTCTCGATGGGCCCGAGATAGGTCTTGAGCATCATGTTGAACTCGCGCGGCTCGGTCCACTGGCCGGGCTCGCCAGTGTCCGGGTCGCGGATGTCGGCCAGCCCGTTGGGTGGCGGATGCCCGTGCTTGGCTTCGTAGGCCTCGATGAGATGGTCGGCACGGTAGCGCTTGTGGGTGATCAAAGACTCGACCAACGGGTCGTGGAACACCTCGACGTGGCCGGAGGCCACCCACACCTGCCGCGGCAGGATGATCGACGAATCGATTCCCACGACGTCGTCGCGGCCGGTGACCACCGAGCGCCACCACTGGCGTTTGATGTTCTCCTTGAGTTCGGTGCCCAGCGGGCCGTAATCCCAGGCCGATTTTGTGCCACCGTAGATCTCGCCCGAGGGGTAGACGAAGCCCCGCCGTTTGGCCAGGTTGACTACGGTGTCGATAACGGACGCCACGGGGCAGTGCACTCCCTTTCCGGGTCGGGCCGGACACGTGCGGCGACGAACCGCCGTGTGCAAAACATCAGCCATGGTATCGACCAGCGCCGCGGTCTTTGACATGCGTCATCATGCATGTGACAGTGGAAGAAGCCGATCGCCGTTCCAACGGCAGGCGCATTATCGACCCGGCACTTCTCGAGGTGATGACTCTCCCATGGTGATGTCCTCCTCAACGCCGACGGCGGCCGGCGGCTCGCCATCGACTGCGTCCTCGGATCTCAGCGCGGTTGCCCGCGAGCACGGCGGGGCGGGGTCCGGGGCACACTCCGAATTCGCGGAATACCCCGTGCCGCCGCCCCGGCAGATTCTCGACGCCGCCGGCGAGCTGCTGCGAGCGCTGGCCGCGCCCGTGCGGATCGCCATCGTGCTGCAATTGCGCGAATCCCACCGCTGCGTTCATGAACTGGTCGACGCACTGGGCGTGCCGCAGCCGCTGGTCAGCCAGCATCTGAAAATTCTCAAAGCGGCGGGTGTGGTCGCCGGGGAGCGATCCGGCCGCGAAGTGCTTTACCGGCTTGCCGACCATCACCTCGCGCACATCGTCGTCGACGCCGTCGCGCACGCGAGCGAGGACACACCGTGACCCGCGCCGGCGACGACACAGAGCGAAGCGATGAGGAGCGGCGCTCATGACTGGTGCCAGTGTCCGGTCAACCCGCCAGCGGGCGGCGATTTCCACGCTGTTGGAGACGCTTGACGAGTTCCGCTCGGCCCAGGAACTGCACGACGAGCTACGCCGCCGCGGCGAGAACATCGGGCTGACCACCGTCTACCGGACGCTGCAGTCGATGGCAGCGGCGGGAATGGTCGACACGCTGCGCACCGACACCGGGGAGTCGGTCTACCGCAGATGCTCGCAGCACCATCACCACCATTTGGTGTGCCGCAGCTGTGGTTCCACGATCGAGGTGGGCGACCACGAGGTCGAGCAGTGGGCGGCGCAAGTGGCCGCCAAACACGGCTTCTCCGACGTCAGCCACACCATCGAGATCTTCGGTACTTGCGCAGAATGCGGTTCCTGACGACGGCGTCGACGCGGCACCGAAATCGACGGTGCCGAGACGTTCTCTCGAACTTTTTCACGCTGCCGTCGATTTCGGAGTCAACCAATGAGCGCGCGGCGTATCTGGGCGCCGGTGTCCAGGACCAGCAAGATCAGCGTTCGCAAGGCGTCGTCGGCTAAGCCCGCGCCGGGAAAGTTGTATCGCAGCATCACATCCGCGGTTTTCGCCGCACCCTTGCCGGAGTTGCGCTGGACCGCCTTCTCAATGACCTTCTCGACCAGGGTCACGTTGCCGAAGTTGCTGTCGCGCGCATGCTTACCCACCTGATCGCTGACCTTCTTGGTCAGCGGCAGATCCCATGCCAATATCTGGGTGAGCGACACCAGGTCGAGGCCCTCGGCGATGTTCACCACCCGCAACGACGCGAATGTGCCGCCGTGGTGAACCGTTAGTGCGCCGTCGGGCTCGTCCAGGACGGGCAGCACGTCGCGGAGAATCGATCCCAGGCGCTCCTGCAATGATGGCACTAGGCGCTCCCGAACCTTCGATTGCGCGACGCGTATTCCTCGCAGGCCGCCCACAGGTCGCGCCGGTCGTAGTCGGGCCACAGCGTGTCCTGAAAGATGTACTCGGCATAGGCCGCCTGCCACAACATGAAGTTGCTGGAGCGCTGCTCCCCCGACGTCCGCAGCAAGAGGTCCACGTCGGGGATGTCGGGCCGTTGCAGGTGATGGGCGATAGTCGACTCGGTGATCCGCTCCGGATTCAGCCTGCCTGCCTCTACCAAGCGAGCGATATCCCTTGTGGCTTCTGCGATTTCGGTGCGGCCACCGTAGTTCACACAGTAATTGACGGTGATCACATCGTTGTCCGCCGTCATCGCCTCCGCGATCGCCAATTCATTGATCACGCTGCGCCACAGGCGTGGCCGTGAACCCACCCATCGAATGTTGACGCCGATAGCCTTGAGGTTCTCGCGGCGCCGTCGCACCACATCGCGGTTGAACCCCATCAGGAAACGGACTTCCTCGGGGGAACGCTTCCAGTTTTCGGTGGAGAAAGCATAGAGACTGAGCCACTTGATGCCGAGTTCGATTGCACCACAGACGATGTCGATCACCACCGCCTCGCCCATCTTGTGGCCTTCGATGCGCGCCAGTCCGCGTTGGGTGGCCCAGCGGCCATTGCCGTCCATCACGATGGCGACGTGATTGGGCAATCGGTCGGCCGGAATCGGCGGCGCAGCCGCCTTCGAAATGTGCTGCGGTGGCCGGCACGGGCCACCATCGGCAGACGGCGGCAGCTCCGGGAAGACGACCGGCCATGTCGACTTGTCGGGAAAGGTCGGATAGTCGTCGGGTGCGGGGGGCAGCTGCGGGAAGTCGGTGGACTTCAGTGTGCGCTCGGCCTTTCGCCCGGACCCGATGATCCGGTTCTTAACCACAGGCCTCATCCTGCCCGATCAGCGCTGCGCGCCGTTCGGCGATCTGCCTGTCGACCTGATAGGTGCGCTCCACCAGCGGCAACGTCTTGAGCTGTCGTTCCAAATGCCATTGCAGGTGTGCGGCCACCAATCCGCTGGCATAGCTTCGGTGGGATTGCGGCGCCGCCTCGGCGGTCTCCCAATCGCCGTCGTGCAGTGCGGACATCAGGTCCAACACGCCCAGCGGCGGTGTGGGGGAACCGGCCGGGCGGCACTGCGCGCAAACGCTGCCCCCAGCGGCGACGTGAAATGCCCGATGCGGACCGGGCGTGGCGCAACGAGCGCACTCGGTGAGCGCCGGCGCCCATCCGGCGATGCCCATGGCACGCAGCAGATAGGCGTCCAATAGCAGGTCACGGGGCCGGTGTCCGTCGGCCACCGCCCGCAGCGCGCTCACCGTAAGCCGGTGCAGCGCCGGGGCGGGTGCCCGCTCCTCACCGGCGAGGCGTTCGGCGGTTTCCAGCATCGCGCACCCGCAGGTGTATCGGCCGTAGTCGCTGACGATGTCGGTGGCGAACGCGTCGATGGAAACGACCTGGGTGACGATGTCGAGGTTGCGTCCGGGGTGCAGTTGCGCGTCGATGTGCGCGAACGGCTCCAGCCGCGCACCGAATTTGCTGCGGGTGCGCCGAACACCCTTGGCCACCGCGCGAACCAGCCCGTGATCGCGGGTCAATAGGGTCACGATCCGGTCGGCTTCGCCGAGCTTGTGCTGGCGCAGCACAACAGCCCGGTCTCGATACAGCCGCATCACAATAGTTTTGCACCCCGCCGCGACATTGCGGGTATCCGCGCCGTTAGTCTCGTACCCCGTGGTTGGCGCTACTGGGTCCGTTTCCGGGTCCGCTTCCGGATCTCGCAGCCAGCGCCTGCCCACGCTGGCTGACCTGCTCTATCAGCTTGCCAGCCGCTCAGTGACGTCCGTCACGTTGGTGCGCCGTTCCCTGCGCGCTATCGATCTCAGTCAGTCCACCTTGAATGCGTTCCGCGTGGTGCTCACCGAGTCGGCGCTGGCCGACGCCGCGAAGGCCGATCGGCGGCGAGCCGCCGGCGACACGGCACCACTGCTGGGCATCCCGATCGCGGTCAAGGACGACGTCGACATTGGTGGAGTGCCAACCGCCTTCGGCACCGAGGGGTACGTCCGGCCCGCCGCCCACGATGCCGAGGTGGTTCGCCGCCTGAAGGCGGCCGGCGCGGTGATCGTCGGCAAGACGAACACCTGTGAGCTGGGCCAATGGCCGTTCACCAGCGGACCCGGATTCGGACACACCCGTAACCCGTGGTCGCGTCGCCACACTCCGGGCGGGTCGTCAGGCGGCAGCGCGACCGCGGTGGCCGCGGGCCTGGTCACCGCCGCTATCGGCTCCGATGGCGCGGGCAGCATCCGGATCCCCGCCGCGTGGACACACCTGGTGGGCATCAAGCCGCAGCGCGGCCGCATCTCCACCTGGCCGTTGCCGGAGGCGTTCAACGGCGTCACGGTCAACGGCGTGCTGGCGCGCACGGTGGCCGATGCTGCGCTGGTGCTCGACGCCGCGTCCGGGAATGTCGAAGGCGACCGCCACAAGCCGCCCCCCGTCAAGGCATCCGACTATGTCGGCATCGCGCCGGGTCCGCTGAACATTGCCCTGTCAACTCGGTTCCCTTACACCGGTTTTCGGGCCAAATTGCACCCCGAGATCCTGGCCGCAACGCGAAATATCGCCAAACAGCTCGAGCTGCTCGGCCACACCGTGGTGACCGGCAACCCGGACTACGGGGTGCGGTTGTCGTGGGACTTCCTCGCCCGGTCCACCGCGGGCCTTCGGGACTGGGAAGAGCGGCTGGGCGACGGTGTCAACCTGGACCCCCGCACAATTTCCAATTTGCGCATGGGCCATGTGCTGGGACAGGCGATTTTGCGCAGCGCGCGCCTCCATGAGGCCGCGGCCCAGCATCGGGTGGGCTCGATCTTCGACATCGTCGACGTGGTGCTGGCCCCGACGACTGCGCAGCCACCCCCATTGGCGCGTTCCTTCGACCGTTTGGGCAGCTATGGCACCGACCGCGCCATGATCGCCGCCTGCCCGCTGACATTTCCGTGGAATGTGCTGGGCTGGCCATCGATTAACGTGCCTGCGGGGTTCACTTCCGACGGCCTGCCGATCGGTGTGCAGCTGATGGGACCGACCAACAGCGAGGGCATGCTGGTCTCGCTGGCCGCCGAGTTGGAGGCCGTCTGCGGCTGGGTGAGCAAGCAACCAATGGCGTGGTGGCAGCACGGGCCTCAGCCTCCGAAAGACTAAGGCGCGCTAAAACCCCAGTCGGCCAAGCTGTTTCGGGTCACTCTGCCAGTTCTTGGCGACCTTGACACGCAAGTCGAGGTAGATCTTTGTCCCGAGCAGCTTCTCGAGCTGACCGCGCGCCGCGGTGCCCACTTCCCGGAGCCGGGCGCCACCCTTGCCGATGATGATTCCCTTCTGGCTGTCCCGCTCGACGTAGAGCACCGCGTGCACGTCGATCAGGTCGTCCCGGCCATCGCGCGGGTTGACTTCGTCGATCACCACCGCCAACGAATGCGGCAGCTCGTCACGAACTCCCTCGAGGGCAGCCTCGCGGATGAGCTCGGCCATCAGGACCTCTTCGGGTTCGTCGGTCAGCTCACCGTCGGGGTAATAGGCCGGGCCGGCCGGCAGCGCCCCGGCCAGCACGTCGATCAGCACGTCGACCTGCGCACCGGTTACCGCCGACACCGGGACGACGTCGGCTGAATTGTTAACGAGTTCACTGACCGCTACCAGTTGCGCGGCCACCCGGTCTTTAGGCACTTTGTCGATCTTGGTGACGATGACGACGAGCGCGGTCTTGGGAGCGACCGAACGAATCTGGTCGACGATCCAGCGGTCTCCCGGACCGATCGCCTCGTCAGCCGGGATGCACAGCCCGATGATGTCAACTTCGGCGTAGGTATCGCGGACCAAGTCGTTGAGCCGCTTGCCCAATAAAGTGCGCGGCCGATGCAAGCCCGGGGTGTCGACCAGGATGATCTGGAAGTTCTCCCGGTGCACGATCCCGCGAATCGCGTGCCGCGTGGTCTGCGGCCGCTTCGAGGTGATCGCCACCTTCGTGCCGACCAGCGCGTTTGTCAGGGTCGACTTGCCGGTGTTCGGTCTGCCAACCAAACATACGAAGCCAGAGTGGAATTCAGTCATGCCGCCGAGCTTCTCGGCGTCATGTCGGAATCCCGGCGCGGTCGGTGAGGATGACCACCGCCATCGGCGACAGTTCACGAACCGTGGCAATGCCGGGATCATCGGCGGACGCGGCCACTAGCACGGCGGCCTCCAAGCCGGTCGCCCCACTGGATGCCGCCGCGGCCACCGCTGCCTGCAGGCCGGTCAGCCGTAGCGTCGACAAGCTCACCGGCGCAGCCGCATACGTGCGGCCATCGACATCACGCACGGCAGCGCCACTGTCGGCTTCGGCGCGGGCCATCGCGGCCCGCGCCAGCGCTACCAGCTTGGCGTCCTCGGCGTCCAGCTGCTCAGCCATCATGATCGCCTCCATGCTGTTCGGGTTCGGCCGGGCTCAGCAAAACGGTGCCGATCCGGACGCGCCCACGATGATCGGGGCCACCCTCAGCTCGTAGCCGCAAGCCATGCGATGTCACCTCGGCGCCCGGTAGCGGAACCCGGCCCAATTCCAGGGCCAGCAGGCCGCCCACGGTATCGATGTCAAGGTCGTCATCGAATTCCACGCCGTACAGTTCGCCGATATCTTCGATCGGCAGCCTCGCAGAGACCCGAAAATGTTTGTCGCCCAGGTCTTCTATCGGTGCGGTCTCTTCATCGTCGTACTCGTCGGCGATCTCGCCGACGATTTCCTCCAGAACGTCTTCGATACTGACCAGGCCGGCTATCGCGCCGTACTCGTCGACGAGTAGGGCCATGTGGTTGCGGTCGCGCTGCATCTCACGCAGCAGCGCATCCAACGGCTTGGAGTCCGGTACGAACACCGCTGGACGCATCACCTGCGACACTTTAGTGTCCCCGTCGGCCGACAAGAACCTCTGCTGGACAAGGTCTTTCAGGTAGACAACCCCGACGATGTCGTCGACGTTCTCGCCGATCACCGGGATGCGGGAATGCCCGCTGCGTACGGCCAGGTTTGTCGCTTGTGCCGCTGACTTGTCACCCTCGATCCAGATCATCTCGGTGCGCGGCACCATCACCTCACGCGCCGGGGTGTCACCGAGTTCGAAGACCGACTGGATCATTCGACGTTCGTCGGCAGCGACCACGCCGCGCTGCTGGGCGAGGTCGACGACTTCGCGTAGCTCGATCTCGGACGCGAACGGCCCGTTTCTCAGGCCGCGGCCCGGGGTGAGCGCATTACCCACGACCACCAGCAACCGGCTGATCGGCATCAACAGCCACGAGATAGCCTGCAGCGGAAGAGCTGTCGTCAGCGCGATGGTATACGCGTGCTGGCGGCCAAGGGTGCGCGGGCCCACGCCGATGACGACAAAGCTGGTCAGCACCATGATGGTCGCGGCGCCGAACAACCCCCACTTGAGGCCGAAGTTGTCGTAGAGAAACACCACCAGCAGTACGGTTGCGTTGATCTCACAAATGATCCGCAGCAGCACCACCAGATTGATGTAGCGCGGCCGTTCGGACACCACCTTGAAAAGCGCCACGGCGCCGGGCCGCTCGTCGCGCACCAGCTCCTGCACGCGGGCCAGCGATACCGTGCTGATGGCGGCGTCAATCGCCGCAAAGAGCCCGCCCAGCGCGATCAGCGCGATCGCGCCGAGTAGCTGAGACAAGCCGGTCAATTGTCGAAATACCTTGACTTATCCAACAACCGGCGGTCCCGTTCCTCCTGACGGTCCTGCTGGTAGGCCTCGACCTGTTCGGCGACCCACTCTTCGAGTAACCGATCCTGTAAGGCGAACATCTCTTTTTCTTCGTCGTGTTCGGCATGGTCGTAGCCGAGCAGATGCAGCACACCGTGGATCGTCAGCAGCGCCAACTCATGTCCGAGGCTGTGGCCCGCGGCGGCCGCCTGCTCAGCGGCGAATTCGGGGCACAGCACAATATCGCCCAGCATCGACGGCCCCGGCTCGGGGGCGTCGGGACGGCCACCCGGCTCGAGCTCGTCCATCGGGAAGCTCATCACGTCGGTCGGACCCGGCAGGTCCATCCAGCGCATGTGCAGGTCGGCCATCGCGGCGGTGTCCAGCAGCACCATCGACATCTCGGCACTCGGGTTGACGTCCATCTTGGCGATGACGAACCGGGCGACGCTGACCAACTCCGCTTCGGAAACGTCGATGCCCGACTCGTTGGATACCTCGATGCTCATGGGACCATCATCGACGACTGCGGGCACCCGCGGCCCGCCGAGCCGCCCGATTCATCCCCGAGCCGGGCTCCTCGTACCTGGCGTAGGCGTCGACGATCTCCGAGACCAGCCGGTGGCGCACCACGTCCACGCTGGTCAGTTCGGCGATGTGGATGTCGTCGACGCTCTCGAGGATCTCGACCGCCGACCGCAGACCGGATCTGGCGCCACCCGGAAGGTCGATTTGTGTCATATCCCCGGTGACAACGACCTTTGATCCGAAACCCAGCCGGGTCAGGAACATCTTCATCTGCTCGGCGGTGGTGTTCTGTGCCTCATCGAGGACGATGAACGCGGAATTGAGCGTTCTCCCACGCATATACGCCAGCGGCGCCACCTCAATGACCCCGGCGGACATCAGTTTCGGGATGAGCTCGGGGTCCATCATGTCGTACAGAGCGTCGTACAGCGGCCGAAGATACGGGTCGATCTTCTCGCTCAGCGTGCCCGGCAGAAAGCCAAGTCGCTCACCGGCTTCCACGGCCGGCCTGGTCAAGATGATCCGGCTTACCTGTTTGGTCTGCAGCGCGTGGACAGCCTTGGCCATGGCCAGATATGTCTTCCCGGTGCCGGCCGGGCCGACTCCGAAGACGATCGTGTTGGCGTCGATCGCGTCGACGTAGCGCTTCTGGTTCAACGTCTTGGGCCGGATCGTATTGCCGCGACGCGACAAGATGTCCAGGGTGAGCACTTCGGCCGGCGACTCGTTGCCGGTGCCGACCAGCATGGCGACGCTGTGCCGCACCACCTCTGGCGTCAAGGGCTGGCCACTGGCCACAATGGCGACCAGCTCGGAGATCACCCGCTCGGCCAGCGCGACGTCGGCCGGCTCACCCGAGAGGGTCACGGCGTTCCCACGTACATGCATATCGGCGTTCAGCATGCGTTCCAGCGCGCGGAGGTTCTCGTCGGCCGAACCCAGCAAGCCCACGACGAGATCGGGCGGAACATCGATGCTGCTGCGAACCTGAGCAGAGGGCGATGATGCGTCAGCGGCGCTGGTCTCGCGTGGCGTCACGTGGTTTCCGATGCCTGCCTTCTGCGTTCTCGCTGTCTAGGGCGGATTTCTAGATTTTCTATCCTACCGCCGGGTGGACGCTTGACCCAATGGTCAACGGGCTGCGACCCGGCTCGGTAACGCATCTTCCCTGGTCCTCGGCAGCGTGTGGCCAGCTCACGACGAAACGGCCGGACATGTGCGCTATCGGTTGACTTTGCTGGCTGCCGTCACCGGGTATCCGTCCGTAGCCGGCTCAGATGGGTGCTGTTGTGTCGGCGGACTGCGTGGTTTGGGCGCCTGACCGCGGGCCAGCGCGATAGTGGCGGCCACCATCGCCAAGACTGCTACCGCAAGGACCAACGCTGCGGGCCTCCCAGCGCCAGGTACTCACCGAGCACGACAACCCCGAGCAGTACTGCGACGACCGGCTCACCCACCAACATGACATCGACGCGGCGTTACCGGGACGTGGGCTGTGGTTGCGATGCGGAAAGCATGTTCGCCAGTTGCCTTGCAGATCCGTTGTCTCCGCAAGTGGCCATCGCAACCGGGCGGCTGGTCCAATGGCCCTGCCAGACAACGGGTTACGCGTTCGGACAACCCGCCGCGGCCAGATGCCGTACGCCGTCACGTCGACGTCTCCGTCATCCAGCGATCGAAATACAGCCCAAACCCGCACGTCCGGAAGGTGCCAACATGTATCGCCAGATCCTCAATCCGGTCGCCCACTCCCTGGCGTGGAGCTCACTCGCAGCTGCCTTACCGCTGGCGGCGCTATTCGTCATGCTGGGCGTGTTGCGCGTGCGGGCCTGGATAGCGTCGGTGGTGTCCCTGGCCGTCGCGATCGCGATCGCCGCCGCCGTATACGCAATGCCGCTCGGCCAGGCGGCGCTGGCGGGCAGCGAAGGCGCTGTCTTCGGATTCTTCCCAATCCTGTGGATCGTCATCAACGCGATCTGGGTTTACCAGATGACAGCGCAGACAGGGCATTTCGACGTACTGCGACGCAGTTTTGCGACGGTCAGTGACGATTTCCGCATCCAGGCAGTCATCATCGCGTTTTCCTTCGGCGCGTTACTCGAGGCATTGGCCGGGTTTGGCACGCCCGTCGCAGTCACCTCGGTGATGCGGCCCGCCCCGGGATTCAAACCCCTCAAGGCGGCCGTCCTGCGCTGGTCGCCAGTACGGCGCCGGTCGCGTTCGGCGCGATGGGCACACCCATCATCACCCTCGCCAAGGTATCTGGGTTGTCGACCGACACTGTCGGCGCCATGGTCGGTCGCCAAACCCCGATCATGGCCGTCTTCGTCCCCTTGGCGCTGGTCGCGATCGCCGACGGCCGACGCGGTCTCCGTGAAACATGGCTCCCCGCGCTGGCGGGCGGTGTGGTTTTCGGCCTCGGCCAATACGCCACCTCGAACTTCTTGTCGTACCGCTGGCCGATGTGATCGCCTCCTTTTTTTCCGCCGGCGCCGTCGTTCTATTGGTGCGGATCCGGGCTCCGTGCGCCGAGGACACGCACGCCGCGGTGATCGCCGGCGGCGCCGCCGATACGCCGACCCCCGAGTTCGCCGAGCGCGTCGCAAATCCCGACTCGCGCGGCGAGGTGGTCCGCGCATACGCGCCCTACGGGATCATCATCGCCGTCTTCGTGATTTGCCAGATTTCGGTGGTCAAGAAGTTCCTCGAGAAGGCGACCATCACCGTGCACTGGCCGGGACTGCACCTCTACACCGCCGAGGGCGCCCCGTCGACGCTTCCGAACTTCGCCTTCAATCTGCTGACCACGCCGGGCACCCAGATGCTCGTCGCAGGCATCGTCACCATGATGGTGCTGCGTCTGTCGGTGAGCAACGCACTGAAGGCCTACGGGGCGACGCTATATCAGCTGCGATGGGCCATCGTCACCGTAATGGCCGTGCTGGCACTGGCATTCGTGATGAACGCGTCCGGTCAAACCATCACCCTCGGCACGTGGATGGCTGGGGCAGGTGGTGCGTTCGCGGTGATCTGGCTCGGCACAGCGGTGACCGGGTCCGATACCTCGTCGAATTCGTTGTTCGGCGCGCTGCAGGTAACGGCGGCGGCTAAGGCGGGACTGTCCCCGGTGCTGATGGCCGCCAGCAACAGCTCCGGCGGTGTGCTCGGCAAGATGATCTCGCCGCAGAACCTCGCCATCGGGGCCGCCGCGGTCGGGGTGCACGGCAAGGAAGGCGACATCTTCCGCCGAGTGGTCATCTGGAGCCTGGTGTTCCTGGTGTTCATTTGCGCCCTGTCGGGACTGCAAGCCCCGGTGCTGTCCTGGATCGTGCCCTGATTCTTGATCCCGCTATTCCAGGTTCGATGAACCATCCCATCGGGGAGTAAGCACCCCCAGCGCGCCCAGCGCCACCGCGGCCGCGGTCGACGTCCGCAGCACCTGCGGGCCAAGCCGGACTGCCACGGCGCCGGCGTCGGTCAATGTCGCGATCTCATCGGGCGCGATACCCCCTTCGGGACCGACCACGAGCAATAACGAGTTTGCTTGCGCCACAGCGACATCCGCGAGCCGGTCGGTTGCCGACTCGTGCAAGGCCAATACCATCGCGCCGGCAGCCACCTCGTCGCGGATCCGCTGGGTCAACGCCGCGGTCGACAGCACGCCGTCGACTGCCGGGATATGCGCCCGGCGGGATTGCCGGGCCGCCGAACGGGCGACCGCACGCCACCGGCGCAGACCCTTGTCGGCCCGGGTGCCTTCCCAGGTGGCCACGCAGCGAGTCGCCTGCCAGGCCAGGAACGCGTCGGCACCGGCCTCGGTGGCCAATTCGATTGCCAACTCCGAGCGCTCGGACTTGGGCAGCGCCTGCACCACGGTCACCGACGGCTGTCCGGGCGCGACGCTCCACCGCCCCAGCACCCGGGCGTGTAATCCGTCGCGCCCGGCCCGCTCAACCAGGCAGCGGGCCAGGCCGCCGGCGCCGTCGCCGAGGACCAGTTGCTCGCCAGGGCGGATCCGGCGCACCGTGGCGGCGTGATGCCCTTCGTCGCCGTCGACGACGGCCAGTGCGCCGGTATCGGGCAGTGCGTCGATGTAGAACAGCGTCGCCACCATGTGCGCGGTCCGTAAAACTGCGACTAGCGCCCGGTGAAGGTCTCGCGCAGCCGGCTGAACAATCCGCCGCCGCTGTGCGTCGAACGGACCTCGGCCACATCGCGGCTGCGGCGGTTCTTCAGCTCGCGCAGCAGGTCGCTGTCTTGGTGGTCCAACCGGGTCGGAACTACCACCTCGACGTGGACGTTCAGATTGCCCCGCGCGCTGGAGCGCAGGTGCGGCATCCCGTGGCCACGCAGCGTGATGACCGTACCTGGTTGCGTACCAGGCGGAATGGTGATTTCGCTCATGCCGTCCAGGATGGCGTCAACGGTGACCGCGATGCCCAGCGCCGCGTCGACCATCGGCACCGAAATCGTGCAGTGCAGGTCGTCACCGTCGCGAACGAAGATGTCGTGGGCCTGCTCGTGGACCTCGACATACAAGTCACCGGCGGGTCCTCCCCCGGGTCCGACCTCACCCTGGGCGGCAAGCCGAACCCGCATGCCGTTGCCGACACCGGCGGGAATCTTGACGCTGATCTCCCGACGGGCCCGCACCCGGCCGTCGCCCATGCACTGGTAACACGGGTCGGGGATGACCACCCCGACGCCGCGGCAGGTCGGACACGGCCGCGACGTCACCATCTGGCCCAGCAGCGAACGCTGCACCGTCTGCACCTCTCCGCGACCACCGCAGGTGTCGCAGGGAATCGGCGCGGAATTGCCGTTGGTGCCCTTGCCCTGGCAGCGGTCGCACAACACCGCGGTGTCGACGGTGACCTGCTTTGTCACGCCGGTTGCGCACTCCTCAAGGTCCAGCCGCATCCGCAGCAGCGAATCCGAGCCCGGCCGAACCCGGCCGATCGGACCGCGAGCCGTCGCACCACCGCTGAAGCCCCCGCCGAAGAAGGCCTCGAAGACATCGCCCAAACCGCCGAAACCGCCGAACCCCCCTGCTGATGCGGCCGCGTTTTCCAGCGGATCGCCGCCCAAGTCGACGATCCGGCGTTTCTCCGGGTCGCTCAGCACTTCGTAGGCGACGCTGATCTCCTTGAATTTCGCCTGCGCGGCCTCATCGGGATTGACGTCGGGATGCAGTTCGCGCGCCAGCTTGCGGTACGCGCGCTTGATGTCCGCATCGCTGGCGTTTCTGCTCACGCCGAGCAGCCCGTAATAATCGCGTGCCACGCCTGACCTTTCTTAGGCCTTTTCAGGCCGCGCTACCACGGCCGTCCACGAATTGTGCGGGTGCGCGGTCATCGAGCACCCAGAACTTCACCTATGTAAAGAGCAACCGCGGCGACGCTGGCGATAGTTCCCGGATAGTCCATCCGGGTGGGTCCCAGCACACCCATGCCGCCGTAGACGGTGTCGGTGGTGCCGTAGGCGGTGGACACCATCGACGTGCCCGCCATCTGCTCGACCGCCGTCTCGTGGCCGATGCGCACCGTCACCTTGCCGGCTTGCTGCTGGGCCGCCAGCAACCGCAGCACCACCACCTGCTCCTCGAGGGCCTCCAGGATGGATCGCAGCGAACCACCGAAGTCCGCAGCGTTGCGGGTCAGGTTGGCGGTGCCGCCCATCACCAGGCGCTCCTCGGTGTGCTCCACCAGCGACTCCAGCAACACCGTCGCCGCGCGGCCGACCGCGTCGCCCAGCCCGCCGGCCCCGTTGAACTGCGCGGCGAGGTCGGCCACGGCGACCGAGGCCGCCGACAGCTTCTTGCCCTCCAGCGCCACGCCGAGCATCTCACGGAGCTGGGCGAGCTCGTGATCGTCGATGACATCGCCGAGTTCGACGATGCGCTGATCCACCCGGCCGGACTCGGTGATGACCACCATCAACAGCCGGGCCGGCGTCAGCGCGATCACTTCCAGATGGCGAACGGTCGACGTCGACAACGTCGGGTACTGGACCACGGCCACCTGACGGGTCAGCTGGGCCAGCAGCCGTACCGCGCGACGCAGCACATCGTCGAGGTCGACACCGGACTCCAAAAAACCTTGGATCGCGCGGCGCTCGGCCGACGACAGCGGCTTGACGTCTTCGAGCCGGTCGACGAACTCGCGGTAGCCCTTTTCCGTGGGCACCCGCCCGGAGCTGGTGTGCGGCTGGGTGATGTATCCCTCGGCCTCCAGCACCGCCATGTCGTTGCGGACCGTGGCGCTCGAGACGCCCAAGTTATGGCGTTCCACCAGCGACTTCGAACCAATCGGTTCCTTGGTGGCGACGAAGTCGGCGACGATGGCGCGCAGTACCTCGAAGCGACGCTCGTCGGCGCTTCCCATCGGCTTCCACCTCCTCGATCGCGTTCATTTTACGGTGTCGGGCGGAGCCAACTGCCATTCGCGGGCGTCTGGCGGCAACCACCGGCAATTTTCCGACTAGCCTGTCCACCATGCATCCGTCGGGCCCGGGTGAGGCGCCAGGGGAGATCTACCAATGATTTTCAAGGGCGTACGAGACGGTAAGCCCTATCCCGAGCACGGACTGTCGTACAGAGACTGGTCCCAGATACCGCCGCGACAGATCCGGCTCGACGAATTGGTCACCACGACCACAGTGCTCGCATTGGACCGCCTGCTTTCGGAGGACTCCACGTTCTATGGCGACCTTTTCCCGCACGCGGTGCGGTGGAAGGGCATCACCTATCTCGAGGACGGCCTGCATCGTGCGGTGCGCGCCGCGCTGCGGAATCGCACCGTGCTGCATGCTCGGGTGTTCGACATGGATTTGCCGCTGAGCCAGCAGACCTAGGTCGAAACAGGTCCGCGGGCGTGGGCCAATTGTTGAGTGCCGGCGGTCAACGCGGTCACATCTGCGCGTCGCCAGGTGTCGACGTAGTGAGGACCATTAAAGGTCCAGCCGCGACTTTTCAGGAGGACCGCCATGCCCCGTCTCGAGGGCGTCTCCGACCGCGACGCCGGCCTGGGCGCCAAGATCGCCTTCTTCTTCACCAAACGCAAGCTGGCGCAGATGACCGGCCTCGAAACGGCCGGGATGCTGGAACCGCTGCGGATGTATGCGCACATCCCCCGGCTCCTCAACGCCTACGGCAAGCTGGAACAGGCCGAGGCGAAACTGGATATCCTTACTCCCCGCCAGCGCGCGCTGGCCGAGCTGAAGTCGGCGACGACGGTGCGCTGCGAGTACTGCATCGACCTCGGCTCACAGATCGCCCGCCAGTGGGGCATCACCGACGAGGAACTGCTGGCGATGGCCGATTACCAAAACGCTTCGTGCTTCTCCGACGTCGACAAGCTCATCTTGGAGTACGCAACCGCGATCAGCCGCACCCCGGTCGAGGTGACCGACCGGCTTTTCGAGGCGCTGCGCGCCCACTTCGACACCCCCCAACTCGTCGGACTCACCCACATCATCACGCTGGGCAACCTGCGTGCCCGATTCAACATCGCGCTCGGCATCGGGTCGTCGGGCTTTTCCGGCGACCGGGTATGCGCCCTACCCGAGAAACCGCCGGGGGCCGGTCGCACGTGACCGTGGACGCGTCATTGGCGGAGCGGTTCGAGGCCGCCCGACCACAGCTGGGCGCCCTCGCTTACCGCATGCTGGGCTCGGTTGACGATGCTCAGGACGCCGTGCAGGAAGCGTGGCTGCGGCTCAGCGGCAGCGCTGAATCGGTCGAAGGGGACGGCATCGCCAACCTCGACGCCTGGCTGACGACCGTGGTGGCCCGCATCTGTCTGAACGTATTGCGCGGCCGACATGCCCGTCATCGGGAGGTACTGGTCGCCCATCTGCCGGATCCGATCGTGGACCCCGTCGGGGAGTCCGACCCCGAACACCGCGCGATGCTGGCCGACGCGGTGGGCCTGGCGCTGTTCGTGGTGCTGGATACGTTGCCGCCGGCAGAGCGATTGGCGTTCGTGCTGCACGACGTCTTCACCGTCCCGTTCGACCAGATCGCACCCATCGTCGACCGGACGCCGGAGGCGACCCGCAAGCTCGCGAGCCGGGCGCGCCGGCGTATCGAGCAGGCGGACCCGCTTCCCGACGGCGACATCGCCGCGCAACGCGAGGCCGTCGACGCCTTCTTCGCGGCGGGACGAACCGGCGATTTCGACCGGTTGGTCTCGGTGCTACACCCCGACGTCGTGTTGCGCGGTGACTTCGGCCCCGAGGTGGCCGGGTTCCGCGCCGACGGCGCGGCGTCGGTGGCCAAGCTGGCCCGCAGTTACGCGGCGCCCGAACGCGAGGCTCGCGCCGCTACCGTCAACGGAGCCGCCGGCGCGGTCATCTTCGTCGCCGGGCGGCCCACGGCGATCATGGGGTTCGTGGTGCGCGGTGGACGCGTCGCCTCGATCGACGTCCTGGCCGATCCCGCACGCATCGCGCGGATCGACCTGAGCGCGGTGACCGGCTAGCCCGTCGCTGCCTGTATCAGAGCGACCGCGGAGTCGTGCTGCAGTATCCAGTTGCCGCCTTGACTGATGAACGCGAGGTGCTTCGTGACCGGCCCGGCGAACTTTGGACCAGCGATGGCTACATCGGCCTGGGCCGCATTAGGACCGGCCGGCGCGATGTTCGTCACGTTGAACGTCTCCGGGAACTTCCCGTCTCGGTAGGCCTTGCGCAGGTCGTGGTCGGCCACATGGCCCTCGTCCGGGCTGATGCCGTTTTCGACCAGGTTGGTCTTGGTCGTGTACGACACGCCGGGATCGGTGGCTTGGTTGCAGAGGCTCGACAACTGGTCCGGGTTCGGCAGGTTTTGCCCGGGCGCCCGGGGCAGAGGCGGCGGGTCCTGCGGCAGTGCGGGTCCATAGGGCGCGCCGACCGCGGCCAGCTGCACCTGGGCCGGGCCGGCCGGAGCGAAAGCGGCGGACGTCACGCCAACGGCGGCGGCGCCAATGGCACCCACGGCCGCGACGCCTGTGGCGACGGATTTCATGGTCATGGTCAGGTCATCCCTCCGATTAGCGCAGAACACGGCTGTTTGATGTGCTGCGTGTTGCAATTGTGCACCTTGGGACTGGTGTTTCATATCCCCGCGCTAGGTTACCGCGAAGCAATGGGGAATTGACTCATCAGCCGGTACCTAAACTGTGTCAACTATGTCGCAGCCCAGAATCTTTTCCGTGGCCCAGCCCGGGCTACAGGGTTGCTGAGCGCGGCGACGACCTACGCTGGGTGGCTCGCACGATAAGTCGCATTCGAAGACGAAAGGGGTTGCGGGTTGTCCGCCGTCACCCACCCCGGACAAATGAAATATCCCGACCAAACGAGCTTCGCGTTCCGTTCCGGCGTCAAATGCTTAACCACTCCCGCTGGAGCCGTGCTGCTGAATCCCCCGCGTAGCGAGAAGCTGACCCGATTGACCGCGGGCCAGCTACGGGCACTCAAGGCGCTAAACCTAGGCCCGGCAACGTTGACGGAGATGTCTAGAACCACACCCGAAAGCGAAATCGGCCCTCTGATAAATCAGCTTCTGGCCGGTGGCTGGCTTTCGGTCACGGTGCGCGACGGTGCAAAAGATCTCTATTCCATGGTGCCGTGGGGACAACCCCCGTCGCGGCCGGCCCCGTTGTCGCCCCGATCGACCGAACTATCGAGATTCGCTGTACTGCACCGGGACGCAGTGAGTTTCGTCATAGAGCATCCGTTGTCGTGGTGCGATGTGCGCATCCATGACTTTCGTCTCCTCGTCCTACTCGACGGGATTGCAGCCGGCGGCTCAGACCTGCCGACCGCCTTCGCGTCGCAATTCATCGAGGATCTGCAGTGGTGCGGCATCCTCGTTGCAGTCGGTGACGAGGACGCCAGATTCGAAAGCCTGAGCTGGAGCGCACCGGATCTGTGGTTTCACCGTCGCAGCACGCTCGGTGAGCGCACCGTCACGTGGGAGCATTTCGGTCCTACCAAATGGGCCAAGGGCCGATTCCCGCAGCCCAGTGCGCGCAGGCCGAATTATCCGGGTGAACCAATCGCCCTGCCCGTCGCCGACCTTGCGGCCAAACGGACGCAAGACCCGACCCTGACGGCTGTCCTCGAAGATCGAATCTCGACAAGAACATTCGACGACGCGCACCCGATCACTGTCGAACAACTGGCGGAGTTGCTGTACCGCACAGCACGGACGCGGGGAATCCAGCCGGTCGACGCGGGCGAGGAACTCTTGTCTCGGCCATATCCTTCCGGTGGCGGCGTGTATGAACTCGAGCTCTACCCCGTGGTGCGAAACGTCGCGGGACTCGAGCCAGGCATGTACCACTACGACTCGTTCGGCCACTTGCTACGCCCAGTGGCCGGCGCCGAATCGCGAGCCGTGTCCCAGTTGATCAAGCCGACTTCGGCGACGCTGACCGGAGGTGCCGAGCCGCAACTGCTCCTCGTCATGGCAGCGCGCGCCGGTCGCATCATGTGGACGTACGAACAGATCGGCTACGCCGCCATCCTCAAAGATGTCGGCGTTTTGATGCAGACGATCTACTTGGCCGCAACCGCAATGGGTCTGGGCGTGTGCGCGCAAGGATTCGGTGACACGGCTGCGTTCGTCGCGGCCACCGGAGTCGATGAACTACAGGAGTGCAGCGTCGGCAGCATCATCGTCGGCTCGCGCGTCCCGAACTAGCTTTCCGCCAGCACCTCCTCGTCGGTCAACGCGGCGACGTCGAGGTAGTGGCGTGCGATTACAGCCAATCGTTGAGGTGTACCACGTGCAACTTCCCGTTTATCCAACCGATCGGCGAAACCGGCTACGGATCGCGTGGCGAACAGGTCGGTCACCAACGCATGGTCGATGTCCAGCCAGTCGCGTACCCGCGCGATCACAGTGGTCGCCAACACCGAGTCGCCGCCCAGCGCGAAGAAATCATCGTGCACGCCAACGGAATCCACACCCAACACCTCGGCGATAATCTCGGCTATTGCGGCCTCCACATCGTTGCGTGGGGAACGGTCTTTGGCATCCGAACCCTCTGCAGCTTCCGGTTCGAGGAGCGCCGCCACCGCGCGGCGGTCAAGTTTGCCATTCGACGTCAGCGGAAACTGCTCGAAGAACACGGTGCGAGTGGGAAGCATGTAGCTCGGTAGCAGGTCGGCAACTGCGGTAGTTACGTCGCCGACCTCGCTGGGATCGCCCGCGATAGCGGCAACCAGCTTCGGTGCACTGGTGCCGACGACAGCCGCGACGGCATGGCGCACCCCCGGCACCGTCCGCAGCGCCGTCTCCACTTCGCCGAGTTCAACCCGGTATCCGCGAATCTGTACCTGATGATCGGCGCGTCCGAGGAACTCGATGGTACCGTCGGGCCAATATCTGGTCATATCACCGGTCCTGTACCAGCGAATTCCGTCATGCTCGACGAAACGTTCCGCGGTGCGTTGCGGGTCATTGCGGTAGCCCGCAGCGACATTCGCGCCACCGACCCAAAACTCACCGGCAACCCAGTCGGGGCAATCGCGGCCCGATGGCGAGACCACACGACACTGAACGTTGCGCAATGGAATACCGAACGGCACAGTCACCCAGCCTGCCGGCGGCTCGCCAACCACCTCGCAAATGGTGTTGTGGATGGCCGTCTCAGTCGCACCTCCGAGACCCGAGAACCGGCACCCCGGCACCTGCTTGGCGAGCCTGCGAGCCAGGTCAGCGCTCACCCAGTCGCCACCGAGGGTGACGGCTCGTAACGAATCGCCCAGCCGATCGCCGCCGAGCTCCAGGATCATATCGAGCATGCTCGGTACACAATTGAGAATCGAAACTTGGTGGTGGCGCAGCAATTCCACCCATGAAGTTGCTGCGGCTTTCTCCGCAGAATCAACAGCGACCAGTGAACCGCCGACCGAGAACACCCCGAAGATGTCGTAAACCGATGCATCGAACTCGAGGGCGGAGAGCGCGAGCACCCGATCGGCGCCGGCGACCCCAAACCACTCGTTCACCGCGTCGATAGTGTTCATCGCCGCACGGTGTGGTATGTCGACTCCCTTGGGTTGACCCGTGGAACCAGACGTGAAAATCACGTAGGCGATCTCGCTGTCATCGGGAAAAACAGGGCCCCGCAGCGGCTCTGGATGCTCGCGGGCCGCATCGATAGACAGGCAGGGGATTCCCGCACGCATCTCTGCGCCATCGCTTATCAGCGCGGCGACAATATCCGCGGTCTCAAGGATTTTCGCACGGCGCGCATCCGGTTGGTCGAATCCGATCGGCACATACGTCCCCCCGGCGGCAAGCACTCCGAGCACAGCCAGGACTTGATCCCGCCCCTTCGGCAACTGAACGGCGACCGCGTCACCAGGCCGGACACCGCAAGCACGCAGCGCCCCGGCGACGGCAAGTGCGCGGTCGGCGAGGTCGCCATAACTCCACGCGCCGCCCGCGTCGTCAAGACCCCAAACGACGGCCTGTGCGTCCGGGTTGGCTGCGGCATGCTCAAAGAAGCCTTGGTGCAGGCAGCGCCCACTGACCGGGCCGTCGGTCGCATTGACCGCAGCGCGTACCTCTGCCTGGGTCGTCGGCAACTGCACCGCCCCCTCGGCGTCCCAACCTGCGTCACCCGCTGCGATCCGTTCGACGGCCTCAGTAAACCTGGCGAACATGGCAGCGATCAGGCCGCGCGGGAACGCCGACTCGCGGACGTCCCAGTTCAGCAGCAATCCATCGCGCAGCTGGGTGACCTGGACGTCCAGCAATACTTGAGGCCCCTGCGAGATGATCCACACCGGTTCACCGAATGTCTCGATAACGTTGTCCGCGAACAGCTCTCCCAGATCGAGTGCACTGGTAAAGACAACCGGCGCCAGCACCGGCTCACCCCGGTATCTACCCAGATCACGCAGCACCTCGAGCCCGGAGTAGCTTGCATGCGAGCCGCTTTCGTACATGGCGCGCTGCATCTGGCGCGCCCGGTCGACCACCGACATGTCCCGCGAGACGTCGACCTCAAGCATGATCGACGAGGTGAAGTCTCCGACCACTCGGCCGATGTCCGGGTGCACCGATTCACGCTGGAACAGCGGCACATTCAGCAGGAACTTGCTCTGTGTCGACCAGCCGCCGATCGTGTCGGCGAAGACCGCGGCCAGCGCCATAGCCGGCGTGATTCCGCGCCGGTGCGCCCCGGCCACGAGCCGCTGCTTGGCATCCGGTGCTACCCAGTGGTCGTACCGGGCAGTGCGATGCGGATCTGTTCGGTCCCCGACTGGCACGGTGGGCAGTTCCGGCGGGCCAGGCATCTCGGGCAACCGCTGTTGCCACCAATTGCGGTCTCGCTCGCGCACGGCGCCGTTCTGCCGGCGCTCGGTGCGATAACGCCGGTAGCTGTAGCCGACCGCGGGCAGGGTCGCTCCGCGGTACAACTCGGCCAGATCGGATACCAGCACGCGATAGCTCATCGCGTCGCCCGCCAGCATGTCGATGTCAAGATGTAGCCGGCTGCGGGTCTGGCCGCGCAGGGTCAGCGTGATATCGATGACCTGACCGTGTTCAATGTCCAGCCGCTGATGAGTTTTGCGGTCGCGTATCTCCGCCAGTGCGGTTTCGACTATGTCGGAAGTCTGTCCGCGGAGGTCGAGCACGCTGAACACCGGCGTGGCCGGCGCGGGCATAGTCTGTTGCGTCCCATCTGGCAGGAATCGGGTGCGCAGCATCGGATGCGCGTTGACCAAATCGGACACCGCGTTGTCTAGACGCGCAGGATCTACTGCGTCGCCATCGAATTCGACGTAGAGATGCGCGGCGACACCACCGAGCTCTTGCTCGTCCGATCGGCCGATCCAGTACGCGTGCTGCATGGTGGCCAATGGGAACGGTGCGTCTTCGGAAACCGGCTCGGCGGGCCGATCGGCGACTGGCTCTGCAGCGCCTCGCGCCTCACTCGCACTGAGCAGGCCGTCCCACGACTCAATTGTGGGGCTGGCCGCAAGTTCGGCAAAGGTGACGTCGGCACCCTGCTTGCGCCAGCCTCCCGCCAGCGCCATCATTCGGATCGAGTTCAGGCCCACCTGGATCAGGTTGTCGTGGTCGGCGATGTCGGTAACCGGGGAGCCGAGTTGGGCTGCAATCTTAGCCCTGATCTCGTCCCTGCTGATTCGCATATCCCTCGGTCCCCCTATGCCAAACCGCCGGCGAGCACGGCGATGCTCCGCTGCCAGAAATGCGTCAGACGGTCAATATCGGACGGTGCGAACAGGGCATCGCTCCAGAGCCAGTTGGTGACCAGCTGCGAGCCCTCTGGCGTAGCACGAACATGCACGCTGATGTACAGGGCAAAACGCAGTGGCAGGTCTGGCTCCGGGTCGACCGGCAGCGCATCCGCGAGCGGTCCGATAAGTAGTGACCACGGCTGGTCCGTGGCACCGCTGCGATCCAGACGACCCAGATAGCTGAACATGATCTGCGGTTCGGCGGCCTCCTGCAACTCGGGGACGCGGTCGACATAACGCAGCAGACCGTAGTCCAAACCTTCATTTGGGATCGCGCCGAGATGCCAAGCCACCGAGTCGAATAAGGCCCGAGCCGCCGTCGGGTCGTCCTCGGCCCGCTCGATATCGACCGTTGTGGCACCGATGCCAAGCCGTACCGGGAATGCGTTAGTAAACCACCCGACGGTGTTGGTGGTATCCGTATCCAGAATGGCGTCGGCGCGCCCGTGGCCGTCGAGGGCAATAAGGGTGCCCGAGGCGGGATCCTGCGCACGCTCCCGGCGCCAACTCGCAATAGCGATCGTTGTTGCAGCCAGGAGGAATTCGCGCATGTTCCCATTTCGGGCGAGCGTGGCCAGCACGCGCTCAGTCTCCTCAACCGGGGTGAATGCCGCGGTGACTCGCAGTGTCGACCAGGTATCACGGGTCGGGTCCGGATGCCGCTCACCCAACGCGGGATCTGGGTCGCGGACCTGGGTGATCCAGTATTCGCGCTGGGCTCCCACCTCCGGCGTGGCTGCGCGTTCCCACATCAGTTCCGACCACCGACGGTAAGAACTGAACTCTGGCAGCGTTTTCGGTGCAACGCCCGATTTCATCGAGTGCCACGCTGCTGCGATGTCACCCAACATGATGTGCCAGGAGACCACGTCTACCGCTAAGTGGTGCACGGTGATCAACAGCATCTGATTCTGCTCGGCACCGGCGAGCCACACCGCCCGCACCATCGTGCCCTCGCGAGGGTCTATCTTGTCCATGACCCGCCGCGCAGATTCCGTAATGGCTGCGGCTAATTTGGCTTCAGCCACTTTCGGTAGCTCCACGCGGGTGAGCAAGTCGGCGGCCCGGACCACGCCCGGCTCGCGAGTAACTAGCCGGGGCCCCTGAGGCGTATCGGTGAGAATTGATCGAAGGGTGTCGTGTCCATCGAGCAACATCTGCAGGATCTGCTCGATTGACGAACGGCCGATGCCGGAGGGCAGCTTGAGCAAGACGGAATTGGTGAAACGACGATAGTTGCCGTACTCGTATAGCCAAGACACGATTGGCAGCGGTGGTACCTCGCCGTATTCGCCGCCTTCGACGGCGATGTCTGAACCGGCTTCGTCGATCGCGGCCGCGAGTTGGCGAATCGTTGGCGTGGTGAACACCATCCGTGGACTCATTGTGAGACCGCGTCGTCGAGCCTTGTGGACCAACGAGATTGCCACAATGCTGTCTAACCCGAGCGAGAAGAAGTCTTCGTCGACGTGGGGCGTGACGCCGTTGAACTGCTCGCCGAATATTGCGCACAGCGACCGCTCTGTGTCGGTGGACGCCGATGCTGTCCCGCCAGCGGTGACCTGTGAGAGGGCAGTATCGGCCAGTCGGTCCAGTGTGTGACCGTCCAGCTTGCCGTTGGCGTTTACCGGAAGCCGGGGTAACGCTACGATCCGAGCCGGCACCATGTACAAGGGCAGCAGGTCGGTGAGCACGGTACGCAGCCGGACCGAGTCTCCACCCATATGCTCGTTCCACACAACAAAACCCACCAGGGTGGTGGCATCCTCACGATGCACCACCGACACTGCCGCATCGCCCACCTGAGGCTGGCCACGCAGGGCGGCCTCGATCTCGCCGATCTCGATGCGGTAGCCGCGGATCTTGACCTGGGTATCGCCGCGTCCCAAATAGGCGAACCCGCTATGCGGTAGTCGGCGCACCAAGTCACCGGTGCGGTACATGCGCTGTCCCGGGCGCAGCGGGTCCGCCACGAAGCGGGCAGCGGTCATCGCGGACCTGCCAACATAGCCGCGGGCCAGCTGCTCACCAGATAGATAAAGCTCACCCACCACACCGTCGGGCACCATCCGCAACGCCGAATCCAGCACGTAGCCAAAGGTCCCAGCGTTCACCGTGCCAATCGTCGGTGTCTGATGCTCGTCGACCGGCGCCACCACCGCTTCAACGGTGACTTCAGTGGGCCCATAACAGTTGAAGACCGCACTCGGCGACAGCGCGCGTAACTGCTCCCACAGCGCGGTATCAATCGCCTCGCCGCCCAGGGCCAGCACCGCCGGGGGGTGGTCCAACAGTCCGGCGGCACGCAGCTGCACGAACATAGATGGGGTGGTGTCGATCATGTCGATCCGGTGGGCAGCCATACCTTTCACCAGACGATCCGCATCGCGCATCTCCTCGGTGTCAAACAGATGCAGGGCGTGACCGTCGAGCAACCCGATCATGGGCTGCCACGAAGCGTCAAAGCTCAAGGACCAAACGTGCGCTATCCGCAACGGGCGACCCAGTCGGCTCGCGGCTGGCACGTAGACGCGCTCGCGGTGGTCGGCGAAATAAGCCAGTATCGCGGCGTTGGTGCCAATGACCCCCTTGGGTTCACCGGTGGAACCGGACGTGAAGATGACATACGCCCCGTGCTGGGACTGCCGATGAACAGTCGGAGCAGCAGGTGTAGATCGCGAAATACGCTCGGCCACAGCGGGATCGTCGAGTACCAAGGTGCGTATCCCCGCTGCGACGAGCTCCGAGCATCCGGCCTCGGTGATAGCAATGGCCGGATTGGATTGGCGCAAAATAGATTCGATGCGCGCATCCGGGAGCGTGATGTCAACCGGCAGATACACGGCGCCGGCGCCGAGTACAGCCAGGATAGCGACGATCGAGCGAGTCGACCGCGGCAGCATCAACGCAACGACCATTTCCGGGCCAATCCCCCGGTGGGCCAGCTCCCCTGCCAGCCGGGCTGCGGAGGCGTGGAGTTCGGCATAGGTGTAACGCTCACCCTTTCCGGTCGTCAGGGCGACGGCGTCCGGGGTGGCGTGAGCCTGCCGTTCGAAGATCTCCCACACCGTGGCGCTCTGCGGATCGGGTGGCGGCCGCGTCGCAAGGCCACTCAATTCAGTACGCTCGGCCGGAGTGAGAATGTCCAGCGCTTCAGGAGTTCCATCGCCGATGTCGGGGAGTTGACGCAGCACGGACAGCAATCGTTCTCCGGTCTCCGCGGGCCGAAAATGCGGCAGCGCTTGGCGAATCGCCTCGACAAGCACGACCAGCGCATCGCCGTGTATGTGTGAGACCACCGTCAGCGGGTAGTGCGTCAGGCTTTCCATCTCGATCGGCGAGAAGCGGGCACCGCTGGGATCGGTAACCGTGCGGATGGCGTCCTCGATCGGTGCGTTTTCGAATACGAACATGCTGTCAAAGAGAGTTCCGCGGCCGTGTTCACGCTGGATTTCGGACAGACTCAGATAACCGATGTCGCGCATCGCCGATGATTCACGTTGCAACCGGGCACATTGCGCGACCACTGACTCAGTCGCGCGCACCTGGTGCACGAGGGGCACGGCGTTGATGAACAGTCCGACCATGCTTTCCACGCCGGGCAACTGTTCGGGGCGGCCGGAAACGATGGTACCGAAAATGACGTCGCGACGATCGGTGAGCCTGCTGAGCACGACAGCCCAGCCGAAAAGCACTGCGGTACTGAGCGTGAGACCGTTACGACCGGCCCACTGTCGCAGCCTTGCCGTATCGGCGGCAGGCAGTAGTAGTTTCATCTTTTCCGGCACGCCCTCACCTGCGGCCACTGCGCCGTCGGCGACCATGAGCGGTCCTGACACACCGCGCAGATACTCATTCCACTTGGCGATCGCGGACGCTCTGTCCTGCCCCGCGAGCCAGATGATGTAGTCGCGGTAGGGGCGCGGGGGCGGTAACCCGTCCGCCGATCCTCCGGCCCGATATATGGCACGCATTTCGGCAAAGAACACCGCGAGCGCCCAGCCGTCCACCAGAATATGGTGCGCAGTGAAGATCATCCGGCGCCTGGTCTCACCTGGAACGTTCAGCAGAACGACGCGCAATGCCGGACCGCGGCTCAAGTCAAACCGGCGACGTCGTTCCGATCGCGCGATGGAATCGAATTCCGTTGGCATCGCGATCCGTTCGGACCATGGCAGCTCCGCTTCGGTGGGCACGATCTGCACGGGTTTCGGTACATCACGATCCCAGAAGGCGGCCCGCAGATTCGGGTGCCGGTCCAGCATGGCTTGAGCGCTGCAGCGCAGCAGCTCGACATCCACCGGCCCATCGATATCCACGACAAACTGCATGCTGTAAAGGTCGACGCTGTCCTCGGCCAGCCGGTACAACGCAAACAGCCCTTCCTGCAGCGGGCTGAGGGCAAGGACGTCTTCGATCTGTGGCGGAGCTGTCGTCACGATTGCCTCATGATTGCGCGGACGATTGCCCGTGCCAGGACGCGGTGAGCTCGGCCAATGCGTCGGCGCTCAAGCCCGATGCGCTCATCGGCGTGTATTCCTGCTCTGATACCGAATCCGCTTGGGCCGCTGGTTGATCATTGGCCGCATCAACGGCCGCGGCCAGCTCGGCGATGGTCATATGCTCGAACACCATCGCCGGGTTCATAGCCAGTCCCCGCGCATTGGCCTGGGCTGACCACTTAATGGAGGTGATGCTGTCGCCGCCGAGAGCGAAGAAGTTATCGTCGGGATCGACGCCAGTGATCTCTAGCAGTTGCTCCAGCAGGGCGATGAGGATCCGTTCAGTTTCCGCCGAACCACGAGATAGCGGTTGCGACGGCTCAACGATCTTCGGGGTCGACGGGGCCAGCAGCTTCGCCGTGGCATCCGCGGGCAACAACTCCAATGTGGATACCGGGCATTCCGGTGTCGTCGCGAACGCGTCGAGTGCCGCATCGAGAGCATCGGCGATAAGCGCAACGGTCTGAGGTTCGTAGAGATCGGCGTTGGCGACTACCCGAACGTCAAGCCCGCCGTCGGATGTCACGTTCATGCCGATGTCCAG
Organism: Mycobacterium sp.; assembly: GCA_035511785.1. GTDB lineage: Bacteria > Actinomycetota > Actinomycetes > Mycobacteriales > Mycobacteriaceae > Mycobacterium. The sequence continues at coordinate 43,044 of DATKEW010000085.1, forward strand.
ATCCAGCAGGGCGAGGTCAAAGTCCACCTGAAGTGGAACGACGCTGGCTTCTCCTGTCCCGGTGAGGTCTCGCGGTATGAGGGCCCAGTCCTCACCGTGGAAGTGGATCAGGGTCTGGAACAAGGGGTTCCAGGATCGCGAGCGACGCGGGTTGAGCGCCTCAACCAAGCGCTCTATGGGAAGTTCCTGGTGCGCGAATCCGTCGAGCACCACATCACGGCTTCGCACGACCATGCTGCGCAGATTTGGATCGCCAGATAGGTCGTTACGTAGCGCCACCACGTTGGCGAACAGCCCGATTAGATTCGCGGTAGCGGGTTCGACGCGGGACGCAACCGGACTACCAATCGCGATGTCCGTGCCGCCGCCGAGCTTGTGCAGCAACACTGCGAGAGCAGCCTGATAAACCATGAATTCGGTGGCGCCACTTTGCTCGGCGAGCCACTTCAGGGCCGCCCGGCTGGCTGCGGACACCGTGAAGCTCACTGCTTCCCCACGCTTCCCGAGCACCGGCGGGCGCGACTTGTCGTGGGCTACCGAGATCTCGTCGGGCAGTCCAGCCAACGCATCTCGCCAATACGCCAGCTCCGCCTGTCCCCATTCGTTCGCCGGATCGAATGCATTTCGTTGCCACAGTGCGTAATCCGCGAACTGGATGGGCAGTCTGGGCCACTGCGGCGCCTGACCGTTCAGCCGCGCGCGGTACGCAGTGATGAGGTCTTCTAAAAAGATGCCGAGTGACGCGTGATCGCTGACTATATGGTGGACGAGCAGCAGCAGCACATGCACATCCGGCTCGATCGCCAACAGGGTTGCCTTGATCAGCGGTCCGGACTCGGGCGTGAACACATGCCGGCGCAGCTGGGCCACTGTCTCGTCGAGCTGGTCTACGGCGACCTCATCGACAGGTAGTCCCACCTTCAATGTGGGATGCACGATTTGATACGGAACACCCTCGTGCTCAACGAAGTTCGTGCGCAGCGGCTCGTGCCGGGCCACGACGTCGTTGAGCGCCTCGGTGAGTGTGGGGGTGTCCAGCCGGCCGGCGAAGCGAAGCGCAAATGGGATATTGAAGCCATCGCGTGCACCTTCCATCCGGTATTGGAACCACGCAGCGAGCTGGGAGTAGGACAACGGGAGCCGTTCGGGGCGAGCCGATTCGACCAGTTCCGGACGCGCTGACCGTGACCTCGACACCAAGTCGTGGGGAGGGTCGTCGAAGGCCTCCTGGAACTCTATCTCGTCGAGCTCGATGTCGAACTCGGCACGGAAGTGCTCTACCAGCCGAGCCGCCAAGCCGGCCGGCGTCGGAACGTCAAACACGGTACGCACGGACAGCTCCAACCCGAACTCGGCACGGATCTGCGCTACCAACCGGGCTGCCAGGAGCGAATGGCCGCCGAGTCCAAAGAATGAGTCATCGGCACCGACGCGCTCCCAGCCGAACAGTCCGGCGAAGATAGAGCACATCCGGCGCACGGTGCCAGTCGCCGGCTCACGGTAGCTGTGTAGCGCTACCGGGGTTGGGGCGGGCAGCGCTCGCTTGTCTAGTTTGCCGCTCACGGTCAGCGGGATCTCGGGGATTACCGCGAACGCACTGGGCACCATGTATTCCGGAAGCACCGCCGTGGCATGCGCCCGGATCTCGTCGAGATCTAAGTCCTCGACAAAGCTGGCATCGGCTTCACCCGTCATCGGCACCAGGTACGCGGCGAGCATGGGTCCTGCTTCGGTGTCTTCGGCGACGACGAGGCAGTGTTTGATCGCCGGGTGCGTCGCGATTACAGACTCCACTTCGCCAACTTCGATACGGAAGCCACGAATCTTTACCTGCTCGTCAGCTCGTCCGACGAATTCCAGGTTGCCAGAAATGTTGCGGCGGACCAGGTCTCCGGTCCGGTACAGCCGCATGCCGGAGTTGAACGGATCCGCGACGAATCGCTCCGCAGTCAGCCCGGGACGTCCCAGATACCCGCGCGCCAACTGAACACCGCCGAGGTACAGTTCGCCGATCACCTCCGCAGGCACCAGCCGCAATTCCTCGTCAAGTACGTAGGCGTGGACGTTGCGGTTCGGCACACCGATGGGCACCACACGGGTACCCTGCGGCCCTTCTACCTGCATGTGTGTCGAGCAGACCACGCCCTCGGTCGGGCCGTAGTGATTGCGTAACTCCGCGTCGAAGTAGCTGGCAAATTTGTCGGCTACCTCACCTGAAAGCGCTTCTCCACCCACCGGCACATAACGCAGCGCCCGCCATTCGCTGACCTGTGGCAGTAGTAAGAGAGTGCTCAGCATCGAAGGCACCACGTGAAGCACAGTGACGCGGTGGCGGCTGATCAGATCTGCGATATAAGAGATGTCGCTAAAGGCGTTGGGCTTAGGCACAATCAGCCGTGCGCCAAGCGACAATACGATGAAGAGGTCTCCCAGCGACGCGTCGAAGCTGACCGACACCAACTGCAGCAACCGATCTTCGGCGGTGATGCTCCACTCGGCGGTGAAACCATCCACGTGCTCGGCGATTGCGCGGTGCGAGACCGCCACGCCCTTGGGCTGGCCTGTCGAGCCGGAAGTGTAAATGACATAGGCCAAATGGTCGGGATGCGATGCAGATAGCCGGTCGGCATCGGTAAGCGCGACGTCCGACATGTGTGCGGCGGCCCTTTCTGCGGCGTCGAGTTCGTCGCGACCAATTACCATCTGTGGGCGCGCGTTCGTGACGAGGTATTCGATGCGATCGTCCGGGTAGGCGGGGTCTATCGGGAGATAAGCCGCACCGGCCTTCAGTACGGCGAGCATCGCGACGACGAACTCAATCGAGGTGGTCATGCGCAGGCCGATGATGTCGTCGGCACCAAACCCCTGCCCGACAAGCCAGCGCGCCAAACGATTTGCGCGGTGATGCAATCCCGCATACGTCAGCTCGGCTTCATCGGAAACCAGCGCGACCGCGTCGGGGGTGGCACCCGCGGCTGCTTCGAGGATCGCGACCATCGTGGTGGCCGGCGTGGCGACAAGATCGCCGTGCGACTGCGCCAGGACGGCATCCCGTTCGCCGGCGTCGAGCATGTCCATACTGGTGAGACGACGCCCGGGCTCGGCCAACGCGTTGTCCAGCAGCCCCAGGTAGTGATTCAGCATCTGATCGACGAGTGCAGTACCCAGCACGTCGGTCTGGTATTCGAACTCGACGAAGGCCCCGTCCCGATCGAGCACAACCGCAAGCGCAAGCGGAAGGTGGGCGCTGACCGCGCCAAGTTCGAGCTGCCGCACGGTGACGCCGCCCAACGCGAATCCGCTGACGCTGCTGCGCATGCTGAAGGCCAGCCGGACAAGGTTGTCCATGCCGTCGTGTCCCACGCGCTCCGGGTTTACTTCGCGGACCACGCGATCGATGCCGACCGACTGATGGGCGAAACCGTTAAGACACGTTTCGCGTACCGCGTCGACAAACGAGGTGAAGGTGTCCTGCGATCGCACGGTGATCCGCAGCAACAGCGTGTTACCGAAGTATCCAATGGCACCTTCGGCCGCCGCGCCACGATCGGTTACCGGCACCGAGATCAGGAAATCCGTTGTGCCCGTGTAGCGACGCACCAGCACCCCAAAAGCCGCCAGTAACACCATGAACGGCGTGGCGGCGTGCTTTCGGGCGGAGTCCTCGACCCGGCCGAACAGGTCGGCGGGCAACACCCGACTTCGACGTTCGGCCCGCCTGGACGGATGTGCGGCGGCAACGCCGGGAAGCTCCAGCGGTTCGGGCGACGGCCGCAATGTGTCAGCCCAGTAACCGACGTCGGCAATCGAAGGTTCCGCTGGGGTCTCTAGGACCTCGACCGAGACAAACTGCGGCGCAGGGGCGCCGTCTTGCTGACCGTTGTAAGCGGCAGTCAGATCGGCGAAGAAGACGGCCCACGAGTCGTCATCCCAACTGATGTGATGCACGACCAGCAGCAGCACGAATTCGTCTGCGCCGGTTCGCAGCAGGGTAACCCGCAGCGGCAACTCGTCGTTGAGATCGAACGGCCGGCCGAACTCGTCCCGCGCGCGGACCTCGATCTGCCGCTCGCGTGCCTCGCCGGAAAGCTGAGTCAAATCACCCGTTCGCCAAGTGATCTCAACGTCATCGCAAAAGATTTGATAGGGCTCACCCTCGCTGTCCACCCCGTAGTTGGTGCGCAAGACGGCGTGGCGTGCGACAACATCATTGAACGCGGCGCGCAAACGTGCCTCGTCCAGCACGCCGGTCAGTCGATAGGCAACGCAGATGTTGAGTGTGGCGTCGCTTGCATCCATGGCCTGCAGAAACCACATCCGCCGCTGGCCGGCCGACAGACCATACCGTTCGCCGGCGACGAGAGGTGCCTGTTCGTCCAGTTGGGGTGCGGCCATGCCGCTGTCAGCGATGCGCCTGCGCAACAATTCGCGACGGCGTTCCCGCAATATCTTGGCATCGTCTGCCATAGCCCGCCCCACTAACCTTCAGTTTGCCGGTGATGCCTGGTTGGTCAGGTAGCCGCCATCCAAAAAGAACTTCCTGCGCCAACCACCAGTTAGGAGATTATGTTAGCCTTCGCTAAGTTGCATGCTTTAGCGGCTGTGGACGCGACGGGAAGCGCTTCCAGATTCCCTGGTAGCACATCCCTCGACGCATTTGCCAATCTGGTGCGGGAGGCGCGGCGTGTGGACAAGCCGGACCTAGGGTGCCGCCGCACCACGCTGGAACACGGAACATTCTCGCTGCGCCGGCTGGACCCCGACCGCGACCTCGACCGGGTGCATTCCTGGATGAACGACCCCGAGGTGGCATGCTTCTGGAAGAAGGCGTGGCAACGAGACCAGATCGCGTCCTATCTGCGCGAACAGGACCGCAGCACGCACTCCTCCCCTTACCTGGGCGAGCTGGACGGCGTCCCGATGAGCTATTGGGAGCTCTACCGCGCCGACCTCGACCCGCTCGCCAAGTATTACGCCGCGCGCGAGCACGACGCAGGCGTACACATGCTCCTGGGTCCAGCCCAGTGCCGCGGTCGTGGGCTGGCCGTGGACCTGTTGCGCACGGTTTCCACTTGGCAATTGGAGGCGGATCCGCGCGCCAGTCGGGTGATCGGCGAGCCCGACGTTGAAAACGAGCGAGTTATTCGGGTGGGCGAGCTTGCCGGGTTCCGGCGCGCCATGGACATCGAGCTGCCGGACAAGCGAGCCGCCCTCATGATTCGCGACCGGGAACGCCAATGAGCAGACACGCGGAGCCGCGCGGAACCTGAGGTCAACCGGCGACAAGCCGCTAGGCATCCGCGCCTTATGTTAGCCTTCGCTAAGTTGCACGGCTGTCGCGGCGACGAGACCGGATCGATCTTTCGGTCGACGTGCTCAGGCCGGACGAACGCGTGCTATTCGGAGCGACGCTGGCGAAGGGTAGGAGCGCATTGCCGCGGACATTGGGGTGGATCAGGCAGTTCCACCAACCGGAGTCGCCCGAGAGCCTTCCGCTCCTGGTGTTTCCCCACGCCGGGGCCGGTGCGTCGGCCTACCGGGACTTCTCGAAGGTGCTCAGCGCGAAGTTCAGGGTCATCGTTTTCCAGTACCCGGGACGGCAGGACCGGGCGGCTGAAGCCTCATTGGCCTCGCTGGAAGAGATCGCCGCGGGAGCCTTCGGCGAATTCGCGACGTCGGATCGGAATCGCGGCGTCCCGGTCGTAACGTTCGGTCACAGCATGGGGGCATTGGTCGCGTTCGAGTTCGTCCGGTTAGCGGAGGCCGCGGGAATCGACGTGCGGCACCTCAACGTCTCCGCGGCGGTTGCTCCTGGTAACGCCGCGGACAAACCACCACACCCAAAGGATGACGAGGAAATCCTCAACCATCTCGCGGCGCTCGAGGGTACCGACTCGGATGTGATCGCGAACCGCGAACTCATGAGACTGGCGCTTCCGGTTATCAAAGCGGACTATAAGGCTTTTGACGCGTACGCCTGCGCTGAAGACGTCAAGATAGCAGCTCCGATTCACGCCATGGGCGGTGACCAGGATCCGTACATCACCCTGGGCGACCTGTACGGGTGGGCTAATCACACCGACACCGTCAAGGTGACGATGTTCGACGGCGGGCACTTTTACCTGAAATCGCACATCGATGCCGTCGCGGAGCTGTTGGCGTCGAGCGCGCAATGCGAGCAAACGGCGTGAGCAACAACGGATCTGCCGCAGCGGTAGCAACCGACCCAATCGTCATTTCTGGAATGGCCGTAGAGGCGCCGGGCGGAATCGACAGCCCGAGCGCCTTATGGTCGGCACTTGCCGAATCGAGGGAGCTGCTCTGCCCGTTTCCACGCGACCGTGGGTGGACCGTCGACGATCTCCTGTCGGCGTCTCGAGTAGATGACGGTTGGCGGCGGGTCTGCGATTCCGGCGGATTCTTGGACGGCGCAGCGACATTCGATCCGCCCTTCTTCGGCCTCACCCATCACGAGGCGATGGTGATGCACCCGCAGCAGCGGGTCGCGATGCGGGTGGGGTGGAAGGCGCTGGAGAACGCCGGAATCAATCCCGGGACGCTCGAGGGTTCGGAGGGCGGCTGCTTCGTCGGGATGTCGATGACCGAATACGGCTCACGCACGGCGGTGGCCGACGATTACACCGGATTCCGGACCGTCGGTTTGGGACAATTGGGAGGCGCCGGCAGGATCTCGCATTGCCTTGGGCTGGTCGGCCCATCGATATCCCTCGACTCGGCGTGCGCGTCATCGTTGACCGCAGTGCAGCTGGCCGCCAACGCGGTTCAAATGGACGAGTGCGACTGGGCGCTTGCCGGCGCCGTGTGCGTTCTGGGAGAGCCGACGGCCTTTTACGAGTTCTCCCGACTCAATGCCATCTCCGCGGACGGGCATTGCCGGGCCTACTCGGACGACGCCACCGGCACCGTGTGGGCCGAAGGCGCGGGAATGGTTGTGGTCGAACGTGAATCGCGAGCGCGTCAACTGGGACATCGGGTCTACGGACGCATCCTGGCCATCCGCACGAACCACAACGGCAAGGGCAAGCCGATCCTGGTTCCCCGGACGCGGGCGCAGGTGCAGGTCGTCAGCAAGACGCTGGACGCGGCGGGAATCGACCCGGCTGACATCGGCATGATCGAAGGGCACGGCACCGCGACTCTGGCGGGTGACCCGCAGGAATTGATCGCCCTGTTCAAGACCTACGGCGCGGCCGGATCCCAGGCGCTGCTGGGCTCGATCAAGTCGAACGCCGGACATGCGCAAGCGGCGTCCGGCATGCTCGGGCTGACCAAGCTGCTGCTGGCTGGCCAGCACGGTCACATTCCGCCAACCCTGTTCTCGGACAACCCAACCAAGACGGTGGATTGGGATTCGACGGGCCTGCGGCTGGCCACAAAACTGCACCCCTGGGAGCCGAAAGACGGCATCCGCTACGGTGCCGTTTCGTCGTTCGGCGCGGGGGGCGCCAACGCGCATGCAATCATCGCCATGCCCGCGAGTCCCGGGAAGTGAGAAAGTGAAGCCTCTCACCTACCGGCTTCCGGACGGCACCATTCCCGTTCTGGTGTCGGCGGATACCCCCGATCTGCTGCAGGGCGAGGCTGCGGCCCTGCTTTCGTATGCCACAGATCATCTCGAGGTGGCGCCGCAGGCAATCGCCGACATGCTGTTCCGGACGCGCATCGCCCGCCGGCACCGGGCCCTGGCCATGGTGGCCGACCGCGACGAATTGCTCGGCGCCCTGCGGGCGATGCTCGACGGCCGTGAACATCCCGCGCTGATTCGCACGAACGCGGCCGCCACCGTCCGCCGGGTCGCCTACGTCTTTCCCGGCCAAGGAGTCCAGCGACCTGGGATGGGAAAGCTCTTCTATGAATCGATCCCGGCATTCCGATCCGAAGTCGATCGCTGCGCCGAGGCATTCGCAAGCCCGCTGGGCGAGTCGCCGCTGGACTACCTTCTGGATGAACATCTTCCGGCCGAAGACACCGCGGGTACCGTCCAGCCGGCGTTGTTCACCCAAATGGCTGGCTTGGCCGCGATGTGGCGATCATTTGGGCTTGCGCCGAACATCACCATCGGGCACAGCCAAGGAGAAATCGCCGCGGCCTACGTGTCCGGCACGATCACCCTGGCGGATTCCGTTAGCGTCGTCGGGATACGCGCGCGTGCCGCCGACGAGTTCGAATCCGGTGACTACGCAATGGCGGTCGTCGCCGCCGACCGCGACACGTGCGAGGACCTACTGGCGCGTTGCTCGGGTTGGGCGCAGCTGTCGGTGATCAACTCACCCAGCATGATGGGGATTTCCGGCGATCGGGAAACGGTGCAGGACATCGTCGACACGCTCACCGCGCGCGGCACGTTCGCGCGGGTCATTCGCGTCCAGTATCCCGCGCACACCAGCCTGATCAACGAGCTCGCCGAAAAGGTACGTGCGGACACGCAACGCGAGCTGCAGAATCCGAAGTTCCTGGACACCGACATCGACTGCCTGGGCGCCACTCTCGGCGGTCCCATCGCCCAGGACCTATCGGTCGACCAATACTGGTTCTGGAACCTGCGCAACACGGTTCGATTCGACAAGGCGATCGCCGCCGCGCTACCCCTCGGCATCGACACCTTCGTCGAACTGGCCGAGCACCCGACGCTGCAGCTCGCGATCCAAGAGAATCTCGCCGCCCTACACGACGGAGACGAACGCGCGACCATGGTGGTCGGCACCTCCAACCGAACTGCCACCGACCTAAGCGAGTTCACCCGCAATCTCGCGCAGCTGGCCGTGCACGACCTGGCTTACCCGTGGGGGTCCCTGGGCACCGAGCCCGACGGCCCCGCCCCACTGCCGTTGCTCGATTTCCCAAACACCCGTATGCACGAGACCCGGCTGTGGCAGCTCTACCGCTCGGTTCTCCGCCATACGGCGGAGCCGGCGCCCGAACCCGTCGCTGAAACCGCGCCGGCGCGACTGTTCGTCGAGGAGTGGGTTCGGCTATCGCAGCGCTCACTAGTACCGCCGCGTGTCCTTGGAATCGTTGATCACGCCGGGGCCTGTGCGGAACTGGCAACCGCGCTGTGCCTGGCCGCCGGCGACGTTGGCGCCACCGCTCACCTGATTAGCGACGAAAGCAGCAGTATCAGAAACGATTTCAATACGCTGGCAATACTCCTTCCGCAATCGCCGAAACTGGACGACGACTGTGCGGCCGCAGCCGAGGTCGCGAATTTCTTCTCTAACCGCACATGGTGGCCAGGGCTCAACGATGCGATTACCGACTGCTGGCTGGTGACGGTGGGCGGTGAGGCAGTGGCTGCTGACGATACGCCGCCAGATCCGGTGCACGCGGCGGCGAGTGCGGGCTTTCGCAGCATAGGCGCCGATCACCCGGGCGTGGGATTCCGGCACCTCGATCTGCCGGCCGGACTGACGACGTCGAAATCTGCAGACGCAATCCTCGCTGCGCTGCACACCGCGGAAGAATCGGAGCTGGCACTGCGTAACGGTGCCCTCTACGCCAAGCGGATCGTTGTGGGCGACCCCTGCGTCGCCGACTCCGATAGCGCGCGGCCTGAACACGTACTCATCATCGGGGGGACCGGCAACCTCGGGCTCGAATTCTGCGATCACTTCGTGCAGCGTGGAGCGCGCCGAATCACACTGGTAAGCAGATCGGGCGAGACCACCGCAGTCGCAGATCGACTGCAACAGATCCGTTCGGCCGCGCCGACGCAGATCCATGTGATTCGATGCGATGTTGGTGACCAAGCAGCGGTATCGCGACTGGCCGCCGAAAACCAAGACGCCCCTGCGGATCTGATAGTCCATGCCGCGGTGAACTATTCGCCTATCGAATTAGCGGATATCACCGCCGAGAAGGTCGACCAGGCGTTGCGCGCCAAGGTTGTCGGCATCTCACACGTGCTGGAAACGTATCCCCGAACTGACAACTGCCGCGTGATTCTGTGCTCGTCTGCGAGGGCAACGATTGGCGGCCGCGGCCAGGTCGTCTACGCGGCGGCCAATCGAATGCTGGACGCCATGGCACACCGACTCCGAGCTGAGGGTCTGGACTGCGTTTCCGTGCAGTGGGGCCAGTGGACAGTCCATTTCGAGCTCGATGCGACCAGTACGGCGCAACTGGCCGCTATCGGTGTCATTCCAATGTCTCCTGCCGATGCGCTCGCAGTGGGAATGACCCGGTTCCGCGGAAACGCCATCGTTTTGGCATACGACTTTGATCGCGCACGGCCCATGCTGGAAGCCTACGGTTACGGCCCGTTGGTGTCACAGCTGACGTCGCCTGTTGCCCAAACGTCAGCACCCCTTGCAAAAGCAAGCCGATCCCCCGCTGCGGAGACGGATGTCTCGCGGCGGTTTATGAGCCTGCTGGCCCAGGCCATCGGTGCCGACAGCGTCGAAAACATCGACATCACGATCCCCATGGTCGCGATCGGCCTGGATTCGTTGCGGGCCTTAGAGTTACGCCGTCGTGTCAAGACCGAGTTCAATCGCGATCTGGAGATATCGGATCTCCTGGGCGGGGCGTCGATGGCGGACCTTCTCACCAAGCTGAGCAATTAGCAAACGGATCTAGTCCACGTGGCGGTGTCATCGTGAAACGGATTGGTACTCATCGCTTTTTTCCATCGGTGTGTCACTGACTTCCATCCCAGCGCCGAGCACACGGTCGGACAGCAGCCCCAGGCAGCTCAGGTTCGGAAATCCCGGGCCTTCGTTGACTCCGGACAGGTTGGGCAGGAACAGTTTCGGGATGACACCGCTGACGGCCAAGTCGTGGCCGATAGACTCCTCGAGTCGCTCGCCCGTCAGAGGTCCGCCCACTCCGACTTCCAGGAGGTCAACGGCGGCCGGGGACAACAACGGCAGGAACCACAGTGGATCGGCACCTGATCCATCGATGACAAGGTCGAAGCGATACAGGGCCTCGAGTGGTTCACCACAGTTGTCGGTGCTAAGCGTGATCCAGATCTTGCTGTCGCGGTTGACCACTCGAGCAACGCGCCCGCGCTGATGCTTGATTCTTTCATCGGCGAGGAGTGACTCCTGAACCCGCGCGGAGAAGACTCCACGGTCGGTGCGGGCAATGCAGTCACGCCGTTCATCCTGCGTCAGGCTGCGCCAGCCGGTGGGATCGGAAAACAGCGAGTTCTCGAAGAAACCCTCGCCACGAGTAAACAGCGTCGCCTGCGGCGAGATCGCCGTGATCGCCGAAACCCGATGATGGAAAAGCTCATTGAGGATTGACGCGGCCGTCTCTCCCCCGCCGATGACCGCAACACTGTCGGCAACGATCCGTTCGTGCCGCCCGGCGCGCTCCCAAAACTGCGCAATCGACAACACCCGCGAGTCACCCGAAAGCATGGACCGCTCGGGCTGGCCGGGACCGGTGACCATCACCATATCCGCGGTCATGCTCGAGTCACGCGTGTCCAGCACCCAGCGCGATTCATCGACTGAGATCCGATCCACTTCGCCGCGAACGACTTTCAAACCCACCACGTCGGCTACCCAGCGCATGTATCCGGCCCACGTGTCGTGAGTCGGCGCCGGTCTTCCTCGGTCGATCCAGCCAACGAGTTGGTCCGTCGCAACCAAATACGACTGCCAGCTGAATCGCGTCATCCGTTCATCGACTTCGTTGTCGCGGCCGGGCACCAGTGTCGATCGGTATGGGAAGCCGACGTCCTTTTCGGGGCTGGTGCCCAATCGCTGGCGGCCATCGGTCCAACCACCGCCGGCCTGCCAGTTCGCGGCCACGCCAGAGCGTTCGATGGCAACGACGTCGGCGACCTCGGCGTCCATTTCGCGCAGCACCGCCGCCTTCGCGGCCACTGCCACGGCCTTCGCTCCGGCCCCGATGATCGCCAGCGTGCCGGTCATTGTGCACCAGCCAACAGTTGGCCTAAAGTTCCACCGTTGGGGTTGACGGCCCCGGTGCTGATACCGACAAGTTCGGCGACCTCGTGGCGGAAGGTCTGAGAACTCGCGGCAGCATGACCCACAACCACACCTCCAGAGGTTAGCCCAGGCTGTCCTAACTTCGTGTACGCTACCCTATGTTTGCCGGGCGGGATACGCTCGCCCCCGACGGAGCCGTTGCGTGCCAGTTAACTTGCCCCAGGCGTCCAAAACCGCAGCACAAACGGCGACGCTGCATGGGTTCGTTCCCTTTCCGTCGGAACGGGTGGCGCGTTACCGAGCGGCTGGCTACTGGACCGGTCGCACCGTCGATTCAGTGTTGCGGCGCGCCGCGGCGATGTGGCCTCACCGCGTCGCCGTCGTGGACGCTGCCAGCAGCCACACCTACTTCGAGCTGGACGAACTGGCGGACCAAGCTGCCGGCGGCTTCGCCGCACTCGGGATCGCACCAACTGACCGAGTGCTCTTGCAGCTGCCCAATTCCTGCCGGTTTGCCGTTGCATTGTTCGGTCTGCTGCGCGCCGGGGCGATTCCGGTGCTGTGTCTCCCCGGGCATCGGTCGGCTGAGCTCAGTCGCTTCATAACGGTCAGCGATGCGGTCGGGTTGGTCATCGCCGAGACGGCGAGCGGCTTCGACTACCGCTCGATGGCCGAGCAGCTGGTCACGCTCCATCCAGGGCTCCGCCACGTCATCGTCGACGGCGACCCCGGCCCATTTACCTCGTGGTCACGGCTGCCCGCCGGTGACGTGCCTCAGTTTGTGTCCGGCACAGCCCTCCCCGCGTTGCTGCTCGTGTCGGGTGGCACCACCGGCGTGCCGAAGTTGATCCCTCGCACGCACGAGGACTATGTCTACAACGCCACGGCGAGCGCCCAGTTGTGTCGCCTGACAAGTGATGACGTGTATCTCGTGTCGCTGCCGGCGGCACACAACTTTCCGCTGGCCTGTCCGGGACTGCTTGGTGCGATGACGGTGGGCGCCACCACCGTGTTCGGTACCGATCCCAGCCCGGAGGCCGCCTTCGCCGCGATTGACCGGCATGGTGTCACGGTCACCGCAGTGGTGCCTGCGCTTGCCAAGTTGTGGGCACAGGCGTGCGACTGGGAGCCAGTGACACCAAAGTCGTTGCGGCTGTTGCAGGTTGGTGGGGCGCGACTCGAGCCACAGGACGCTCGCCGGATACGCGCGGCGCTGACCCCCGGCCTGCAACAGGTGTTCGGGATGGCGGAGGGGCTGCTGAATTACACCCGCCTTGACGATCCGCCGGAACTCATCGAGTACACCCAGGGCCGGCCACTGTGCGCGGGTGACGAACTGCGCATCGTCGACGGCGCGGGTGCGCCGGTGGCGCCCGGCGACGAGGGCGAGCTGCTGGTGCGCGGCCCGTATACGCTCAACGGCTACTTCCGTGCCGAGCGCGACAACGAACGCTGCTTTGATCCCGATGGTTTCTACCGCAGCGGCGACCTTGTCCGCCGCCGGGAAGACGGCTACCTGGTGGTCACCGGCCGGGTCAAAGACGTCATCTGCCGCGGCGGTGAAACCATCGCCGCAGCAGACGTCGAAGAGCAGATGCTGAGCCACCCGGCGATCTTCTCAGCCGCGGCCGTTCCGCTGCCCGATCCCTATCTGGGCGAAAAGATCTGCGCTGCCGTCGTTTTCACCGGGCCGCCGGTAAGCCTTGCGGAGTTGAACGCCTACCTGGACCAACGCGGCGTCGCCGTGCATGCCCGGCCCGACATGTTGGTCCCGATGGCAGCACTGCCCACCACACCCATCGGCAAGATCGACAAAAAGGCGATCGCCCGCCAGGTCGACGGGCCATAAACCCCGCGAGCGTAACGCCGGTGCGAAAGACTGCCCGGTGGATTCGCGGCCACGTTACGCTCGCGATCACGGTTGGAGGCCGGCAGGGGGTGAAGTCGCTAGGGACGCGCAATCAAATACGGCGCCAGCGTGGACAGCTTCTCGCAGGTCTCCTCGAACTCGCGCTTTGGGTCTGACTCTTCGATGATGCCGGCGCCGGCCCGCAGCCACGTCTTCCCGTCGCATTCGTAGGCCGCTCGCAGCGTCAGCGCCGCGTCCAGCCCGCCACCCGCCGAGAGCATCACCACCGCACCGGAATACAGGCCACGC